>NZ_SSBM01000012.1:0-235884 GCF_004795115.1 Streptomyces sp. A0592
GGGCGTCGAGGACCTCGGGGACACCCTCGGTGTCCGAGAGGTTGTCGCCGGTGTTCACGACGAAGACGGCGCTTGCCGACGGCCGCCGCGGCGGTGGCCGCGACCCTGCTGGCCTGCGCCGCAGCCGTGTACTACCTGGACGGCCCGGCAGAGGGCGAGGGGGGCCCGGGCGGGAGCTCCGCCACCCCGTCCGGCCCGCCCGCAGCCTCCGCCCCCGCGGACCCCTCGGCCTCCGCCTCCGCCGGCTACGTGCCCGGCTACGCCCGGGCCGAGCTCACCGCCCCCGACTCCGGCTACGAGTTCGACCTGAAGGCCGGGAAGGTCGTGGCCGCGGAGACGGCCACCTGGTACCTGGCGCGCGACGGCCGGGCGTTCCTGCCGTCCGAGGACTCGGACGCCTTCGTGGCCGAGGGCGGGGAGCTGACGGTGGCCGACTGCCTGCGCGGCATCGAGACCCGTCCGGCCTCCGCCCTGCCCTTCGGTGCGCTCGCCCGGTCGCGGCCGTTCTGCGTGCGCAGCCCGGACCGCGGCGAGATCGCGATCGTGCGCCTGGTCGCCGCGTCCGCCGACGGCTCCGTCACGATCGCCGCGGACCAGTACCGCCGGACTGCTTGACTGAATTTTCAGTAGCCGCGAGGATGCCGAGTCATCCCGCCTCTTCCCCTTGGGAGGGCCCATGGACGCGTCCGGTGCCACCCGGCCGCTCCACCCGCCCCCTGATGCCTGCGACGGGCCGCGTACGCCGGCACCGGAACGCCCCGGTAAGGTGCGGTCCATGGCGTCTCGCAGCACTCAGATCCTGGAAGCGGCCGCCCGGGTGATCGCCCGGCGCGGGGTCCGCGGGCTGCGCGTGGAGGAACTCGCGGCCGAGGCGGGCGTGTCGACCGCCCTGATCTACTACCACTTCAAGGACCGCACCGGGGTTCTGCGCCAGACCCTCGAGTTCATCAACGACCGCGCCGAGCGCTACACCACGGACCGCGACCCGGACGACCCTCCGCTCACCCCCCGGGAGGAGCTGGAGGAGACTCTGCTCCTGGAGCTCCAGGACACCGTGGAGGTGCGGGAGAACAGCTCGGCCTGGGGTGAACTGCGGGCGAGCGCCGTCTTCGACGAGGTCCTGCGCGAGGATCTGGCCAGGGCCACCCTGGTGTGGGTCCAGGAGGTCGCCGCGCTGCTGGGCCAGGTGCACCCGATGGCGCCCGCGTCGTCGCTCGCCGCCGCCGCCGAGCGGCTCACCGCCCTGCTCGAAGGGCTCAGCATGCGCTGGCTCAGCGGCGGCATCAGGATCGGTCATGCGCGGGAACTCATGAGCGGCGCCATCGACGCCGAACTGGCCGGTCTCCGCCAGGGCTGACCCGCCCGCCCTTCCCTCCGATCGCCCGCAGGCCCGCCCCCCGGTGGCCTGCCCTTTTCGCCGCCCCATCTATTGACTGAATTTTCAGTCAATGCCAGAGTGGGCGCAACCCGAGCCGCCGGCCTGTGTGACCGCTCGCCCCGCTCCTTGCTGGGGAGCCCTGTTCCGGCAAGGTCCGCCGCGCACCCTTCTCGCCGCCCGGGCCGACCGCACTGCCGCCCGAACTCTTGACTGAATTTTCAGTCCGGTGGAAGACTCTGCCAACGAAAGAAGTGGGACACCTGATGTCTGAATACCGTATGCCCGCCGAGTGGTCCGAGCACGAGGGCTGCCTGATGGCCTGGCCGGTCCGCGAGGACCTGTGGGGGAGCGTGCTGGCCGGCGTGAAGGAGGAGTACGCGAACGTCGCCCGCGCCATCGCCGCATTCGAGCCCGTGACGATGGTCGCCCCGCCCGGCCACGGCGACGACGCCCGCGCCCACTGCGGCGCCGACACCGTCGGCCTCACCGTCATCGAGCTGCCGCTCGACGACTCCTGGTTCCGCGACTCCGCCCCGCTCTTCGTCCTCGACGCCGACGGCAACCGCGCCGGCGTCGACTTCCGCTTCAACGCCTGGGGCGGCAAGCACCACCCGTTCGACGCCGACGACCGGATCAGCACCCTGCTGCTGGACCACCTCGGGGTCGACCGCATCGCCTCCGACATGATCCTCGAAGGCGGAGCGATCACCGTCGACGGCGAGGGCACCCTCATCACCACGGAGCAGTGCCTCCTGCACCCCAACCGCAACCCCGGCCTCGGCCGCGACGCGATCGAGGCCGAGCTGAAGGCCCGCCTCGGCGTCACCAAGGTCATCTGGCTCCCGTACGGCGGCCTCCTCGACACCGAGACCGACGGCCACGTCGACGGCGTGTGCGCGTTCGCCGCGCCCGGCACCGTCGTCGTCTCGCTGCCGTCCGACCCCACCCACCCCGACTACGCCCGGATGCGTGCGAACCGCGCGGTGCTCGAGGCCGCCACCGACGCCCGGGGCCGCCGCCTGGAGATCATCGACGTACCGCAGACGGCCTTCGCGGACCTCGCCGACGGCCGGATCGAGGTCTCCTACCTGAACTACTACGTTGCCAACGGCGGCGTCGTCGTCCCCGTGGCCGGACTGCACCAGGACGAGGACGCCCTCGCCGTCATCGCCACCGCCCACCCCGGCCGCAAGGTCGTCGGCGTACGCGCGCTCGCGATCGCGTTCGGCGGCGGGGGCGTGCACTGCATCACCCAGCAGATCCCCGTCGCCGCACGGCGCGCGGCCGACGCCGGCTGACCGGGCACCGAACGTTCCCAGCGGACCGCCCCGGCGGTCCGCCCGCTCCTCCCCCCGCATCCCTCACGGCAAAGAGAGCGCGACGATGAACACCACCACACCCCGCACGAGCAGACGGCCCCACCGTCGGCCGGGCCGCCGTGCAGCGGCCGTCACCGCCGCCGTCCTGACCACCTTCTCCCTGCTCGCAGCCTGTTCGGGCCCACCCGGGAACGAGGGCGGCGCCGTCACCGACACCCACCTCTCCGTCTCCACGCCGCCCGCGCGCGGTGAGATCGACTCCTTCAGCTGGGCCGTCTACGCCGAACCGCCCACCCTCGACTACACGATGGCCTTCGACTACCCCCAGAACACCGTCCTGTCCAACGTGTGCGAGAGCCTGATGCGCTGGACCCCGGCCCTCACCACGGAGCCCGGCCTCGCCCAGAGGGCCTCCAACCCCGCGCCCACCACCTGGGTCTACGACCTCCGCCCCGGCGTGCGCTTCCACGACGGCAAGGAGATGACCGCGGACGATGTGGTCTTCAGTCTCGGCCGCCAGACGGACCCCGACAACGCGGCCGCCTGGGCGCAGGTCTTCCAGAACGTCGCCTCCGTGACCAAGACCGGACCGCTCCAGGTCACCGTCGAACTGAAGAAGCCCGACTCGCAGTTCCCGCAGTACATGGCCACCGCCGCCGGAGTGGTCGCCTCCAAGGCGGGCGTCGAGGCGGCGGGCAAGGACTACGGCACCCCCGGCGGCCTCGCCTGCACCGGTCCCTTCACCCTCGGCACGTGGAACAAGGGCCAGTCGATCGAACTCGACCGCTTCGACGGCTACTGGGGAACCAGGGCCAAGTCGAAGAAGGCCGTGTTCCGCTTCATGACCGACCCGTCGGCCCGGACCAACGCCATGCTCAGCGGCGAGGTCGACGGCGGCTACCTGATCCCCACCGAGAGCTACGCCCGCCTGCGGGCCGCCGGCATCGGCACCCTCTACTTCGGCGAGGGCCTCAGCACCGTCAACGTCAACATCACCGACATGAAGGGCCCCCTCGGTGACGTCCGCGTCCGCCGGGCCCTGTCCCTGGCACTCGACCGCACCGGATTCGTCAAGGCCGGACTCGGCGGCGCCGGCACCGTCACCAACTCCCTCACCACCCGGGCCGCCTGGGCCGCCGCGCCCGAACGCACCCTGAAGGCCGCGTTCGACCGCCTCCCGCCCACCGGCCAGGACATCGCGAAGGCCAAGGCCCTCGTCGAGGAGGCCGGCGCCACCGGCAAGACCCTCACCGTGGCCACCAGCTCCATCGGCCAGGACGTCTCCCTCCTCGCCACCGCGGTCCAGGCGGCCGGCACGCAGATCGGCCTGGACATACGGCTGAAGACCATCGCCCCGAACGCGTTCACCGCGCTGTTCACCGACCCGCAGGCGCGCGAGGGCATCGACATGTTCCCGCTCACCTACTACGACTCGATCACCGACCCGCTCGACCTGCTGCAGAACTTCAAGACCGGCGCCTACATGAACTTCGCCGGCTACAGCGACCCCGAGTACGACCGGCTCGTCGACCAGGCCACCGCCGCCTACCCGACCGAGCAGCGCATGGACATCGAGGCGAAGCTCCAACGCCACGCCGCCGAACAGCTGCTGTGGATCCCCGTCTCCGAATGGCCCACCGCGCTCTTCATGAACAAGCGGATCACCGGCGCGCCCACCACCATCTCCTACATGTACCACCCGTGGGCCGCCGACGTGGGGGCCGCTCAGTGAGCTTCGCCAGGTTCGCCGTGCGAAGGGCGGCGGAGATGGCCGCCACCCTCCTCACCGCCTCGTTCGTCGTCTTCGGTGCCATGTACCTGGCACCGGGCAGCCCGGCGAGCTTCCTGCTCGCCGGTCGGTCCGCCTCCCCGGAGGCCCTGGCCGCGATCAACGCCCAGTACCACCTGGACGACCCCTTCCTCGTACGGTACTTCCGCTGGCTCGGGGGCGTGCTGCAGGGCGACTTCGGACGGTCGATCACCTACCGCACCGACGTCTCGCGCCTCCTGGCGGACCGGCTCCCCGTGACACTGCTGCTGATCACCATGGCCCTCGTGCTGGTCGTCGCGGTCGGACTGCTCCTGGGCCGGATCGCCGCCGTCCGCGGCGGGGCCGCCGACTCGGCGATCCTCGTCACCACGACGTTCGCCGTCGGCACCCCGTCCTTCGTCGCGGCGGTCCTGCTCCAGGGCCTCTTCGCCGTGCAGCTCGGCTGGTTCCCCAGCAGCGGGGCCGGCGACGGCCTCGGCGACATGCTCTGGCACCTCACCCTCCCCGCGATCGCCCTGGCGCTCTACCTGACCGGCATGCTCGCCCGGGTGACCCGCTCCGCCATGCTCGAAGCCCTCGACAGCGAACACGTCACCGTCGCCCGCAGCCGCGGAGTGCCCGAACGCCAGGTCATCCGCCGCCACGTGCTGCGCAACTCCCTCGGGACGGTCCTGACCACCGGCGGACTCATCGTCTCGACCCTCCTCGTGTGCACCATCCTCGTCGAGACCGCGTTCGGCATCGGCGGCATCGGCCAGCTCCTGGAACTGTCCACGACCACCAAGGACTTCCCGACCGTCCAGGCCGTCTCCCTGATCATCGTCGCCCTGTTCATGATCGTGAACCTGGTCGTGGACCTGCTGCTGCCCCTGGTCGACCCCCGGGTCACCCTCGGATCCAGGAAGGGCGCCGCATGACCGCCGTCCTCACCCGCCGCCCCGGCCTGTCCCGGATCCGCGCCACCGGTTCCGCGCTCCACCTCCTCTGCCTGGGGCTCGTCGCCGTCGTCGTCCTCGCGGCACTGCTCGCACCGCTCCTGGTGCCCTACGACCCCAACGCCGTCGACCTGGGCAACGCCCTCGCCGGCCCCTCGGCGGCGCACCCGCTCGGCGTGGACGCCGCCGGCCGGGACACCCTCTCCCGGCTGCTGCTCGGCGCCCGCACCTCGCTGCTCGGCCCGCTGGGCGTCGTCGTCTTCTCCACCGTCGCCGGCATCGCCGTCGGCATGGCGGCCGCCTGGCGCGGCGGCCGGCTCGACTCCGTCCTTTCCCGCAGCACGGAGCTGGTCTTCGCCTTCCCCGGCATGCTGCTGGCCATCCTGATCATCTCCGTGTACGGCGAAGGACTGCTCGCCCCCGTCATCGCGCTCGCCGTCGCCTACCTGCCGTACGTCAGCCGCCTCACCCGCTCACTCGTCCTGGCCGAACGCTCCCGGCCGTACGTCAGCGCCTACCAGGTGCAGGGCCACTCGGCCGTGCAGATCTGCCTGCGCCACATCCTTCCCAACATCGCCCCCGTCGTCCTCGCCCAGTCCACCGTCAACTTCGGCTACGCCCTGATGGACCTCGCCGGGCTGTCCTTCCTCGGGCTCGGCGTACCGGCGCTCACCCCCGACTGGGGCCGCATGGTCTTCGACGGGCAGACGGCCATCCAGCACGGCTACCCGCTGTCCGCGATCCTGCCCTGCGCCTTCATGGTGCTGACCGTGGTCGCCTTCAACGTGGTGGGCGAGCGGTGGGCCGACCGTGTCGCCAGGAGAGACCGATGAACCCCACGCAACCGGTGCACACCCTCGACATCCAAGGCCTCAGGGTCACCCTGCCCGGGACCGCCCGGCCCGTCCTCGACGGCGTCGACCTGAGCGTCGGCGCGGGCGAGACCGTCGCCCTCGTCGGCGAGTCCGGCTCCGGCAAGAGCCTCACCTCCCGCAGCGCCCTGCGCCTGCTGCCGCCCGGCGCGGTCGTCGAGGGCGCCGTACGGGTCGCCGGGGAGGACGTGCTCACGATGGACGCCGACCGGCTGCGCGCCGTACGGGCGGGCTCGGCGGCCATGGTCTTCCAGGACCCGCGCGCCGCCGTCAACCCGCTGCGCCGCATCGGCGACTTCCTCACCGAGAGCGTCACCCTCGCCGGGGCCACGAGCCGGGCGGACGCGACCGCCCGAGCCGTGGAACTCCTGGGGGCGGTGGGCCTGGACGAGTCCGTCCTGCGCAAGTACCCCGGCCAGGTCTCCGGCGGCATGCTCCAACGCGTCGTGATCGCGGCCGCCCTCATGGGCGACCCCGCGCTCCTGCTCGCCGACGAGCCCACCACGGCGCTCGACGTCACCAGCCAGGCCGAGGTCGTCGCCCTCCTCGCCGCCCTGCGCGAACGCTTCGGCACAGGCCTGCTCTTCGTCACCCACGACCTCGACCTCGCCGCCGCCATCAGCGACCGGGTCTACGTCATGTACGCCGGGCGGATCGTGGAGACCGGGCCCGCCGAGGTCCTCTTCGCGCGCCCCCGACACCCGTACACGGCCGCCCTCCTGGCCTCCACCCCGCGGATGGAGGGCCCCCGGGGCAGGCTCGCCGCGATCGAGGGACAGCCGCCGGACCTGCGGGAGCCGCTGCACGGCTGCGCCTTCGCCACCCGCTGCCCGCTGGCCACGGAGGTCTGCGACCAGCGGGCCCCGCAGCCGGCCGCGGCCCCGGACCGGCCGGACCACCGGGCCAGCTGCCACCACAGCGGCCTGCTCGAAGGGAGCGCCGTCGATGCCTGAGAACGTACTGGAGGCCAGGGGGCTGCGCCGCACCTTCGGCGCCGTCCGCGCCGTGGACGACGTCTGCTTCGCGCTCCCCGCGGGCGGATCGCTCGGCGTCGTGGGCGAGTCCGGCTCCGGCAAGACGACCACCGCCCGCATCGTCGTCGGCCTGGAGCGGGCCGACGCCGGAGAGGTCCTGGTGCGCGGCCGGTCCCGGACCGGGCACGCCCGCGCCGGCGGGCGCTCGGCGCGGCTCGCCCGCGCCCGGGAGGTGCAGATGGTCTTCCAGGACCCCTACCTCTCCCTGGACCCGCGCACCGGGGTCGGAGCGGCCCTGCGGGAGACCCTCCGGCTGCACTTCCCCGGGCGCGACCACGCGCGGCGCGCGACCGAACTCCTCGACCAGGTCGGCCTGGGCACCCGGGCCGCCGACGCCCTGCCGCGGCAGCTCTCCGGCGGCCAGCGCCAGCGCGTCGCCATCGCCCGGGCCCTCGCCGTCGAGCCGGCCGTCCTCGTCCTGGACGAGGCGGTCGCCGCCCTCGACGTCTCCGTGCAGGCGCAGATCCTCAACCTGCTGGCCGACATCAGGGAGCAGACCGGGATCGGGTACCTCTTCATCACCCACGACCTCGGAGTCGTGCGGTGCGTGACCGACGAGATCGTGGTGATGCGCCACGGGGCGGTCGTCGAGCAGGGCCGCACGGAGGAGGTCCTCGCCGCGCCCGCTCATCCCTACACCCGGCTGCTGCTGGAGTCGGTGCCCCGCCCCGGGTGGGACCCGCGGGCGATCGCGGCCGCCCGCCGGGCCCTGTGGGCGCCCCCCGATCCGGTGTGATCCGCACGGCACCCCGCAGGGGTCAGGCGCCGGCGGCGAGCGTACGGATCAGGGTGCGCAGCACCGCCCCGGAGTCGACCTCGGAGCCGAGCGACTCCGCGGCCGCCAGGCCGTCCACGGCGGCGGCCACGGCCTCGCCCAGCGCGAGGGGGTCGACATCACGGCCGCGGCCCGGGCCCGCGTCCCGTTCGTCGGCCAGGACCTGGAAGAGAGTGACGAAACAGCGGCGCCAGCGCCGGTACTCCGCCTCCAGGCTCTCCCGCACCCGCTCGTCGTTCAGCGCGTGCCAGTGCAACGCGGAATGGAGGTGGGAGAGTTCGGCGCCCTCGGGCCGGGAGAGCAGCGCGACCACCCGCTCGGCCCGCTCGGCGAACGCCCCGGGAGCGGCGACCGCCTCTTCCAGGGGGAGGATCCACTCCGGGCGGATGTCCGTGACGACCGCCAGGACGAGATCGGTGCGGTCCTGGAAGTGGTAGTGGCACATCCCGTGCGATACGCCGCACAGCGCGGCCACGTTGCGCGTGGTGAAGCGTTCGCCGAGGCCGCCCGCGAGCAGCGTCCGCGCGGCGGTGATCAGCCGTGCCCGGGTCTGCTCGCCCTTCGCCGAGGCGCGGGGCCGCCCCGTGCGTGCGGGCGGAGCCGACGGGTCCGGGGAGTCCTTCGCGGAAGCTGCCATGGCGTCACTCTAACGAGCCCGCGTGTCGCGACCTGGGGCTTTCCCGGATCCTCCGGAATGCCCCCGTCCTAAGTATTGACCGAGCGCTTGGCCAGTTTTAGCTTTCCGGTCAACCCCGCAGTCGCCGCGGGTAGTTCGCGGAGTTCACCCCCACCAGGAGACCCCTCATGAACGATCACGCAGCCAACCCGCCCCGTGCGGGCATGGACAGACGCCGGTTCCTGACGGCCGCCGGCCTCACCGCCGCGGCCGCCACCCTCGCGGTGGCCGAGGGGCGGGCCCGGGCCGCGGCCCGCCCGGCCCCCGCGGCGGCGGGTGCCTTCCGGGTACCGATCGAGGACGTCCGCCACACCCGCACCTGGATGGCCTGGCCGGACAGCAGCTCCATCTGGGGCAGCAAGCTCGGCGGCGTTCAGTCGGACATCGCGCTCATCGCCCGCACCATCGCCACGTACGAACCGGTCTACCTCTGCGCCAACTCCGCCTCCGCCGCCAAGGCCCGCTCCATGTGCGGCTCCACCGTCACCGTCATCACCACCATCCCCGTGGACGACTGCTGGATGCGCGACTCCGGACCCGTCTTCCGCACCGACGGAGCGGGCGGCCTGGACGCGGTCGGCCTCAACTTCAACGGCTGGGGCAAGAAGCAGGCCCACGCCAAGGACGCCCTCGTCGCGGGCCGGATCGCGGCCCACGTCGGTGTCCCCTTCTCCGCCGCCGGCCTGGTGGGGGAGGGCGGCGCGGTCGAGCAGGACGGCGCGGGCACCCTGATGGCCACCCGCAGCAGCCTCGTCAACCGCAACCGCAACCCCAACACGTCGCAGGCGCAGATCGAGGCCGCGCTGTGCACCGCCTACGGCGCGACCAAGGTCATCTGGTTCGACGGAGTGGTCGGCCAGGACATCACCGACGACCACGTCGACGCGACCTCCCGCTTCCTCGCCCCGGGGAAGGCCCTCGTCCAGACGCCCCTGGCCTCGGACAACGACGTCTACGCCAAGGACGCGCGCCAGCAGTACCAGATCCTGTCCGGCGCCACGACCGCGGGCGGCGTCCGGATGTCCGTCGAGCGGCTCCAGGGCCCCGACTACTACAAGATCCGCTCCACCAACCCCGACTTCCTCGCCTCCTTCGCCAACTACTACGTGTGCAACGGCGCCGTCATCAGTGGCCAGTTCGGCGACACCCGGGCCGACCAGGCGGCCAAGGCCACGCTGACCCGGCTCTTCCCCGGCCGAGTCGTCGAACAGCTCAACATCGACCGTCTCGGCACCGGCGGTGGCGGGATCCACTGCGTCACCCAGCAGCAGCCGGCCCCGTAACCCGCCCGCCCGCCCCGACACCGCGAGGACGAGGCCACCGGCCCGCCGGAACCCGGCGGAACCGGTGGCCCTGCCGGTTTGACCGCCGGTGCACGGCTCGCTTTGATCCCAGGGGCGGCACGAGGTCGTCCGTACGGAGAGCGGGGCGGACTGATCATGGTGGGCGGGCGGTCGCTGGGCCGGCGGTTCGGCTGGCTGTGGACCTCGTACGCCGTCAGCACGCTCGGCACCTGGCTCGCCTTCGACGCGTTCCCCCTGATCGCGATCCTCGTGCTGCACGCCGGCACGACCCAGGTGTCCTTGCTGGCCGCCGCGGGGCCGGCGATCGGCGCGGTGCTGGCCCTCTCGCTCGGGCCGTGGGTGGAATCCCGCCCCAAGCGGCCGGTGATGGTCGCCATGGACCTCGTCCGGTTCGCGGCGCTGACCAGCGTGCCCGTGGCGTTCGCGCTCGGCGGGCTCACCTTCGCCCAGCTCCTGGTCGTCTCGGTCGTGGTCGGCGCGGCCGGCATCGCCTTCACAGCGGCCGGCGGCGCCTGCCTGAAGGAGATCGTCCCGCCGCAGGACCTGCTCGTCGCGAACGGCCGGTTCGAATCCACGACGTGGACCGCCACCCTGCTCGGACCGCCGCTCGGCGGGGCCGCGATCGCCGCGTTCGGGCCGGTGGCGACCGTCATGGCCAACGCGGTCAGCCACCTGCTCTCGGCGGCGGGGATCCGCGCCATCGGGGCACCGGAGCCGCGCCCCGCCCCCGCCGGACCACGTGAACGCCTGCGGCCGGGCGACCTGTTCGAAGGCTGGCGGCACATCCTGGCCGACCCCGTGCTGCGCCCGCTGTTCCTCAACACCGCCCTGGTCAGCGGCCTGATCATGGCGACCTCGCCGCTGCTGGCCGTCCTCATGCTCGGCCCGCTCGGGTTCGCGCCCTGGCAGTACGGACTCGCCTTCGCCGTGCCGTGCGTGGGCGGCCTGATCGGCTCCCGGCTGGCGCCGCGGCTCGTCGAGCGGTTCGGCCGGCACCGGGTCATGCTCACCGCGGGGGCGCTGCGGGCCTGCTGGCTGCCGTGGCTGGCGTTCACCGGACCCGGCACGTCCGGGCTCGTGCTCGTCATGGCCGTCGAATGCGGGCTGATCACCTGCATGGGCGTCTTCAACCCGGTGCTGGCCACCTGCCGGCTGGAGCGGACCCCTGCCGACCGGGCCGCCCGCACCCTGCTCGCCTGGTCGGTCTCCGGCAAGGCCGCCATCGCCGCGCTGACCGCCCTGTGGGGCCTGCTGGCCGTCGTCACCGGCCCGCGCGCCGCGATCGCGATCGCCGGCGTCCTCGCCCTGGCCACCCCGCTGCTGCTGCCGCGGTCGGTCCCGGCGGAGCGGACCGCCGTCAGCGGCGGGCCGCGAGGTGGTCGCTGAGGGCCTCGTGCGTCAGGTGCAGGCCCGCCCGCAGGACCGCGTCGTGCCGGGTGGGATGGGCCGAGCGGTGGGCGAGGTCCAGGCCGCGGGCCCGGTCGAGCTCCGCGGCGAACGCGGCGCCCCGCAGGGCGGCGTCCAGGGCCAGCGCGGTCGCCCGGACCAGCGGGGCGATGTCGCGCAGCGCGGGATCGGGCGCGGACGGTGCGGGCGCCGCCGAAGGGTCCGGGGCCGGGCCGCGGGCCCGCTCCTGGAGTTCCTGCGTGAAGCACTGGAGGGTCACGGCGCTCCGGGCCGCCAGGCCCAGCCGCCCGTCGAGCCCGTCGGGCGGCGTGCGGGTCCGCCGACGGCGCGCGGTCCGGTCGAAGGCGGCCCGGCAGGCCTGCGGCCGCAGCCACAGCTGCGCCCCCTCGGGCAGCGGATCCGGGGCGGCGGGCGGCCCGCCGCGGGCGAGCCGGCCGGCCACCCCGTCGAGGAGGCGCCCGACCCCGGCCCGGTACGCGTCGAGGCCCTCCGCGGCCGACCGGTAGGGGTCCGGCGGCCACAACAGCGGTCCGAGCAGCACCACCACGGCGATGCCGACCAGGGTCTCCGCCAGGCGCGCCAGGGGGTACCCGGGGAGAGCGGTGGCGTAGATCATCAGCGCGGTGATCAGGACCTGCTGGTTGGGGGACCCGCGCCGGCCCAGCAGGTACATGCCCGCGCAACCGCACACCAGCACGGCGAGGAAGGACAGGGACGAGGGCGGCAGCCGGTCCAGGAGGAGCGTGCTGAGCGCCACGCCCACGAAGACGCCCAGGAGGCGCTCCCACGCCAGGCGCGGCGCCGCGTACACGTCCTCACGGAGGATCAGGACGGCCGGCAGGGCGGCGGGCACGGGCGCCGTGCTCGTCCCCCACCACAGGCAGAGGTACCAGGGCACCGCGGCGCAGATCACCAGCCGGGCGCCGGACCGCAGCCCTGCGCCGACGGACGGGGTGAGGGGATCGACGGCGACCGTACCGGGCATAACGGACATCGTAGGGTTCGCCGTACCGCAGCCGGCCGAACCGCGCGACGAACGACCGAGGAGTGCGACGTGGGACGTGAGGGCGGTCGGCGCCGGCCGCTGCTGATCGCCGCGGCGGCCGTGGTGGCGGTGGTGGCCGTACTGGTGGGCGTGGGGCTGTACTGGTTCGAACCGTGGAAGCTGTGGCAGGAGCAGGCGGTGAGCGAGGTCCTGCCCAGTGCGGCGCCGAGCGCGCGGCCCTCGGATTCCGCCGGGCCCGCCGCACCCCGGACGCTCGCCACGGGCGACCTCATCAGCCACGAGCACACCACCACGGGCAAAGTGAAGATCATCCAGCTGCGGGACGGCTCGCGCTTCCTGCGCCTGGAGGGGCTGGACACCAGCAACGGCCCGGACCTGAGGGTGTGCTGACCGACGCCCCAGTGCAGGAGGGCGTGGCGGGCCGGCGCGTCTTCGACGACGGCGAACACGTCAGCCTCGGCGAGCTCAAGGGCAACAAGGGGGACCAGAACTACCCGGTCCCGGGGGACGTCAATCTGGCCGACTGCACCAGCGTCAGCATCTGGTGCGACCGCTTCGACGCCTCCTTCGGCGCGGCCGCCCTCACCCCGGCCTGAGCCGGAGGAGGGAGCGGCTCAGGCGTCGTCGAGGGCCGGGCCCGTGCGGCGGGCCAGGGGGTTGCTGCCGATGGAGTTGTGGATGCTGAAGCCCACCGCGTCCGAGCGGTAGCGGTCGTCGGACCACTCGACCGGCCGGCCGTCGCGGGTGGTGGTCATGCGGCGCACGCGCAACAGCGGGCTGGTGCAGTCGAGGCGCTGCTGGCCGGCGGACTCGGCGACCGCGAGGCCGCCTGGACCTGCTGGTCGATCGTCTACTTCGTGCTGGGCCTGGCCCAGGAGGAGCAGGCCGCCGACCGCGCCCAGGGCGAGGTGCTGGCCGCGGCCCTGGCTCCCGGCGGGTATCCGGCCCTGAGCCGCGTCGGGGCGCACCTCGCCGACGCCTCCTTCGACGAGCGCTTCGAACACGGCATCGGACTCATGACCCGCCGGTGACCCCGCGCGGACATCCGCCGCACCGGTTTCCGCAGCACCGGTTTCCGTCGCGCCGATGAGTCCGCGGGCTCCCGCCGGTCTATTCCTTGACGGAGGAAGAACCGACACCGGGAGCACGTCATGGGACTCATCCACATCGAGCTGTTCGCGACCCTCGACCTCGTCGGCCAGGCGCCGGGAGGCCCTGACGAGGACCCGGAGGGGTTCCCGTTCGGCGGCTGGCAGGCGCCCCTGCTGGACGAGACCGCCGGGGAGCAGGTCGGCGCCGCGTACGAGGGCACCGACGCCCTCCTGCTCGGCCGGCGGACCTACGACATCTTCGCCGCCCACTGGCCCCACCAGGAGGGCGGTCAGGACGACGACATCGCCACGCTGTTCAACCGGGTCCCGAAGTACGTGGCCTCGCGCGGCACACCGGACCTCGCCTGGGCCGGATCCAGCCTGCTCGGCCCGGACCTCGCCGGCGCCGTGCGGGAGATCCGCGACCGGCACGAGCACATCAAGGTCGTCGGCAGCCTGGACCTCGTACAGACCCTGCTGCGCGAGAAGCTCTTCGACCGGCTCGACCTCTGGGTGCACCCGATCGTGCTCGGCGTCGGGAAGAAGGTGTTCGACGGGGGAGAGGTGCCGACGAACCTCACGCTCCTCGAACCCCCGGCCGCCGGTCCGAAGGGCACCGTCTACCTGCGCTACGGCCTCGCCGACGGCGTTCCCGCGACCGGGGACATGAGCGCACCCGATCGGGGTACCGGAAGCGACGGCTGAGGCGCCTGCCGTCCGCGGTTTTTGTCCGCAGGGCAGCAGCCTTCCCCAGAGCGGCACCGTGCGCGGTAGCCTCCGCGAAAGGGCCGCCCTCTGGAAGAACTCTTCCGAAAGCGCGTGTTCGTTGCGCGCCGCAATTCGGAATCGACCTGGAAGGACATACGTGAAGGACTCGAAGGACAGGCTGGAAGCACTGCGGGCCGAGATCGAGCGCCGCAACCCCGCACAGCCCGAGTTCCACCAGGCGGTACGGGAGGTCCTCGACACGCTGGCCCCGGTCTTCACCGCCCGGCCCGAGTACGCCGATCCGGCCGTGGCCCTGGTGGAGCGGCTCACCGAGCCCGAGCGGCAGATCGTCTTCCGTGTCCCGTGGCAGGACGACCGGGGCCGGGTCCACGTCAACCGCGGCTACCGCGTCGAGTTCAACAGCGCGCTCGGCCCGTACAAGGGCGGCCTGCGCTTCCATCCTTCGGTGGACATCGGCGTGGTGAAGTTCCTCGGCTTCGAGCAGATCTTCAAGAACGCCCTGACGGGCCTGGGGATCGGCGGCGGCAAGGGCGGCAGCGACTTCGACCCGCGCGGCCGCTCGGACGCCGAGGTCATGCGCTTCTGCCAGTCCTTCATGACCGAGCTGCACCGGCACATCGGCGAGCACACCGACGTCCCCGCCGGGGACATCGGCGTCGGCGGCCGCGAGATCGGCTACCTCTTCGGCCAGTACCGGCGCATCACCAACCGCTGGGAGGCCGGCGTCCTGACCGGCAAGGGACAGGGCTGGGGCGGATCCGCGATCAGGCCGCAGGCGACCGGCTACGGCAGCGTGCTGTTCGCCGCCGAGATGCTGAAGGTCCGGGGCGAGTCGCTGGACGGGCTGACCGCGGTGGTCTCCGGCTCCGGCAACGTCGCGCTCTACACGGTCGAGAAGCTCCAGCAGCTCGGCGCGAACCCGCTGACCTGCTCGGACTCCCAGGGCTACGTCATCGACGACAAGGGCATCGACCTCGCGCTGCTCAAGCAGGTCAAGGAGGTCGAGCGCGGGCGGGTGAGCGAGTACGCGGAGCGCCGCGGGTCCTCGGCGCGCTTCGTGCCCGGCGGCCGGGTCTGGGAGGTGCCGGCGGACATCGCCTTCCCCTCCGCCACTCAGAACGAACTGGAGGCGGGGGACGCCCGTACGCTCGTCGCTGCCGGGGTCAAGGCGGTCTCCGAGGGTGCCAACATGCCGACCACGCCCGAGGCCGTACGGATCCTGCAGGAGGCCGGGGTCGCGTTCGGGCCCGGCAAGGCCGCCAACGCGGGCGGGGTCGCGGTCAGCGCCCTGGAGATGAGCCAGAACGCCGGCCGGGCGGCCTGGAGCGCGCAGCGGGTGGAGGACGAACTCGCCGCCATCATGCGGTCGATCCACGCCGTCGCCCACGAGACGGCCGAGCGCTACGGCGCGCCGGGCGACTACGTCACCGGCGCCAACATCGCCGGCTTCGAGCGGGTCGCGGACGCGATGCTGGCCCAGGGCGTCATCTGACCGGTAAGGACCGGCGCGCCGGTGCCGTGAGGGAGCGGTCCGGGACTTCTGTCCCGGACCGCTCCTGCGCGTCCGGGCTCCCGTCGCGCGCGGGCCCGGGTCCGCCCGCCCTGTCCCGCCTGGCGGCGGCACGGGTCTAGGAGATGCCGTAGCGCGCCTCGATGCCCGCGACGAGCAGGCGCAGGCTCTCCTCGAAGCCCGAGGAGAAGTCCTGGAAGAGCTCCGCGCCCGCGGCCGCCGCCAGGGGGAAATCCGCCATCCGCGCGGCGCGTTCGTCCGGGTCGTAGCCGTCGCGGCGGTCGCCCGGGAGGGGCTCGACCCCCTGTTCCTCGGTGACGAAGCCCAGCGTGAAGTAGTAGGCCGTGGTGAGCGCGCGGACGGCCTGGGGGAGGCCGAATCCGGCCTCGACGAGGCCCCGGAGGTTCTCCTCCATCTGGACCGCGTGGTCGGTGCCGGTGAAGCGGGAGCCGCTGTAGACCTTGGCACCGTCGCGGTAGCCGAGCAGGGCTGCGCGCAGTCCCGTGTTGGCGATCGTCAGCCGTTCCTGCCACGAGGCGTCCGCCGGGATCCGCTGCCCGGCGACCATCCGCCGGTACATCTCGGTGGCCATCTCGTCGAGCAGCTCCTGCTTGTTCTTGAAGTGCCAGTAGAGGGCCGGCGCCTGGACGTCCAGCTCCTTGGCGATCGCGCGCAGGGTCAGTCCGTCGAGGCCGACGTCGTTCAGCAGCCGCAGCGCGGTGTCCACGGCCTGCTTCTTGTCCAGCTTGGGGGGTCTCCGAGTTGCCACGCTTGACAGTTTAACAGCGTTAAATGCATGCTGGCGGCGGCTGAATTTAACAGCGTTAAGGAGAGTGTCGTGAATATGTCAATCCAGCGCACGGACGTGCTCGTCGTCGGCGCCGGCCCCACCGGGCTCGCGCTCGCCGTCGACCTCGCACGCAGCGGAGTCGACGCCCTCGTCGTCGAGCGGTCCGGCTCCCTCTTCCCGGGGTCGCGCGGCAAGGGGCTCCAGCCCCGCACCCTGGAGGTGCTCGACGACCTCGGCGTGTACGAGGAGATCGGGGCGGCGGGCGCCCCCTACCCGGTCGGGATGGTCTGGCAGGACGGCGTCCGCGTCGGCGAGCACCGGATGTTCGACGACGTCGCCGCGGACGAGGGCGCCCCGTACGCGGGCCCCTGGATGGTGCCGCAGTGGCGGACGCAGGAGATCCTCGCCGCGAGGCTCGCGGAGCTGGGCGGCGAGGTCGCCTTCGGCCGGGAGGTGACGGGCGTCGAACAGGACGCGCACGGGGTGACGGTCGCCTTCGCTGAAGGGGCGCCCGTCCGCGCGCGCTACGCCGTGGCCGCGGACGGCGGCCGGTCCACCCTGCGACGCGCGCTGGGCATCGGCATGACCGGCGAGACGGTCGACCCGAGCCCGATGCTCGTCGCTGACCTCCGCATCACGGGCCTCGACCGCGACAACTGGCACGTCTTCCCGCCGGCCGGCGGCGCCGGCTTCCTCGCCATCTGTCCGCTGGCCGGAACGGAGGACTTCCAGGCGGTCGCGCAGTTCCAAGAGGGCGTCGAGCCCGACCTCTCGCTCGACGGGATCCGCGCCCTGGTCGCCGCCCGCTCCCACCTCGCACCCGGCGACGTGACGCAGGTGCGCTGGGCCTCGGACTTCCGGCCGCGGGCCGCCATGGCCGACCGGTTCCGCGACGGCCGCGTCTTCCTCGCCGGCGACAGCGCGCACGTGCACTCGCCCGCCGGCGGGCAGGGCCTCAACACCAGCATCCAGGACGCCTACAACCTGGGCTGGAAGCTGGCGGCCGTACTGCGCGGGGGAGCCCGCGAGTCGCTGCTCGACTCCTACGAGGAGGAGCGGCTGCCGGTTGCCGCCGACATGCTCGGCCTGTCCACCCGCATCCACCGCGGGCAGGCCCGGCGCGGCGCCGCCACCCGGCAGCTCGGCCTCGGCTACCGGGGCTGCTCCCTCGCGGTGGAGACCCGTGCGGACCTGGGTGAAGGAGCCCTGCGGGCAGGCGACCGCGCACCGGACGGGATCCGGGGCGGCGTCCGCCTGTTCGAGGAGTTCCGCGGGGCGCACTGGACGCTGCTGGCCGTCGGCGACGCCGCGGCCCCCGGCCGCGACCTGCCGGACCTGTCCGGGTTCCCGGGGCTCGCGGCGGTCCGCACCGTCCGGATCCCCTCGTACGAGGCGTACGGGGACGGGGTGTTCCTGGTCCGTCCCGACGGCCATGTCGGGTGGGCCGGAGCCTGCGCGGAGGGGCTCGCCCGCTACGCGGCCGCCCTCGCGGGACAGCCGCGACCCGGCCGCCGAAAGAACGTGCTTATTACACGCGGGAGTTCGTGAGAACGCGTGTGCGAGATGGAGGAGGTGTGGAGGGGCTATTAAGAAACCTTGTTGAACAAGTCCTTACCCCCGGTTCGCCCTTGATTTGCTCCTGTCAATCGGAACAGGGTTCTACAGAACGTTTGACGCCCCACACGTCAACACGAGGAGAACCCTCTTCATGGCAACTCACAAGCGATCCAAAGCCCTTCGCAACACGGCGATAGCAGCGGGAGCCGCAACAGCGGTCGCCGCGGGCCTGTTTGCGAGCCCCCTGGCGGGCGCGGCCACACCGGCCGAAGGGACTGTGCACGGCCTCGGCGCCCCGGGCGCCGTGGACGGCAGCTTCGTCGTCATCCTCGACGCATCCGCGAACAAGGAGGACCTGGCGAAGAAGTACGGCGGCAAGCTGGAGCGCGCTTACGGCTCCAAGGTCAACGGTTTCTCCGCCTCCGGCCTGACGGAGAAGGAGGCCAAGCGGCTCGCCGCGGACCCGGCTGTCGGCACCGTCGTGCAGAACAAGCGCTTCACCATCAACGAGACCCAGGAGAAGCCTCCGTCCTGGGGCCTGGACCGGATCGACCAGGCCGCCACAGCCGGCGACCAGAAGTACACGTACCCCGACGGCGGCGGCGAGGGGGTGACGGCCTACGTCATCGACACGGGCGTCCGCACCACGCACAAGGACTTCGGCGGCCGGGCCACCAGTGGCTTCGACGCCATCGACAACGACGAGACCGCCGACGACGGCAACGGCCACGGAACGCACGTGGCCGGAACCATCGCCGGCACCTCGCACGGCGTCGCGAAGAAGGCCAAGATCGTCGCGGTGCGGGTGCTGGACGACAACGGCTCCGGCACCACCGAGCAGGTCGTGGCGGGCATCGACTGGGTGACGCAGAACCACTCCGGGCCGTCCGTCGCCAACATGAGCCTCGGCGGCGGCGCCGACGAGGCGCTGGACGCGGCGGTCAAGCGGGCCATCGACGCGGGCGTGAGCTTCGCGGTGGCGGCCGGCAACGAGTCCTCCGACGCCGGCCAGGGCTCCCCCTCCCGGGTGCCCGAAGCCCTCACGGTCGCCTCCAGCACCGAGGACGACCAGCAGTCGGACTTCTCGAACTTCGGCTCGGTGGTGGACCTGTACGCGCCGGGCTCGGAGATCACGTCGGCCTGGAACGACAGTGACACCGGCGTCAAGACGATCTCCGGTACCTCGATGGCCTCCCCGCACGTGGCGGGCGCCGCCGCCCTGTACCTGGCGGCCAACCCGTCCGCGACGCCGGCCGACACGGCCGCCGCGCTGACCGGGGCCGCGACGAAGGGGGCCATCAAGAACCCCTCCTCCGGCACGGAGAACAAGCTGCTGAAGGTCGCGCAGTAACCCTTCGCCAGAGCCATCGGGAGCGGCCCCCCGCACAGCGGGGGGCCGCTCCTCGGCGTGCTGCCCAGCGTGGCCCACGGGTCAGCGGTCGCCGTCCGTCCACTCGGCCCCGGTGCGCCGGCGGAACGCGGCGACGGCGGCCCCCACCGTGGGGAAGAAGTGCCGGGGGTCGATGGTCCGGGTGAGTTCGTACCGCTCGATCTTCTGCCGCACCGGATCCTTCAGTTCGGCGAACACCAGGTGCACGCCGTCCGCGTTGAGCGCCTCGTCCAGGTCCTCCAGGACGTCGGCGGCTGTGGTGTCCACATCGGTCATGGGCTCCGCCGCGATCACGATCCAGGTGGGCCGCGGGTCCGTGCCCGCCAGCCGCCTGATCTCGTCGCGGAAGGTCCTCGCGTTGGCGAAGAACAGCGGGGCGTCGAACCGGTAGATGACCAGGCCCGGCAGCTGCCGCGCCTGCGGGTACGAGCGGACGTCGTGGTAGCCCTCCAGGTCCGGCACCCGCCCCAGCACGGTGCGGTACGGCCACCACGCGCGCCGGAAGACGTTGAGGACGGACAGGGCCACGGCGACGGCGATCCCGGGCAGCACGCCGAGCAGGGCCACGCCGACGAAGGCCGCGCCGCACAGCAGGAACTCCGTACGGCTCTGCCGCCACAGCCGCACTGAGCCGGGAACGTCGGCGAGGGACAGCGACGCCGTGACGACCACGGCGGCGAGGGCCGGCTGGGGGAGGTTGCGGAACAGGCCCGGAACCAGGACCAGCATGAGGACGATGAGCACCGCCCCGACGACCCCGGTGAGCTGGGTCCTGGCCCCCGCCCGCTCCGCCACCGCCGTACGGGATCCGCTCGTGCTGACGGGGAAGCCCTGGAAGAGGCCGGCCGCCAGGTTGGCCGCGCCGACGCCCGCCATCTCCTGGTTGCCGCGGACCTCCTGGCCCGTACGGGCCGCGAAAGCCGACGCGTTGGAGATCGTGTCGGTCAGCGACACCAGGGCGATGCCCAGCGCACCGCCCATCAGCAGCGGCAGATCGGCGGCCCGAACGTCCGGGACCGTGAACGGCGGGAAGCCGTCGGGCAGCTCCCCGACCAGCTCGACGCCGCGCTCGCCCAGGTCGAGGACGACGGCCGCGCCGATCGCCAGGACCACCATCACGAGCACCGCCGGGACCTTCGGCAGGAAGCGCTGCAGCACCAGGACGACGACGATCCCGCCGATGCCGACCGCGGCGGCCGCCGGCACGGCCGCCCCGCCGGCCAGGCTCCGCACGAAGCCGGCGCACTCGCCGATCAGACCGTCCGCGTCGACCGAGAAGCCCAGCAGCTTGGGCAGCTGTCCGATCAGGATGGTCAGCGCCAGACCGTTCATGTAGCCGGTCATCGTCGGCTTGGAGATCAGATCGGCGATGAAGCCGAGCTTCGCCACCGACGCCAGGATCATGACCGCCGCCACCATCAGCGCGAGCACCGACGCCAGCGCCACGGCCCGGTCGGGATCCCCGCCGGCGGCCACCAGGGGCACAACGGTGGCCGCGATCATCGGACCCAGCGCGGAGTCCGGTCCCAGCACCAGGATCCGGGACGGCCCGCACACCGCGTAGCCGAGCAGGCACAGGACCGTCGTGTACAGGCCGGTGATGGCCGGCAGGCCCGCCAGCTCGGCGTACGCCATGCCCTGCGGCACCAACAGCGTGGTCAGGACGACCCCCGCCACCAGGTCCTTGACCAGCCACTCCCGCCGGTAGGTCGACACCGCGCGGATCCCGGGTACGGCCCGCACCCGGGAGACGAGCGTGCGGTCCGGATGCCCGGCCGGCGCGGACCGCCCGGCCATCAGATGCCTCGGGACCGGCGGGCCACGAGCTTGCCCAGCTCCCACAGGAGCAGGAGGGCGACGGCGGCGAGCAGCGCCCAGCCGAACTGCCGGGCGTCGATCTCCGTCGTCCCCAGGAGGCGCCGGAAGCCGTCCATCTGGGTGACCAGCACCGCCAGCACGAACTGGGCCAGCGCCACCCAGTTCATCTGCTTGCTGTCGAAGGTGGACGCGGTCAGCACCGAGTCCGTCTCGCTGCGGCACTCGAACGCCGCCACGATCAGACAGAGCGCGAACGCCGTGAACGCGATGGACCGACCCGTCTCGACACCGTCGAAGTGGGCCTCGCCGAGCGTGATCAGCCCCAGCAGGACCACGGTGATCGCCAGCCCGCCGAGTCCGACCGTCACCAGCACGGGCCGGGTGAGCACCGACTCCCCGCGCGGCCGCGGCGTGCGCCGCATCAGCCCGGGGCTCTCCCGGTCGAAGCCCAGCGCGAAGCCGAAGGAGGCGTTGACCACGAAATGGATCCACAGCACCTGCGGCGGGGTGAAGGGCTCGCCGGCGGCGATGTTGAACACCGTGGCCCCGAGGAAGGTCAGTACGAAGGTGACCAGCAGGAGCAGGACGAACCGGATGTACTTGGTGAGGTTGTCGTAGATCCTCCGGCCCTGCTCCACGGCGTAGACGATGGTGGCGAAGTTGTCGTCGGAAAGGATCATGCGCCCGGCGTTCTTCGCCACGTCCGTGCCGCTGCCCATGGCGATGCCGATGTCCGCGGCCTTGATCGCGGGCGCGTCGTTGACGCCGTCCCCGGTCATCGCCACGACGTCGCCCCTCTTCTTGAGCGTGTCGGCGAGCAGCACCTTGTGCTCCGGCGCGACCCGCCCCACCACACCGATGCCCTCGATCCGGGCGATCTGCTCCTCCTCGCTCAGGGCGGCGAAGTCGGCGCCGAGGATCGCCTCGCCCGGGATGCCGAGCTGCCGGGCGATCGCCGCACCGGTCGTGACGTCGTCACCAGTGACCATGCGGACCCGGATGTGTCCCGCCCGGGCGGCGGCCACGGCCGCCTTCGCCTCCTCGCGGGGCGGATCGACCATGCCGACGAGGCTGCTCATCCGCAGCTCCGTGACGTACGCGAGCAGGTCGCCCCCCGGATCGAAGGCGGCCGGGTCCAGGTCCCGGGTGGCCGCGGCCATCACCCGGCGGCCCTCGCCGCCCATCCGCTCGGCCTCCTCCCCGGCCCGCGCCGCCAGCGCGGCGTCCCACGGGACGGTCTCACCCGCCGCGAGCGCGGTGGCGGCCCGCGCCACCACCGCCGGGGCCGCACCCTTGACGAAGCACCGCACGACCTGCCGTCCGGAGGCGTCCCGGGCCTCGTTGAAGGTGGCCATCAGCTTGTACCCGGGATCGAACGGCAGGGTGGCCAGCCGCGGCAGGCCCTCCCTGGTGGCGTCGACGTCCAGCCCGGCCTTGTGCGCCAGCACCAGCAGCGCACCCTCGGTGGGATCGCCCACCACCGCACCCTCCACCAGCTTCGCGTCGCTGGCCACCACGTACGGCAGGATCGCGTCCTCGATGCCGGCGGAGGAGCCCGCCGCGTGGTGGATCCTCCCCTCCAGCCCGTACCCCGTGCCGGAGACCGTGTACCGGTCGGTGGGGCTCAGCACCTCGACGGCGGTCATCTGGTTCATCGTCAGGGTGCCGGTCTTGTCGGAGTTGATCGCGGAGGTGAACGCCAGGGTCTCGACCGACGGCAATTCCTTGACGATGGCGTTCCGCTTCGCCAGGTTGAGGCTGCCGACGGACAGGATCGCCTGCGTCACGGTCGGCAGGGCCTCCGGGATGGCGGCGATGGCCAGGGAGACCGCGCTGACGAACAGCGCGTCCCACGCCTGGTCCCGCTGCCGCCCCAGGGCGAACATCACGATCATGGTCAGGCCCGCGGCCGCCGTGATCCACAGCGTCAGGGTGTCGAGCTCCCTGGTGAGCGGCGGCACTTCCTTCTCGGTGGCCGCCAGCATCCCGGAGATCCGGCCGAGCTCGGTGCCGGAGCCGGTCGCGGTGACGACGAGAACGCCGCTGCCGTGGGTGACCGGCGTGTTCATGAACGCCATGTTCGTCCGGTCGCCGGGAGCCGGGAGGGAGCCCGCCAGCGTGCCGGAGTCCTTGGCGGCGGGAACGCTCTCGCCGGTGAGCGCCGACTCGTCGATCTGCAGGGCACTGGCCTCGATGATGCGACCGTCCGCCCCCACCTGGTCCCCGGCGGCGATGAGCACGACGTCCCCGACGACGAGCTGCTCCGCGGGTACCTCGGCCTCCGAGCCGTCCCGGCGGACCCGCGCCGTCGCCTTCATCATCGACTGCAGCGCGTTCATGGCGCTCTCGGCCTTGCCCTCCTGGCGCAGGCCCACGACCGCGTTCAGCAGGGTCAGCACGATCAGCAGGATCGCGGTGGTCCACTCCCTGATGAGCAGCGAGACCACCGCCGCGGCCAGCAGCACGATCTGCATGTAGCTGCGGTACTGCGCGAGGAACCGGCGCCAGGCCGGGGTCCGCCTCTCCTCGGGCAGCGCGTTCGGTCCGTACGCGGTCAGGAGCTCCGCGGCCCGCGCCGCGGACAGTCCGACGGCCGGGTCGACGCCGAACGCGGCCACGACCTCCTCCGGCGTGCGCGTGTACCAGGCGTCCCCCGGAGCCCGGGGCCGCCCTCCCGCAGATTCCGACCGCACCGTCATCGTCCTGCCTCCGATCCCTGGCCGCGGATGCGCCCGGGCAGGCGCCGCCCTCAGCGGCGCTTCTTCCTCCCGGGCCGCCGGGAGTCGGCGTACGGATCGGCCGCCGCCCCGGCGGGGGCCTCACCCTCCAGCTCCCGCCGGGTGACGAGCAGCGCCTTGCGCGCCTCTTTCCCCACGTCGGGGTACTGGGGATCGATCTCCGTCAGGGTGTGCGCGAGGACCGCCGCCGAACAGATCCGGGCGAACCACTTCCGGTCGGCCGGCACCACGTACCACGGCGCCCACTTCGTGCTCGTGGCCGACAGCATCGCGGAGAACGCGTCCTGGTAGTCCTCCCACCTCGCCCGCTCCCGGACATCGGCCGCGGAGAACTTCCAGTTCTTCTCCGGCCGGTCGATCCGCTTGAGGAAACGGGCGCGCTGCTCCTCCTTGGACAGGTTGAGGAAGATCTTCACCACCTTGAACCCGTTGTCCGTGAGGTAGTGCTCCCAGCGGTTGATCTCCCGGTATCGCCGGTCCCACACGTCCGGCCCGCACGCGTCGTGCGGCAGCTTCTGCCGGACGAGGTTGTCGGGGTGGACCCGTACGACGAGAACCTCCTCGTAGTGCGAGCGGTTGAAGATGGCGATCTCGCCGCGCGCCGGCAGCCGGCGCGCGTACCGCCACAGGTAGTCGTGGTCGAGCTCCTCGGCGGAGGGCACCTTGAAGCTGCTGACGTGCACGCCCTGGGGATTGACGCCGCTCATCACATGGCGGATCGTCCCGTCCTTGCCCCCGGCGTCGATGGCCTGGAGGCAGAGCAGCACGCCGTAGGTGTCCTGGGCGGCCAGCCGCTCCTGGTACTCGGCGAGCAACGCCACCCCGCTGCGCAGGAGCTCGGCGCCGTCCCGTTTCCTCAGGCCGGCCTTGTAACGGGGATCGAAATCCCGGTCGAGGCGCACCTCGGACCCCGGCTCCACCCGCAACGGCTCGATGAAGTCCGCGATGCGTTCGGCTCTCTCGTCCGACATCATCCATCAGTCCTTCGCTGGACCCGTGGCGCCGCTGCGGCACGCGGCGTCGGGCTCCCGCCGGGGACGGTCACCGCGCCGGGCGCCTGCTGCTCATTGTCTGCTCGCCCGGCCAAGATCGCCCGTCCCGCCGGGTCCGGGCAGGCCGGCCCCTTCGCCGTCCGGCCCGTCGTCCTCCCCGCCGCCCGGACCGGCGTCCTCCCGGCCGTCAGGCCCGTCGTCCTCCCGGAGGGCGGTGCGGACGCCGGCGAGGACCACGGCGATCACGCAGAGCGCGATGACGGTCTCGGCCCACAGGAAGGCGAACCAGTCCAGCACACACCCGATCGGCGGTGAGCCGGGTGCCGTGTTGCGGAACGCCGCGAGGGCGAACAGGGTGGCGGCCATCCAGCCGAGGGCGGGCCAGACCAGGCCCTCGCCGCGGGTCGTCAGGTACCAGGTCCCGATGAGCACCGACGCCGCCAGCGCCCACATCACCACCATCATGAGGACCGCGAAGACGAGCAGGCTGCCCGAGCGGACCAACTCGACCCCGAGGGCGGCCTCCTGGGGGGAGGGCCAGGGGATCGCGGAGACCGAGAAGAGCGTGTCGTTGTTGGAGAACAGCAACCGGACCGGCACGTCCTTGCCGTCCATCTGCGCCCAGAACCCGATGTCGGTCTCGTAGGCGTCGAACGGGTAGTCACCGACCGACCCGCCCGCCATGACCACCTTCACGTCCTTGGTCACGAGCCGTTCGTGCGCCCTGAACGACAGGTCGCCCAAAGTCGCCCCGGTGGTCTGGAGGCTGAGGTCCCCGACCGGAGCGGTCCCGTCCTCCTCGCCGAGGCTTCCGCGCGGAGTGACCCGGACCCGCAGCACCAGTTCCCTGGCCGCGGCGTCGACGCGCTGGACGGTCGCCTGCACATCCAGCCGGTCGGCCGCCGCGGATCCCGCCGTGTGCACCGTGTCGATCGCCTGCCGCTCGGTGAACTGCAGCCACGACCCCACGGCCACGGCCGCCACGATCAACACCGCGATGGGAAGCAGGACCGGCAGGAGCGATGCCCGCCGTCGGCGCGGGCGGGGCGGCCGGGGAGGGGCCGGGGGAGGTGGGGCCATGGTGACTCCGGCGGGGTGGTAGGGCGGCGGGCTCGTTCGGCTCGTCGCCGCCGCCGTACGATCCTCCTCGACCGGGCCGGCGATCCGCCGTACCCGGGCGGGTGTGTCGGCTCCGCGGCCGGGGCCGCCGGACGGCTCCGCGTGCGCCCGTACGGTCCAACCGGTAGCGTCGAGGACGAGCGTTCCGCCCCAACCGCTGCGGCCCGGGTCGCCCGGCAGGTCCGCCGCCGATGTCGGCAGAGGAACGAAGTCCATGCCAAAGCACAGCATCCGCGCGGCGGCCGCCGTGGCCGCCCTGGCCTGCCTGACCGCAGTCGGCCCCGCACAGGCCGGCCCCGCACAGGCCGGCCCCGCACAGGCCGGCCCCGCACAGGCCGGTCCCGCACCCGGTGCGCCCGTAGGCCCTGCACCCGGTGCCACGAACCCGCCCGCCTCGCCCGCCTCGCGGTTCGTGCCCGGCGCGTGCCCGGAACCGCCCGAGCCCATCGAGGCGCTGAGCGGCGCTCGCTGCGGCGTCCTCGAAGTCCCCGAGAACCGCTCCCGCCCCGGCGGCCGGACCATCGGCCTGGCCGTGGCCGTCATCCCGGCCGTCACCCCCGCGAAGCCCGCCAAGGAACCCGTGGTGTTCATGGCGGGCGGCCCCGGTGCCGACACCTTCGACGACATCCCGTTCCTCGTCGACTCCGGCCTGAACAAGGACCGCGAACTGATCGTCATGGGCCAGCGCGGCAACCTCTACGACCGGCCGAACCTCGCCTGCCCGGAGGTCGACCGGTTCAACGCGCAGGCCGTGGGCCTCGGATACGACGCGAAGCAGGCCGAAGCGCTCCTGCTGAAGGCCGTCAAGGAGTGCCGCGGCCGCCTCACCGCCCAAGGCGTCGACCTGAGTGCATACAACACCACCGAGAACGCGGCCGACTTCGCCGACCTGCGCAAGGCACTGGGCATCCCCCTGTGGAACGTCTACGGATACTCCTACGGTTCCGACCTGGCCCTGACGTATCTGCGCAGGCACCCCGAGGGAATCCGCGCCGTGGCGGTCGACTCCGTCACACCGCCCCAGTACGCGACCCTGCCGTGGACGTGGAGCAGCGTCGCCGAGGGCATCGACAACATCCTCGACGCCTGCGCGGCGCAACCCGCCTGCAAGGACCGCTACCCGGACCTCCGCCGCACCCTGACGGAACAGGTGCGCAGGCTGGAGGCCCACCCCCTGACCCTGAACGTCCCCCCGCCGGGCGGCGGAAAGCCCGTCAAGGTCGTCCTCGACGGCGGCGCGCTGCTGAACCTGATCGTCGCCTTCACCCCCCGGCCCAAGGACCTCCCAGCGGCCCTCACCGAACTCGCCGACGGGAACCCGGAGCGCTTCGCGCAGGCCCGCGCGGCCGGCTCGGTCCAGAACACCGGCGCGTTCGCGCACGGCCTGACGAACTCGGTGGCCTGCGCCGAATGGGCACCCGGGTACTCGGAGACCGACGTGCTGAAGGCGGGCCGCGAGGCCTTCCCCGGCTGGCCGGACACAGTCCTCGCGCAGGCGCCGCAACTCCCCTTCCAGTACCCGGTGTGCCGGCTCTGGAACGTCCCGGACCGCGCGTCCGTCCAGCGCGTCGCGACGGCCGGCTCCGTCCCGGTACTCCTCGTCTCCGGCACCTTCGACGTCAAGACCGGGGCGAGCTGGGCCACGGAGGCGGCCCGCAGCCTGCCCCGCTCGACCACCGTGCGCATCCCCGGAATCGGCCACTGGGTGGTCCCGCAGTCGCCCTGCGCGCAGCGCGTACTGGCCTCCTTCCTCGACCGTCCCACCGCGCCGCCCGACACCGGCTGCGTGGACGGCCTCGAACCCGCACCGTTCACGATCATCCCCGAATGACCGGGAGGGCAGATGACCTTCGCCCGTGCGCCCCGCCGTCGCAGGACCGCAGGAAGACTCCTCGCCCCCTCATCGGCCGGCCCGGCGGCCGCGCTCCTCGTCGCCGGCCTGCTCACGGCACCCGTCGCGGCGCAGGTCCGCACCGCCACCGACCCCACCCCGGGAGCGACCACCGGCACCGTCGCCCGCACCGTCGGTGACGCCGCCTACGAACCGGGCCCCTGCCCGAAGACGCCGGAACCGATCAAGGCACTCGAAGGAGCCCGCTGCGGCACGCTCACCGTGCCCGAGAACCGCGAGAAGCCCGGCGGTCGCACGATCGACCTCGGCGTCGCCATCGTGCCCGCGGCGTCCGGCACACCCAAGGCCGACCCGATCGTCTGGCTCGCGGGCGGGCCCGGGGACGACGCGGTGGGCGAGGCGCAGATGGCGATCGACGGCGGCCTGAACCGCGACCGCGACGTCATCTTCATGTCACAGCGCGGTACGTACTCGGCCGAACCGGACCTCCTGTGCCCCAACATCGACGAGTTCAACGCCCGTTCGGTCGGCCTCGTCCACGACGCCCCGTCCACCGAGCGCCTGCACGTCGAGGCCACCAAGGCCTGCCGTGACAAGCTCGCGGCCGCCGGGATCGACCTCGGTGCCTACAACGACATCCAGAGCGCCGCCGACTACGAGGACCTGCGCAAGACGCTCGGCATCGACAAGTGGAACCTCTACGGCATCTCCTACGGCACCCACCTGGCGCTGGCCTACATGCGCCTGCACCCCGAGGGACTTCGCTCCGTCGGCATCGACGGCATCCTCCCGCCGTCCAGGGCCGGCTCGGCGGCGACCTGGAGCAGCGCCCGGCAGGGCTTCGACGGCCTCTTCAAGGCCTGCGCGGAGCAGCCCGCCTGCAACAAGCGCTACCCGAACCTGTCGGCCACCTTCGACAAGCTCGTCCGCCAACTGGAAGCCAAGCCGGTCACGACCACCGTCACCCTGCCCGGCAGCGACAAGCCGGTGAAGGTCGTACTCGACGGGGGAGCCCTGGTGAACTGGATGACCTCGGCCACCCACGTGGCACCCCAGGTACCTGCCGCCCTCGACGAACTGGCGCACGGCAAGCCGCAGCGCATCGCCCAGCAGTGGGCGGGCGGCAAGCTCAGCCCGCAGGCCATGGGCCGGATCGCACACGGCCTCGTCTACGGAGTCTTCTGCAGCGAGTGGACCCCGTACGAGAGCGAGCAGGCGGCGCTCCGGGGCGGACAGGCGACGTTCCCGTCCTTCCCCCGCTCGGTGCAGGCCCAGGCCCCGCAGCTGGCCTTCCTCCACCCGGACTGCGACGCCTGGAACGTCCCTGCGGCGCCGCCCTCCATCCGCGACGCCACGCGCGGCGACATCCCGACCCTCGCCCTGTCCGGCGGCTTCGACTCCCAGACCGGTGCGAACAACGGGCCGTACGTCGCCCGCACGCTGCCCAACGCCAAGGTCGTCACGGTCCCCTACGAGCCGCACGTGGTCTTCGCGACGTCCAAGTGCGCCCAGGAGATCGCCGTCTCCTTCTTCGACACCCCGTCCGCCCCGAACACCACATGCCTGAAGACCCTCAAGCCCCCGGAGTTCGAGATCGCCCCGTAGCAGCGGTGCCGGGCTCGTCCGCGCTCAGCCGTTGCCGTTGCCGTTCCGGTGTGGTGTGACCGGGCGCCAGGGGGCGAAGGCGCTCGCGCCGCGCGGCAGGATGCCGGCCAGCTCGGGGCAGTGCCGCAGGATGACGCTCGTCATGCCGCCCCGCTCGATCCAGTCCATGCCCAGCGGCGTGTAGATCTCGGGCCGGAAGTCGACCGTGAGGAAGCGGTCGCTCTGCAGGCGCCGGCTGGCCATCAGGATGAACACGCGGAAGGCGGTGTCGCTGAAGCCGAAGCCCGCGGGCGGGTTCTCGGCGAACAGCCCCACCATCGTGTCGACGTCGTCCACCGAGCGGTAGACGTCCCGCAGCCGTGCGACCGTGTCCGGATCGCGGGAGAGGTCCTCGAACCGCCGGATCCGCGGCTTGTGCAGGCCGGCCCGGAAGTCGTTGTAGCGGGGGACGCCGCGGCGCCGGGTGCGCACCAGGTCGACCACGGAGAGGTCGATCACTTCCCCGTCCCGCTCGAACGCCTGCAGCGCGCGCGGGAAGTTGTGCAGGGTGATCGCCCCCGGGTGGGCGATGCCCAGCGAGTACAGGGTGTTCACCAACCCCGTCTTGCGGATCAGCGGCTCCGTCGCGGCGCCCTGGAGGGCGGCGAAGTCCAGGGTGTCGAGCCGGCGGCCGAACCGGTGGTCGACGAGCTCGTAGTCGTCGGGCATCAGCGGGTGCATCCGGTAGACGGTGACGAACTCCTCCGTGAGGGAGTACGGGGCACCGTGGTGGTCGGGCAGGGTCTTCGGGATGCCCTGCCGCCCGTTCGCCTCCAGCAGCCAGACGCCGAGCTGGTCGAGCCACTTCTTCGGCGGTCCCTGCCAGTTGGTCCTCATGCCGATGTCGAGCGTCTCGGTCGCGAGGATCGCGGGCGTCCACTCCACCGTGTGGATCTTCGCGATCAGGGCGGAGACGACCAGCCGGGCCGTGTGGTAGACCCGCTCCTCGTCCATGCGCGGATACTCGTGCCGCAGGGCTTCGCACACCGCGTTGTGCTCACGGGCGAAGAGGGTGTGCATGGCGCTCAGGCCGAGCCACCAGTTGTCGGTGAACCCGGTGAGCGGGGAGCCGTTCGAGCCGTTCGGCAGGTGGCCGTCCTCCAGCCGCAGGCCGGCGCCGCCGTCGGGCTCGCGCAGGGCCGTCGCCGCGGACCGGTCGCCCCCGTAGACCTCCGAGCCGTCCCACCAGTGCGACACGTCGCTGGCGAACACGATCGGCGGCCGCCCGCCGGACGTGGGCACCGCCTCGTCGTCGCCGAAGCGCATCACCGCCTCGTGCGGGCCGCCCGGGGTGTTCTGCCAGGTCTCGCCGGGAGGCAGCGGCACCTCGACGCTGCGGGTGGAGAGCGGAAGCCTCCTGTGCTTGACCCAGTCGTGCACCTGGAACTGGATCCACGCGGCGGCGATGATGTTCAGCGAGGTCGCGGGGATGAACGCCTCACGCCGCAGCAGTTCCCGGCTGACGGTGACCGGATTGGGCGAGTCGAACCGGTCCGGGCGGTGGACGGGCGGCATCGTACGGCCGAACGTCGCCCCGACGGCTCCCATCCGCGGCGCCGACAGATCGTTGTACGAGCCGTCGTAGCTGCGCCTGACCAGCAGTTCCTCCTCGGGCGGCGCCTCCACCGGACCGGCCTCGGGCGGAGCCTCGTGGGCCTCGGTGTCAATGAGGTTGTGCCGCCGCAGGGTCTGCCGGAAGGCCATGAGGTTGAGCAGGCCGAGCGGGGTGGGCAGCCGGTGCCAGGGGACGAAGCGGTTGACCGTGCGGAAGCCGGCCCGCAGCGGTGCCCCGAGCAGGGTGTTGCGGCGCGGCTCGACCGTCACGAAGCGGCGGCCCAGGCGGTGGGCGCTGCTCGCCTCGTAGGCGGCCTTGCGGGCGCGGTTGAGGTTGCCCAGGGGGCGGAAGTCCGCCGAGGTGTGCCACGGGTTGAACGCCAGCAGATCGACCCGGGCCGCACCGGCGCGGCCCTCCGCGGTGTGGACGTCCTGGCGCGGGACGGTCAGTGTGGCCACCGGTACGACGGGTGCCACCCCCTCCTGCCACTCGGCCGCACCGTCCTCCACCGGCGTGCGCCGGGCGTCCACGTAGCGCTGCACGCACAGCTCGAAGACGACGTCCCCCCGGAGCAGCCGCTGGGAGAGCTCGCGCCGCAGGTAGTCGGGATCGGTGCCCGACGCGGCCGGGGCCGGGGCGGCGGACGCGGCAGGCCGCAGCTGATAGCGCACCGGACCGCGGTCGCCCCACAGGATCGCGCCGCGGCTCCAGTAGGTCTCCAGGGCCAGGCTGCGCACCGTACGCCTGGTTCCCGCGACGATGTTGCGCCGCATCCGGGTGGCCGTGGGCCAGCCGACCGCCAGGGGGAGCTTGAGGAACAGGGCGATCCCCTTGCGCAGCCGCGAGTCGGCACCCGCCATGGCCTTGGCGAAGGCGACGAACTCCCGCGCGTCGCGGGCGTGGGAGACCGGGAAGCTCGTCATCAGCAGATCGTGGGCCTCACCCGGGCCCACCTCGACGCGCAGCGCCGCCCCGCGCAGATCGGGTGCGAAGTCGGGCCCTCGGACCCCGCTCGCGTTGGAGAGCCGGACCGTGACCGGGTACTCGGCTCCGGGCGCGGCGAAACCCGCCCGCAGTTCCTCCGGGAGGTCCTCGCGGAACCTCAGCCGGGCGTTCTCCACGCCGAGGACCGCCTTCGCGTGGAAGGTCCGGTCGACGGCGGCGGCGCCACTGCGCCTCTGCACCTTGTGCTGCACCCGCAGCAGCTCACGCGCCAGCCGTTCGAAGACCAGCCGCTCGGCCTCCGCACTGCCGCCGGCGTAGCGTTCGTACCGTTCGACCTCGTCCATGCGAGCCTCTTCCCGGAGGGGTTTCCCTGCACTCCCCACGACGCTGCCCCAGCCCTCGGCGGCTGTCGTGCGGAGCGGGGCAGACAGGCGAAAACCCAGGTGAACGGCGGGGTGTAAGGCATCACGGTGCAACCGCGCCCGCCCACCTGTCCGGCGCAGCGCCCCGGAATCTTCTGCGCCGGGACATCGCCCCAGGAAGCCGGTTCGGTGCGCGCCGTTCGCTCCGTCCGGCGCGGTCGAGGCCGCACCCGCTGTTGTTGCGGCATCGAGAGCGCGTCCGCCTCCTGGAAGGCGTCGGAAGACCCACAGCGACAGAACGGTGAGTGGCATGCTCCCCTCCAACGAATCCCCGGAAGAGCAGGAACAGCAGAAGGCGGCGGCGCAGCGGTACCGCGAGGCGTCCGCGGCGCGCAGGGAGATCGAGGCGCAGCTGGCGGCCGGGGTGCGGTACCCGGACACCCCGGAGCGGATCGCCTCCCGGGCCAACCGGCTGCTCGAACGGGGCGGGATTCCGCCGACGGCGGCCGTGGAGAGCGTCCACGCGGAGGCCCTGGACATGCCCGAAACCCTGGAGCGGGTCATCGGACTCACCAAGGACCTCCAGCCGTGGAGCTTCCTGCCGCGGGGTGCCCGCGCCGCCGCCACCGTCGCCCGGATCTCGATCCTCCGGGGCGGCCTGGAACGGCCGCACGGAACCGGCTTCCTGGTCTCCCCCCGGCTGCTGCTCACCAACCACCACGTGCTGCCGGACGCGGCGACGGCACGGCGCTGCTTCCTGGAGTTCAACGCCCAGGTCACCATCGACAACGCGCCCGACGCCGCGATCCGGTTCACGTTCGACCCTGACACCTTCTTCACGGCGGACAGGCATCTCGACTACGCGCTGGTGGCGGTCGTTCCCGCCGCCGACGGCGGTCTCGCCGGCGAGAAGTTCGGATGGAACCGGCTCAGCATCCAGCAGGGCAAGCTGGTCCAGAACGAACCGGTGAACGTCATCGGCCACCCGATGGGACGGCTCAAGGAGATCGCGCTCCGCGACAACGCCCTCGTGCAGCGCCTCGACGATTTCCTCCACTACCGGACCGACACCGAGCCCGGCAATTCCGGGTCCCCGGTCTTCAACGACCAGTGGGAGGTCGTTGCGCTGCACCACATGGGCGTGCCGAACACCGACGCCCAGGGCCGCGTCCTGCGCAAGGACGGCCAGCTGTGGCGGAGCGGCATCGACAGCGACGACACCGTCGACTACGTCTCGAACGAGGGCGCCCGCACCAGCTCGATCCTCAAGCACCTCGCCGCGTTGCCGCTGGACTCCGGGCGGCGGGCGCTGCTGGCGGAGATGGGGCCCGAGTCGGGGCTCCGGCAGGACGCCGTCGCAGGCCCGGTGGAGACTCCGGTCGCGCCGCTCACGCCGCTCGCGCCCGTGGTGCCCGTGACGCCGGCCGTGGCCCCGGCACGGACCCCGGGCCCGACCCCGCGGGAGGCTGCCACGACCCCCGCGCCCGCCGGGACCCGCGTCGGCCTGAGGGCCCCGATGAACGCGTTCGGCGGTGCGCGCCACCTGGTGTTCCTGCACGGCCGGAGCCAGCAGGGCAAGGACCCCGAGGTGCTCCGCCGCGGCTGGACCGGGGGACTCAACCACGGACTCACCCGCGCCGGGCTGCGCACCGTGGACCCCGAGCACGTCTGGTTCCCCTACTACGGCGACCGGATCGTCGAGGCCATCGGGCAGCACGAGGCGCTTCCCGCCTCCTACGCCGACGCCCCCGCCATGGCGGCGCTGGAGGCCTTCGCCGCCCGGTCCGAGCACGGGACGTACGAGCAGCTCGTCATCGAGGCGGCGGTCCTGGCCGGCATGCCGCCGAACGGCCAGGAGGCCGCGGAGAACATCGGCAGCACCATCGTCGGATCCCTCCAGGGCGCGCTGGGCTGGCTGGCGGCCAAGACCGATGTGGACGCACTGGCCATCGCGACCGTCTTCCGCGACGTGGACGCCTACCTCGGCGATCAGGCGGTCCGCGACGCCGTCCTGGACCGTGTGGCCGAGGAGATCCCGCACGAAGGCGAGCTGGTCCTGGTGACCCACAGCCTCGGCACGGTGGTCGGCATGGACCTTGTCGCCAACCGGCTCCCCCCGGGCATGAAGGTCACCCTCCTGGTCACAGCGGGCAGCCCGCTGGGGATGAACGCGGTCACCAGCCGGCTCATCCCGCCGGGCACCGACCGCCCCGGAGCCGTACGCGAGTGGGTCAACGCCTGGTGTCCGACCGACGCGGTGGCCATCGGCTGCCCGCTGGAGCCCGTCTGGGGCAAGCTGACGGAGGAGCACGCCGTGGTGAACGCGAGCGACCGGGCCCACAGCATCGAGGAGTACCTCGCCCACCCCGAAGTCGCCACGGCCATCGACACGTTCCTCGCCAGACCCGCCAACTGACGCCCACGGCCCGGGCGGGCGCGACGCACACCCGCCCGCCCGGCCCCCGAGCATCGAGTCCTTCTGCCAGGATCTGGATACCCAGCAGGGCAAGGAGCCCTGCGTATTCGGCCATGGGGGCGACTCATGATCCACATCACCCTGGGTGCGAGGCGTTACGTCAACCCGCAGGAGGACCAGCTCGGTCGCAACATCATCGGCTTCGACCCGGTCATGAACGACGAAGCCCTCTTCCACGCCAACCGCGGCTGCTGGGTCCTCGGCGAAAGGGCCGAGAAGGAGCGCTACGCCCTGCTCTCCCACGAGGGCGAGGTCCGCTTGGCCATCGAGATCGACCGCCTCGTCCCCGTGGCCGGAGGGCGCAAGGCGATCGAGGGCAAGTACCTCACGCCGGGCGACGCCGTCCACGACGCCTACGTCGGCAGGCCCACTCCCGTCGAGACGACACGCAACCCCATCACCTACTTCGACTCCCCGCACGGCGCCCGCACCTGCTACTGCGGCTGTGGAGAGTCGGTGGCCGGCGGCTGGTTCGTCATGGGCCACGACCAGAAGGCCCTGCACGCGCGGATCTCGAAGATCGGCACCGTGCGCGAGTTCATCGACTGGTTCGACAGCACCTACGCCGACCCGCAGGGCGCGTAGCCGCCCGCGCCGTCACCGCTGCTCCCCGTGGTGGGGGGCCTCGACCGGGAGGCCCTTGCTCGGCGGGTGCCGGTACTGCTCCGGCACGTCGAGGCGGTCGACCCACGGGTGCGCCCCGTACGTTTCGAGGATGGCCGTGGCGAGCCAGATCCGCTGGGCGGGCGCGAGGACCGGCAGGGCCGCGGCGAGATCCGTCTCGTCCTTCGGGCGGGGCTTCTCGGCCTTGTAGTAGAGCTGGACTTCGGGGGTCAGGTAGGGGATGCCGCCCGGGCCGACCGCTCCCAGTTCTGCCACGGGGCGGCGTACTGCGGCGTTGCGGCGCGACACCCACAGGCCGTCCCGTGCTTCGTCCAGCATGACCTGGATGCGCCACGGCGTTCCGGGCCCGGGGCGGCACCAGACGTCGTGGATGCCGAGGGGCAAGTACTCGTCGGGCTGCCAGGGACGCAGCGTGCCGGGCGGGTCGGCGGCCCACCACTGCCAGCCGGCCAGTACGCGTTGCACGGCGAGCTGGTCAGCGCGCAGGACCAGGACGTCGATGTCGTCGTGCGCGCGGACGGGGTGCCCGACGGCGAGTTCGACGGCATGTCCCCCGGCGATCCACCAGGGCGTTCCGGCCCGGCGGAACAGGTCGGCCACCTCGTGCACGGGTGCGGGATCCCAGCAGGCTTCGGCGGTCATTTCCGGGAGCGTAGCGGTTCGGCGGTGGTCGGGCCCCGGGCCGGCTCCCAGCGCGCGCCGCGCTGGGAGAGTAAATGCGTCGACAGGCCCCCCGGCCCCCGGCAGAGTGGCCGTCCGTGACGAGCAGCGAACTGTGGACCCGCGCGACCGCCGACCGATACGACGCCGAGGAGGCCGAAACGTCCTCGGCAGCCGTTCTCGGACCGACTCTCGACTTCCTCGCCGAACTTGCCGGAGACGGCCGGGCCCTTGAATTCGCCATCGGAACCGGACGAGTGGGCGTCCCGCTCCGGGAACGCGGTGTGCCGGTGGTGGGCATCGAACTGTCCGAGCACATGGCAGCGGTGCTGCGGCGCAAGGTCGACGGGGACACGCTCCCGGTGGTCATCGGGGACATGGCCACCACTGTCGTCCCGGGTACGTTCACCCTGGTCTATCTCGTCTACAACACCATCACGAACCTGCTCACACAGGACGAGCAGGTCGAGTGCTTCCGCAACGCCGCACGCCACTTGGAGCCCGGCGGCCGCTTCGTCATCGAGCTGGGCGTGCCGCCGCTGCGGTTCCTGCCGCCCGGCCAGGTCGCGGTGCCGTTCGACGTCTCCGAGCAGCACGTCGGCTTCGACACCTTCGACCTGGTCGAGCAGATGCTCGTCTCGCACCACTTCACCCGCGACGGCGACGACGGCCACTACCGGCGCGACAACTCCCGGCATCGGTACGCCTGGCCGGCGGAGCTCGACCTGATGGCACGGATCGCCGGGCTCGAGTCGGAACGGCGCGTCGCGGACTGGGACGGCTCGCCGTTCACCCAGGACTCCGCGAAGCACGTCTCCGTGTGGCGCAAGCCGGCCTGAGGCCCGCCGCCGTCACCTTGCCCGCCCGCCCGCCCAGTGCACGCGCCCGAGATGGATCAGGCGCAGCTGGGCGAGGGCCGTGGCGGAGGCGGCCGACCAGTCCTCGCCGCGGAGGGATGCGGTCAGGAACGCCGAGGCCGTCATGAACATGTGGTCCACCAGCAGTCGCGACAGCATCGTCACGTCGTCGGCATCCCAGCACGCGCTCAGGCGGTCGGAGCCCAGTGCGACGCCTATCTCGTCCGCGAGGACGTCGAGTTGCGCGGCGATGGCCTCGCGCACCGCCGCCACCCCGCCGTGGCGTTCGCGGACCAGGAAACGGACGTGTGCGGGCCGCTCCCGCACCAGGTCGCCGATGAGCCGCACGGCAGCGTCGCCGCGCCGGTCGGCGTCGCCGGAGGCGGTGAGGATCTCCCGTACCGTCCCGTGCAGGCTGGCCAGCGCCTCCTCGACCAGCGCGGTTCCCAGCTCGTCCATGCCGCGGAAGTGCCGGTAGAAGGCGGTGGGGGCGACTCCGGCGGTCCGGGTCACTTCCCGGAGCCCGAGGCTGCCGAGGCTGCGCTCCGCCAACTCCGACAGGGCCGCATCGAGGAGGGCGCGCCGGGTGCGGCGGCGCCGGGTCTCGCGAAGGCCGGTCTCTGCACTCATGACGCGAAGTCAACCGCGTCACAGTCGTCCGTCGCCAGCATGATGCAAACTGGACCGGGTAGTCAGTGAACAACTGTTACCTGAACGGAGGACGTCTCATGCTCTTCCTCGTAGGTGCGTTGCTTGTGCTCGGCGTCGTCCTCGGCGTCGTGGCCCATGTACCCGCGCCCGTCAGCATGGTCGCTGGTCTCGCCATCGCTCTCTGGCTCGCCCTCTTCGCCGCCCGCGAGCGGCTCTTCGGCCACCGCCGGTCGGCAGGACGACTCGACCACGACCCCCGGGGTGCCCGATGAGCCTCCAGGCGGATTCCCGTACCGCGGGCCGCAACCCGGCCCGTACCCGCGACGCCGATGCGATGGCCGTCACCGGCTTCGTCCTCGGCCTGGTGGGGCTGCTCGTGATGAACCTGATCCTCGGCCCGATCGCCGTCGTCCTGGGCACCCTCGCACTCCTGCGGCACACGACCAGGCCCGGCCGGGCCCGCCTGGCCATCGGCCTGGGCCTGGCCGACGTGGTGCTCCTCGTCTGCCTCGTCACCGCCGACGGGACCTGGTCGTGGAGCCTGACCTGAGCGTCCCGGCCGGTCCGGGGGGCGTTCCCTAGGCGGACCTGCGGCGCAGGGCGCGGCGGACCGCGTACAGGACGCCGAACAGCACGATGACGACGACCAGGACGATCAGCAGATTCTTGAACAGGCCGCCCTTCTTGCCCTTCTTCTTGCCCTTCGACTTGCCCTTCGACTTGCCCTTCTTGTTCCCGGTGGTGGCCCGGAGCTGGGACGAGGCCGGTGCCTGGTGGAGACCGGCGGCCACGCCCGCGCCGGCGAGCGGACCGCCCTGCGGCAGCGCGGCGGCGGCAGGAGCCTGCCGGGCGGCCGGAGCGGCCGCCGAGGCCGTGGCCGCGGTGCCCAGGAGCAGTCCGGCGAGCATGAAGAGCGGGACGATGGCCGCCGCGACCATCGGGCGCTTCTTCGGGCGGTTGTTCGTTGTCACTGTGTCCCCCAGTTCTTCCCTGCCCCGTCCGGGCCCGGTGGGATCCGGAAGGCAGGGGCTTGAAAGCATCGTCGACGAGTTCGACGGCCCCTGCAAGGAGAAGGACCGGGCAACGTCGTCGGGCGCGCGAGCCACCGTCAGTTCTTCGCCGCGGGGTCGGCATTGCGCCATACCGTCAGGTCGACGGTGATGAAGGCCGTCTCCTTCGCTCCGCCCGTCCTGCCGCGGAAGGTCGCCACCGCGATGTGGCCGGCCTTGCTCAGCACGCAGACCTGCGAGCCGTCCGTGAGCTGGTCGAGGCCGACCTTCTCGGTGAAGCGGGTCACGGCCCGACAGGTCTCCAAGGAGCCCTTCTCGGAGTTGTTCAGCAGGACGAGCTTGCCGTTCGTACTGCCGAACTTCTCGTCCCCGAACAGGGTGTCCCGGTAGAAGAAGAGGTCGGCGTCCCCGTAGAGCACGCCGGCGCCGGTCGGCTCCTCGGCCGGGCGCGGCGGATTGTCGGCGAACATCAGCTGGTGGTTCTGGGGCACGTCGATGCCCGGGTACGCGACCGGCTGCGGGTCGGGCCTCCCCGAGGAGGAGCTTGCGCCGCCCGAGGCCTTGTCGTTGCCACCCTTGGCGGAGCCGTCCGGCAGCAGGGACCCGATGACCACGAGCCCGACGACCGCCGCCGCCACCGCCCCGGCGACGATCAGCCCCGTCCGCTTGGGGCGCGGCGGAACGGGCGGACCGGCGACGAAGCCCTGGGTGTGGAACGGCGGCGGCGTGCTGTGGCCCGGAGCGTACGAGGGCTGCGTGTAAGGGGGTCGGTGGTACTGGCCCGGCGGCTGCGGCTGCGGATAGGAAGGCTGCGCGTACGGGGGAGGCGTCGGGTAACCCGGCGGCACGGCCCCCGGCGCCCCCGGCGCCGGAGCTGTCTGCGTCGGCGCGGCGGCCACCCCGGTCGGCGTGTACCCGGGAGCCGCCGGCGCCTGCGGCGAGATCTCGGTCGGAACCGGCGTCGGGGCGGCCGTCGGCGCGGCCGTCGGCGGCGGGGTGGCAGCCGGCGCGGGCAGCCGCAGCCGCTCGGTGAGGGAACCGGCGACGGCCTGCGGCAGCCAGTCCTCGCCCTGGCGCAGCGGAGTCCGGGAGGCCGCGTTGCACAGCTCGATGACCTCGGTCAGGGTCGGGCGGTCGGCCGGATCGCGGGTCAGGCAGCGGGTCACCACCGGCCGCAACTCCTCCGGCAGGGCGCTCAGATCGGGATCCTCGTGCACGATCCGGTACAGCACCGCGTGTGACGGCCCGTCGCCGAAGACCGATGCCCCGATCGCGGAGAAGGCCGCGATCTGCCCGAGGGCGAAGACGTCGGTGGCCGGGGTGACCGTGCCGGCCGAAGCCTGCTCGGGCGCCATGAAGGCCGGGGTGCCGACGCTGACGCCGGTACTGGTCAGAGCAGTGGAGTCGGCGGCCCGGGCGATGCCGAAGTCGATGACCCTCGGGCCGTCGGAGGCGAGCAGCACGTTGGCGGGCTTCAGGTCCCGGTGGACGATGCCCGCGCCGTGGATGACGTGCAGCGCCTCGGCGACCCCGACGGTCAACAGCAGTACGCTGCGCACCGGCAGCGCCCCGTGCCGGGCGACGGCGTGGGCGAGCGAGGGGCCGGGTACGTAGGCCGTGGCCAGCCAGGGCTGGGGGCCGTCGGTGTCCGAGTCGATGACCGGGGCGGTGTAGAGCCCTTGGACCCGCTCCGCGGCCCGCACCTCCTGCCGGAAGCGTCGCCGGAACTCGGGATCCTCGCTGAACTCGGGCCGGATCACCTTGATGGCGATGGGCCGACCGCCCGGCGTGTGGGAGAGGTAGACCTTGCCCATCCCACCCGCACCCAGCACGGCGGCCAGGCGGTAGCCGCCCACGACGGCCGGGTCGTCCGCCTTGAGCGGCTGCAGGAAATCGGCGGAAGGTGCGCTGCCCATGGGATCCGTCTCTGATTGCGGCGATTCAGCACCTGGCGGCGCCCCGAAGTCACCGGAGAGCGTACCCAACGCCCGGTCCCTCAGCGGCCTTCAGACCACGGAGAGCAGGTCCACCACGAAGACGAGCGTGGAACCCGCCGGGATCAACGGCGAGGGCGACTGCTTGCCGTAGCCGAGGCGCGGGGGGACGACGATCTCGCGCCGGCCACCGACCTTCATCCCCCTGATCCCCCGGTCCCAGCCCTTGATGACCCTGCCACCGCCCACGGCGAACTTGAACGGCTCGCCCCGGTCCCAGGAGGCGTCGAACTCCACTCCGGACTCGAAGGTGATCCCGACGTAGTGGACCCGCACGACCCTGCCCGGCTTCGCCTCGGGGCCGTCCCCGACGACGAGGTCCCGGACGGTCAGCTCCTGGGGAGCGTCGCCCTCCGGACGTTCGACCGCGGGCTTCGTCGGTTCACTCATCGCACCTCACCACTCTCCGCCGGAATCCCTCGTACCGGCCGCCTGAAGTACATCAAACCCCGACCGGCCCAGGGTTACGCGCCGTCCTCCGTCCCTGTCGTCCTCGACTCCGCGGGGGCCCTCGGAAGGGACCGTCTAGGATGTCGGCCGCGCGTCCGGGTAGCTGTTCCAACGGGGGAGAACGTCGATGTTCGGAATCATCAGACCGTGCCGTCATCGCCTGGGCGAGGGCCTGCGTACCGAGTGGATGGCGCACCTGTGCGGGCTGTGCCTGGCTCTGCGCAGCGAGTACGGGCAGTTCGCGAGGGTGGCCACCAACTACGACGGCCTGATCATCTCGGTGCTGACCGAGGCGCAGTCGGAACGTGCCGGGGACTGGAGGCGGGGTGCCGGACCGTGCCCGCTGCGCGGGATGCGGTCGGCGGACGTGGCCCAGGGTGAGGGCGCGCGGCTGGCGGCGACCGTGTCGCTGGTCCTGGCCGCGGCGAAGATGCGTGACCATGTGGCCGACGGCGACGGCCTGGTGGGGCGCCGCCCGATGGCGCTGGCGGCACTCCGGATCGCCGACAGCTGGGACCGCGTGGGTGCCGCGGGCGGCGAACGGCTCGGCTTCGACACCGCGCTGCTGCTCAGGGCGGTCGAGCGCCAGCCGGACATCGAGCGGTCGACCGGCCCCGGTGGCTCGCTGCTGACGGTCACGGAGCCCTCGGAGACGGCGACCGCTGCCGCCTTCGCATACACCGCGGTGCTCACGGACCGCCCGGGCAACGCCGAACCGCTGGCGGAGGCCGGCCGCCTGTTCGGCCGACTGGCGCACCTGCTGGACGCGGTGGAGGACCTGGACGCGGACGAGGCGTCCGGCGCGTGGAACCCGATCGCCGTGACCGGCGCGGACCGCGCCGAGGTGCGCCGGCTCTGCGACGACGCCGTGCGCGGAATCCGGCTCGCCCTGTCCGACGCCGTGTTCGTCGACGAGCGGCTGGTCCGCGCGCTCCTGGGCGGCGAGCTGGAGCGTGCCGTCGATCGGGTCTTCGACCCCCGGCACCGTGACCATCAGCACCGCCGCCGGGCGCGGGGCCCGCGCATGCTGCCCTGGCTGGGACGCCGTGCGCAGACGGAGACACCCGCGGGGACCGGCACCGGCACGGCCTGCGGCGCGGGAGAGCTCGCGGGCGTGGCTCCGGTGGTCGGGACGACGGCGTCGGGCCGGCCGTCGGAGGGGCAGTGCCGACGGTGCCGCGAGTGGCGCCGGCTGTGCGGCGGATGCGGGCTGTGCAGCGCGTGCTGTCGCTGCGACGCCGGCGAGGACGACGGGGAGTCCTGGCAGTTCGGCGACGGCAACAGCAGCGGCGGTTCGAGCCGGGACGGCTCCGGCAGGGACGGTTCCAGGGGTGACGGCTGGTTCGGCGGCAACTCGGGTGGCGGCTCCGGCGGCGGCCACGGGTCCGGTGGCTCGGGTGGCTCAGGTGGCTCAGGTGGCTCGGGCGGTTCCGGCGGTTCCGGCGGTTCCGGCGGTGGTTCGGGTGACGGCTGCGGTGGTGGCGGCGGTGGCTGCTGCAATCCGTGCAAGTGCTGCTGCGACTGCTGCGACTGAACGACGGAGCATCCCGGAGCGCAGGGTGAGCCTGCCGTCACTCGTACGGTAAATGGTTTGAGCTCGGGCGGCGGCACCGAAAAGATTCGGGGAACACCGATGAGTTCTTCGCGGTGTCGCGGTCTGTCATGGTGACCAGCCCACATTCGGAGGACACTCACATGACGGAAGGCGCCATGCCCGCACCACACGCAACGGCCACCCATTCGCCCGCCCGCGTCACCGCCGTGCTGCGGATTCTCGTGCTGTCCACGTTCGTCGTCCTCCTCAACGAGACGATCATGGTCAACGCGATCCCGCGGCTCATGCGCGATTTCGAGGTCACCGCGGCAGCCGCGGGGTGGCTGTCCACGGCCTTCATGCTCACCATGGCCGTCGTCATCCCCGTGACGGGGTGGTTCCTCCAGCGCGTGACGACCCGGACCGCCTTCAGCCTCGCCATGGCACTGTTCCTCGCCGGCACGACTCTGGCCGCGGCCGCGCCCGCCTTCCCCGTACTGCTGGCCGCCCGCGTCATCCAGGCCAGCGGCACCGCCGTCATGATGCCGCTGCTCATGACCACGCTGATGACCCTCGTACCCCCGCAGGACCGCGGCCGTGTCATGGGCAACATCACCCTCGTCATCTCCGTCGCGCCCGCCCTCGGCCCCGCCTTCTCCGGTGTGCTGCTGCAGCTGGGGTCATGGCGCCTGCTGTTCGTGGCGGTGCTCCCCATCGCCGGAGCCATGGCCGTGTTCGGCCGGCGCAAGCTGGTCAACATCGGCGAGCCGCAGGCCGGCCCCATCGACTGGCTGTCGGTCCCCCTGGCGGCAGCGGGCTTCGGCGCCCTGGTCTACGGCCTGAGCGGGCTCGGTGCCGGGGACGCGGACCGGGCTCCCGTGCCCCCGGAGGCCACCACCCTGGTCGGCGCCGTGCTGGTGGGCCTGTTCGTATGGCGACAGCTGGCCCTGCAGCGCTCCTCCGCACCGCTGCTGGACCTGCGGGCCCTCACGTACCGCCATTTCTCCGTGGCGCTCGGCCTGATGTGCCTCTCCTTCATGGCCCTCATGGGTGCGTTCATCCTGCTGCCGATCTATCTGCAGGAGGTGTGCGGCCTGAGCTCCCTGCAGACCGGGCTGCTCCTCATCCCCGGCGGCCTGACCATGGGCCTGCTCGGACCGCAGGTCGGCAAGCTCTACGACCGGCTCGGCGCACCACGCCTGGTCGTACCCGGAGCCGTAGTCACGGCGCTCTGCCTCGCCCTGTTCGCCCTCACGGGCGAGCAGACCTCGCCGTGGCTGGTGCTCGCCCTCCACGTGGCCCTGAGCGCGGGCATGGCGTTCGTCTTCACCCCCGTCTTCACCTCCGGCCTGTCCGTGCTGCCGCCGCACCTCTACCCCCACGGCTCCGCCATCCTGGGCTCGCTCCAACAGGTCGCGGCCGCCGCCGGCACCGCCCTGGTCATCAGCGTCATGTCGGGTCACGCCGCCACGGCGGCGGCCGAGGGCGCCGACGCCACCGGCGCCCTCGCCGCGGGCGTCCGGTGGGGATTCGGCATCGGCGCCGTGCTCGGCGCCGTGGCCGTACTCGTCGCGCTGCTGATCCGCACCCCGCCCGCTCCGCCGCAGCCCGCGCCGGAGGCCCTGGACGAGGACGGCACCACGAGGGACAAGATCCAGAAGGACCCGAGCTTCTCGGGGGAGTAGGAGACCGGGAGGCTCTGCCGTACCGCCTCAGCCCATGCGGAGACCGACCGCCAGCGTCAGTTCGAGAACCCGCTGCGGCGAGGCGAGATCCGGGAAGAGCTCCCGCAGCTGCGACATCCGGTACCGGACGGTCTGGGGGTGGACGAACAACGCCGCCGCCACCTCGTCCCGCCTGCCCTGGTGCAGCAGCCACGCCCGCAACGTCTCCTCGAGCCGCCGCGCGGTCGCGGTCGGCAAGGTACGGAACGGTGCGAGGGCTCGGGCCCGCAGGTCGGCGAAGGCGTCCGCGTCGGCGCCCAGTACCAGCTCGGGCAGGTGGTCCTCGGTGTCGCGGATGTCGCAGGAGAGGGAGCGCGCGCGTACGGCGCGTGCGTACGAGGCGGACGCACGCGTCCACGGCCGGGCCGGGCCGACCACGGCGGTGCGGTCGGACAGCTGCCTCAGCAGGCGTGCCCGGTCGGTATCGGGGACGAGCAGCACGCCGGAGGCGTCCGGCAGGTCGTCGAGGACGAGGGTGCCCGGGTCGAGCGCGCGGTAGGCCGGCCGGGCCTGGGCGGCGGGCAGCAGGACCGCGGTCAGCGAAACCGGCGGCTGCCACCGGGCCCGCCCGGCAGCGGCGAGGAGCACGTCCGGGCCCGCGCTGGCAAGGAGGTCGCGGGCCAGCTGTTCCAGGTGGCGCTCGTGGGCCCGGCCCCGCGCCGCCAGCTCGTCGGCGTGGCCCGCGGCGCTCGCGGCGGACAGCTCGTCGATGTAGGCGAAGGTCAGCTCGGCGAACTTGGCGACCTGGGCGGCGGGCAGACCTGCGGGTACGGCACCTGCCGCCAGGCCTCGCCAGGCCACGCGGGCGCCGACCCGGTAGGCGCTGAGCAGGGCGTCCATCGAACGGCCGTCGCGGACCTCGCCGCGGCCCAGCTCGTAGGCCGCCTCGCCGGCGTCGCCGCCGGTGGCCTTCCCGCTCGCCAGGTCGAGGTAGAGGCCCAGGGCGGTGCGGACGGCCCGCCGGATGGTGGCGCCCATCCGGCCCGAAAGGGCGTTGGCGTACGGCGGCACCTCGTCGATGATCGCCTGGACGACCTCGTCGGCGGTGGTCCGCAGCGCGGCCCGAAGCGCGGTGACCGTCGTCTCATCCAGGACCAGTTCACTGGCCCTGCGGACTGCATGACTCACGTTTTTGTTCCCTGCGAACAATTCAGTCGATCAGATTCACGTCCTACGGACAGGACTTTACCCCCTGAAGCGCATCAAGCTGGGGTCATGACGAGTGCAGCCCTCCGCAGTAGGGCGTGGAAACTGCTGGAGATGGTCACGACGCCGGTGCTGCCGTCGGACTACCTCGACCTGGTCAGCCCGCTGCGTGCGGGCGGCGACCTGCGGGGGCGCATCGAGGCCGTGCACCCCGAGACGGGTGATGCCGCGACCATCGTGATCAGGCCGGGACGGGGCTGGCGCGGCCACACGGCCGGTCAGTACGTGCGGATCGGGGTCGACGTCGACGGGGTGCGCCTGTGGCGCGCCTACTCGGTCACCTCGCCGACGGACCGCCGGGACGGCCGGATCACGATCACCGTGAAGGCGATCCCGGACGGCAAGGTCAGCAACCACCTGGTCCGCAGGGTCGAACCGGGCACGCTGATCCAGCTCGACCAGGCGACCGGTGACTTCGTACTGCCGGAGGCCAGGCCGGCCAAGGTGCTCTACCTGACGGCCGGAAGCGGCATCACGCCGGCGATGGGCATGCTGCGCGACAGCGAGTTCGACGACGTCGTCATGGTCCACTCCGCACCGCAGCCGCACGACGTGATCTTCCGCAACGAGCTGCACGACCTGGTCGCGGACAAGAAGCTGCGCCTCACCGAGCTGCACACCGACACGGACGGCATGCTCGACATCGCCCGGCTGGGCGAACTCGTCCCCGACTGGGCCGAGCGCGAGACCTGGGCGTGCGGGCCCGCGGGCCTGCTCGACGCCGCCGAGGCGCACTGGAGCGAGCACGGCATCCCGGAGCGCCTGCACACCGAACGCTTCCGCGCCGGAGTCGTCGTCACCGGTGACGGTGGCGAGGTCACGTTCGCCACCACCAACAAGACCGTCGACGCCGACGGGGCCACGCCGCTGCTGGATGTCGGCGAGGAGGCCGGCGTGCTCATGCCGTCCGGGTGCCGCATGGGCATCTGCTTCGGCTGCGTCACGCCGCTCACGGCGGGCGCCGTCCGCGACCTGCGCACCGGCGAGATCACCGAGGCCGGGCCGGACGTCCTCATCCAGACCTGCGTGTCCGCCGCGGCGGGCCCCTGCGACATCGAACGGTAGGAGCACCTTGACCGCCATCGACCCCACCGCCCACCTGACCGCGGAGCAGATCGAGGAGCTCGGCCGCGAGCTGGACGCGATCCGCGACGAGGTGATCGCCAGCCGCGGGGAGAAGGACGCCGCCTACATCCGCAAGGTCATCTCGGCGCAGCGCAAGCTCGAACTGGTCAGCAGGGGCATCCTGCTGTTCTCGATCTTCCCGCCGGCGTGGCTGATCGGCACCGCCGGCCTGTCCGTGGCCAAGATCATGGACAACATGGAGATCGGCCACAACATCCTGCACGGCCAGTGGGACTGGATGCGGGACCCGAAGATCCACTCCACCACCTGGGACTGGGACCACGTCTCGCCCGCCGACCAGTGGAAGCACTCGCACAACCAGCTGCACCACACCTACACCAACGTGATCGGCAAGGACAACGACCTCGGCTACGGCATCATGCGCGTCGACGAGGACCAGAAGTGGCACCCGTTCCACCTCGGCCAGCCGCTGTGGAACTTCATCAACGCCTGCTTCTTCGAGTACGGCATCGCCGCCTACGACCTGGAACTCGGCAAGAACCTGCACAAGCGCCGCCGCAAGAACCCGGAGTTCCGCGCGCGGGCCAGGGCCGTGGGCCGCAAGATCCGCAAGCAGGTGCTCAAGGACTACGTGATCCACCCGCTCCTCTCGGGCCCGTCGTTCCTCACCACGCTCGCCGCCACCTTCACCGCGAACCTGGTCCGCAACCTCTGGACCCACTCGGTGATCATGTGCGGGCACTTCCCCGAGGGCGTGCAGGTCTTCGAGCGCCGCTCGATCAAGGGTGAGACGCGCGGCCAGTGGTACCTGCGCCAGATGATGGGCTCGGCGAACATCAGTGGCAGCAAGGCCATGCACTTCATGACCGGCAACCTCTCGCACCAGATCGAGCACCACCTGTTCCCGGACCTGCCGAGCAACCGGTACGCCGAGGTCGCGGTGAAGGTGCGCGCCCTGTTCGAGAAGTACGAGCTGGACTACGTCACCGGGCCGCTGCCCAAGCAGGTGTACTCCGCGTGGCACAGGGTCTTCCGGCTCTCGCTGCCGAACAGGAAGCCCAAGGCCACCACACCGGACCGCGAACAGCAGCTCGCCGCGGCCTGACGCGGGGGTCGGCTTCCCGCCCGGGAGCCCGAGTCGGCGGCCTAGAAGAAGCCCAGGCGCTTCGCGTGCCCCGCTGGCCCGAGCTCGCGGCCGCCGTTATAGCGGGCCCGCGAGCAAGGCGATGTCCGTGTCTATCGAGTCGCGGGCTGTGCGGTGCACGTCGCGGATTCCCGGGCCCAGTTCGTACGCGGCGATGCGCTGAGGCTGCCGTTCCCGGACGGCGGGCGTCGGTGGCGATCAGCGGCCTGGTCCTCAGCTTCGTCCCTGCTCCTGAGCCGGCCGTCGCAGAGATGGCCCGCATCCTGCGCCCTGGCGGCACGCTCGCCGCGTACCTCTGGGACTACACCCCGGGAGGCATGGAACTCATCCGCTACTTCTGGGAAGCCGCCGTCTCCCTGGACGAGGGCAGCCGGAAGCTGGACGAGGCTCTGCGGCTCCCCCTTTGCGCGCCCGGTCCGTTGGGCGAGTTCCTGCGAGCGGCCGGCCTGGCGGACGTGGAGGTCGACGAGATCAACATCCCCACACGCTTCAGGGATTTCGACGACTACGGGGCCCCGTGCCTGGGCGGGCAAGGGCATGCCCCGCCTGAATCCCACGGGCGTGTCTCCCGGTGCCGGAAGGGGCCTCGCCGCCGATCGATGCGGCGAGGTCCCTTCCGTACAGTGCGCCAGCGGCAGGCAGCGGATCGCAGGATCTGCAAATTGCAGAAATCTGCAATTTCATAGATGCTGTGGGTGCTGTGTCCGTAGGTAGCCGCGGGCGCGGCACCAGGCGTATGCCCCGTTCGGGGCGGTGAGAAGGGTGCGAGACCGTGCCGGTTCCGCTGTATCAGGTGAAGGCCGAGTTCTTCCGGATGCTCGGGCACCCGGTGCGGATAAGGGTTCTGGAGCTGCTGCAGGACGGGCCGATGCCGGTGCGGGACCTGCTGGCCGCGATCGAGGTCGAGCCCTCCGCCTTGTCCCAGCAGCTCGCGGTCCTGCGCCGCTCGGGGATCGTCACCTCGACCCGTAACGGCGCTACCGTCGTCTACGCACTGGCCGGCGGGGACGTCGCGCAGCTGATGCTGGCCGCGCGGCGGATCCTGACCGAGGTCCTGACCGGGCAGAGCGAGCTGCTCGAGGAGCTGCGCGCGTCCAAGGTTGCGGCCTCGTGAGCGTGAACACCGCCCTGACGGCCGTGCTCGGCCGGGTCCGTTCCGTCCTGCCCGCCCGGGCCGATTACGCGGTCATGGCCCGCAACCCCCGACGGGATCTCCTGGCCGGCCTCACGGTGGCGATCGTCGCCCTTCCCCTCGCCCTCGGGTTCGGGGTCTCCTCCGGGCTGGGCGCGGAGGCGGGGCTGGCCACCGCCGTGGTCGCGGGCGCGCTCGCCGCCCTCTGCGGCGGGTCGAACCTCCAGGTGTCCGGCCCGACCGGCGCGATGACCGTCGTCCTGGTGCCGATCGTCGCCCGGTACGGGCCCGGCGGTGTCCTGACCGTCGGGCTGATGGCCGGCGTGCTCCTGATCGGTCTCGCCCTGCTGCGGGCCGGGCAGTACATGCGGTACGTGCCGGCACCGGTGGTGGAGGGCTTCACCCTGGGGATCGCGTGCGTGATCGGCCTCCAGCAGATACCCAATGCCCTCGGGGTCGCCGAGCCGGAGGGGGAGAAGGTCCTGCTCGTGGCGTGGCGGGCGCTCGTGGAGTTCGTCGCCTTCCCGAACTTGACGGCGATCGGCCTCTCGGTGGGTGTCGCGGCGGTGATGCTGGCCGGGGCCCGGTGGAAGCCGAGGGTCCCGTTCTCGATCGTCGCGGTCGTCGTCGCGACCGTGATCGCGCAGGTCTTCCGTCTTGACGAGGCGGCCCCGATCGGTGACCTTCCCCCCGGGCTCCCCGCTCCGTCCCTGGCCTTCCTCAACGCTTCCGCGTTCGGGTCGCTGCTGGCCCCGGCGGTCGCGGTCGCGGCGCTCGCCGCGCTGGAGTCGCTTCTGTCGGCGACCGTGGCGGACGGGATGACGGTGGGGCAGAAGCACGATCCGGACAAGGAGCTCTTCGGGCAGGGCGTCGCCAACCTGGCGGCCCCGCTGTTCGGCGGAGTGCCGGCCACCGCCGCGATCGCCCGCACGGCCGTCAACGTCCGCACCGGCGCCTCCTCCCGGCTGGCCGCGCTCACCCACGCCGCGGTACTCGCAGTGATCGTGTTCGCCGCAGCCCCCCTCGTCTCGAAGATCCCCCTCGCCGCACTGGCCGGCGTTCTGCTGGCGACCGCGATCCGCATGGTCGAGGTCGGCTCACTAAAAGCAATGGCCAAGGCAACCCGCTCGGACGCCGTCGTCCTCGTCCTGACCGCCGCCGCAACCCTGATCCTCGACCTCGTGTACGCGGTGATCATCGGCCTCGTCGTCGCGGGAGCCCTCGCCTTGAAGGCAGTGGCGAGCCAGGCTCGGATGGAGCAGGTCGACTTCCGCCCGGACCTGCCCGGCGAGCACAGCGACGAGGAACACGCCCTGCTGGCCGAGCACATCGTGGCCTACCGCATAGACGGCCCCCTCTTCTTCGCCGGCGCCCACCGCTTCCTCCTCGAACTCTCCGAAGTAGCCGACGTGAAGGTGGTCATCCTGCGCATGGCGCGGGTGACCACCCTGGACGCCACCGGCGCCCTCGTTCTGAAGGACGCGGTCGAGAAGCTGAACCGGCGCGGCATCGCCGTCATGACCTCCGGCATCCGGCCCGGCCAGCGCCAGGCCCTGGACGCCGTCGGCGCCTTGGACCTGCTGCGCCCGGAAGGCCGTGAGTACGCCACCACCCCCGAGGCGATCGCCGGCGCCCGCAAACACCTGGAGCAGGCGGGCCTGCTGCCCCGTACGCATCACCGACCGCACCGCATCCGGAAGGCCGCACGATGACCGTCCCCGCCGACCTCCGCATGATCGAGGTCTCCGGTACCGAAGCCCTATGGCTCCTCGAAGGCTCCGCCCAAGGCCGACTCGTCTACATCCAGCGGGAGGTGGCCGTCGTCCGCCCCGCCGCACACGCGATGGAGTACGGACGCCTCGTCGTCCGGGCCCCCGTGCAAGCCGCCACCATCCCCGGCCGGGCACTGCTGACCTACCAGGTCGATGAGATCCGGAGCCCGGCCGGGACCGGCTGGACGGTCAGCACCCACGGCCCGGCCGATGTCATCGTCGACCCCGACGAGGCCGCCCACTACCGGCGCACCCTGCCCGGCTGGGCCCACGGCCCTCATGACACCCTGCTGCGCCTGCACCCGCAGTCCGTGTCCGGGTTCCGCCTGGCCCGCACCGTGAACGGGGTGGGCCGGTGACCGTCCAGGTCGAGGCGATGCCCTACCGGCACGTGCTGGACGTGCCGGCCATGGGGGCCGCCGTTCGCATCGCCCGCGAGACCACCGAGCTTGTCCTCGTCGAGTGCGGGGTGGGCCTTCGCCACCCGAGCGTCGGCCCGGCGCTGCTGATCCTGGCCGAACTGGTCACCAACGCCGTCCGCCACGCTGCAGTCCTGTCCCCGATCATCACGGTCACCTACGCACACGGGCCGGGTGCATTCGCGTTCGCCGTCCGCGACCGCCACCCCTACCGGCCCGTCCTGTTCGGGGCGCTCGCCACCGCCCCGGGCAGCGGCCTGGCCATGGTGGTCGAAATGACGATGGAACTCGGCGGCACCGCCGTCGTACGGGCGGACGCGGACGGGCGCGGCAAGGCCATCTGGATCACCCTTCCCCTGTGAAGCCGAGGAGCTGACGATGACGATCGAATGGCGCTACACCACCCGCCAGGACCTGGGCGTGCTGTCCCTGGCCGGGTATCTCGGCGCGGACGCCACCGACCGGTTCACCGGCGCCATCGGCTGGGCGCTCGCGAGGGGCACCGGCCCGGTCATCCTGGACCTGACCGGTCTGCTGGGCTGGTCGGCCGGCGGGCAGATCGCCGTTGCCCGGGCCGCCCACCGCCTCGCCGAGAGCGGGCGCCGACTTGAGCTCGCCGCGATACCGGCGGACGGCTCCCTTGTCCCGGACGCGACCTGTCCGCCCGTCCCGATCCACTGCGACCTCGCCGCCGCGCTTGCCGCTCACGGAGCCCACGGGACGATCAAGCAGTGGACCACTGATGACTGGCCCACTCCGCAGTCCCCCGAGGAACCCGCCCTCACCTGAACCCAGCACACCATCCGCAAGATCAGCGACGAAGGACATCGGCACCATGAGCGACATCATCTTCAAGGACTCCAACGGCAAGTTCCTGGAGGACGGGGACTCGGTCACGCTGACCAAGGACCTGAAAGTCAAGGGGACCTCCGAGACCCTCAAGCGCGGCACCCTGGTCAAGAACATCCGCCTCACCTCCCGCCCGGGCGAGGTCGAGTGCAACACGAGGAAGGTCAAGGGCCTGGTCCTGAAGACCGAGTTCCTCAAGAAGGCCTGACCGGCGAAGGTCCCACTGCGGGAGGCGAACGTCACGAAGGTGCCCCGCCGGGTCCCACGAGTTGCAAGGATCTGCAATTGTGGAGGTCGCAAGGTGTGAGGAGGGGCGAACGGATGCCTCTACGAAGGAACGGTTCCGGGTGGATGAGATGGGCAGTCACGGCAGGGGTAGCCAGGTGAGCGCACCGCTGTACCAGCTGAAGGCGGAGTTCTTCAAAACGCTGGGGCACCCGGTCCGCATCCGCGTCCTGGAACTCCTCTCCGTACGCGAGCACGCGGTAGCCGAGATGCTCCCCGAGGTCGGAGTGGAGGCCGCGAGCCTCTCCCAACAGCTCGCCGTCCTGCGCAAGGCCAACCTGGTGATCACCCGCCGGGAGGGTTCGAACGTGTACTACGCGCTCACCGACCCCGAGATCGTCGAGCTCCTGCGGGTCGCCCGCGGCATCCTCTCCGGCGTCCTGGAAGGCCAGGCCGAACTCCTGGCCGACCTCAAGGCCAGCCGCCACGCCTGAACGGTGCCCCACGGTGCGGGCCCTGCGGGGCCGGCACCCCACATACGGCGGCCGTCTTCCGATAGTGCGGGTTCAACGCGCTTCTGACACCGGAAGACGGCCGCTCCCTCATATGCCGAACCTGCTCCGCAGGCGTGCGGGCCCCATTTCGGTCCCGGCCTCACTTCTGGGCGTGCTGCCCCAGGTAGAACAGCAACCAGATGAACCCGGCGAACACGTGCGTGCCGAAGATGTAGAAGAAGGCCCGCATCGCAACGCCCTTCTCTTTCCACTTCTCGTGCTCCGCCGCCGTGTCTCTCTCGGGCAGGTTATCCGTCATGACGCGCCTTCCTTCCTGGTGCTCGGCTCCTCGACAGGGCGGCGGCACGGGCGGAGGCGGACCTGCATGCCGTGTTCGCCGGCGTACTCGATGACGGCCGCGACTTCGCCGGCCTCTACCGTGCGAACCTCCGGCTCATGGCCGGTTCCGAGGTAGGTGATCTCGTACAGCTGTACGTCCCTTTGGTTCCTGCTGGTCACGGTGTGCCTTCCGGCAGGATGAAGCGGACGACCACCGTTTTGCCGTGCCCGCCGGAGGAAGGCTCGATACGGACGTCGCCGCCGAACGTGCGCGCCAGGTCAGCCACCGTGCGCAGCCCCTGCCCGGAGGTCCGGCCGGCATCGGCCAGCGTTATCGGGCGCGGGTCCAGGTCCTCGACCGAGACCACGAGCAGGTGCTCGGTCATGTGGAGAGTCACCTCCGCGTCCAGGGAGTCCTGAGCGTGCCGGACGGCGTTGGCCACCAGCTCGCTGACCACCAGGAGCACGGCGCCGAAGAGCGCGCAGGAGCTCTCCAGGCCGAGGAGGACCAGGGACCGTTCGCTGCGCTCGCGCGCGGCCCGCACGGAACCCGGCACCAGCGGCACCGTCCACACGTGCTTGAGCGCCTCGACGGCCGATTGTCCGCTGGGGTGCCGGGCCATCACCGACGCCTCGGCGCCAGTGACACTGTCTGGTTCACCGGCTGTCTCCGGCTTCGGTGGCCACGCCGTGATCGTGGGCCACGCGCAATGCGTCCTCCAGCTTCTCCGCGGCCTGTGCCTCCTCGAAGCGCATCGTCAGCTTCCTGTGCAGCCTGGAGACGAGCCCGCGCCACACGGGCCCGTTCCAGCGCTGCTGCCTCGAACCCGGCCACACCGCGACCCCCGTCCGCCATATCCAGAACTAGTAAATTGCATAACTCTGCAAGTCTAGCGGGTGTGGGACCGTTGGGAGGTCGGTGACCGCCGCACATCGCCTACCTGGCGGACCGGATCTGACCGGCAATCGACCACAGTCTTCAGGGTGAAAGCCTCGGATCGACGCAGGCCCTGTGAGCGCGGCTTTGACGTAGCCGACGGTGTCGCGTGGACTCGTCCACGTCGCCAGGTGGCGGGGCTCGGTGGATGCCTGCTCGAAGCTGCCGGTGCGCAGGAAGGCGGCGGACGGCCCGCACTTGTCCGCGTACAGGCGCCCCAGAGCCTCGACCCCGACCTTGCTCACCCCGTACAGGCCGTCCGGGTGTGCGGGCTCCTGTGGCCCGGTGAGGTGCTGCGTCGGGTAGGAGCCGGTCACGAGGTTGCTGCCGGCCGGCACCACCCGCCCGATTCCGTTGCACCTGGCGGCTTCCGGGACGTTGTGCGTGCCCCGTGGAGCGAGTTGCAGAGCCTGAGCCGTCCCGCTACGCCGCGCCACCACGCGTGTCAGAGGGCGTCGCCTCCCTCGCTCCCGGGCGGGAGTCTGGTCCGTGACTGGTCCGGGAGGCGTGGCCGGGCGACCCCATTCCGCACTCAGCGTGATGTTCCTGTGTCGATGAGTGACGCTTCGGAACTGATTTCAGGAGTGCAATTTCCCTTCCGGGCGCTCGACTTGGCGCTCTAGAAGAACCCAACTGCTTTCGGGGAATAGCTGACATAAACGTTCTTCGTCTGCTGGTAGTGCTCCAGCATCATCTTGTGGGTCTCGCGGCCGATGCCCGACTGCTTGTAGCCGCCGAAGGCGGCGTGGGCCGGGTAGGCGTGGTAGCAGTTCGTCCAGACGCGGCCCGCCTGGATGGCCCGGCCCGCGCGGTAGGCCGTGTTGATGTCGCGGGTCCACACGCCCGCGCCGAGGCCGTACGCCGTGTCGTTGGCGATGCGCACGGCGTCCTCGAAGTCCTGGAAGGCGGTCACCGACACCACCGGGCCGAAGATCTCCTCCTGGAAGATCCGCATGCGGTTGTCGCCCTCGAAGATGGTCGGCTGGACGTAGAAGCCGCCCGCGAGGTCGCCCTCCAGTTCCTGGCGGCGGCCGCCCGTGAGGAGTTTCGCGCCCTCCCGACGGCCGATCTCCACGTACGACAGGACCTTCTTCAACTGCTCCTCCGACGCCTGGGCCCCGATCATCGTGTCCGTGTCCAGCGGGTGCCCCGGCACGATCTGTTCGGTGCGCGCCACGGCCGCGTCGAGGAAGTCCCCGTACCGGCCCCGCTCGATCAGGGCCCGCGAGGGGTTCGTGCACACCTCGCCCTGGTTGAGCGCGAACATGGTGAAGCCCTCCAGGGCCTTGTCGCGCAGGTCGTCGTCCTGCGACCAGATGTCGTCGAAGAACAGGTTCGGGCTCTTGCCGCCGAGTTCCAGTGTGACCGGCTTGAGGTGCTCGGCCGCGTACTGCATGATCAGCCGACCCGTCGCCGTCTCCCCGGTGAAGGCGACCTTCGCCACGCGCGGGCTCGACGCGAGCGGCTTGCCGGCCTCCTCCCCGAAGCCGTTGACGATGTTCACCACGCCCGGCGGCAGCAGGTCCGCGACCAGGCCCAGCCAGTGGTGCACGGAGGCCGGGGTCTGCTCGGCCGGCTTGAGGACCACGGTGTTGCCCGCCGCCAGCGCCGGGGCCAGCTTCCACACGGCCATCAGGATCGGGAAGTTCCACGGGATGATCTGCGCGACCACGCCCAGCGGTTCGTGGAAGTGGTAGGCGACCGTGTCGTCGTCGATCTGGCTGAGCGCGCCCTCCTGCGCCCGCAGCGCGCCCGCGAAGTAGCGGAACTGGTCGATCGCCAGGGGCAGGTCGGCCGCCAGGGTCTCGCGGACCGGCTTGCCGTTCTCCCAGGTCTCCGCGACGGCGAGGGCCTCCAGGTTCCGCTCCATCCGGTCCGCGATGCGCAGCAGGACCGACGACCGGTCGGCTACCGAGGTCCGGCCCCAGGCGGGAGCCGCCGCGTGCGCCGCGTCCAGCGCCCGCTCCACGTCCTCCGCGGTGCCCCGGGCGACCTCCGTGAAGGTCTGGCCGGTGACGGGGGAGGGGTTCGCGAAGTACCGCCCGCGGGCGGGCGCGACGTACTCGCCGCCGATGAAGTGGTCGTAGCGCGACGCGTACGACATGAGCGCACCGTCGGTACCGGGCGCAGCGTAACGGGCCATGGAGTCCTCCCCTGCCGGGCGCCGGCCGCCGTCGGCCAGCGCTCGGGTGGAGGCTAGGAGCGGGCGGGTTGCGGATACGTTGCACTCCGCCCGCGCCGGCCCGGCCGGGCGGCCAGCTCGCGGTCCAGGGCGCGTACCCGGGCCAGCGCGGCCGGCCTGCCCTCGGGCGGCAGCGCCGCCGCCAGCGCCCGCCACGCCTCCGGGTCGTCCGCGCCCCACGCACTGCACACCCAGTCGGCCAGCAGTCCCGCGTCGGCCCGCGCGATCAGGGCCGCCCGCGCCTGGTCCTCGATCCGCCGGCGCAGCCGGACCACCCCGGGAGCCGTAGAGGCCGGCAGCAGCGGGCCCGGATACGCGTGGAGTGCCGCGGAGACCGCTCCCGTCGCCAACTGCCGCGTCAGGGTGGTGAAGTCCGCGTCCAGCGGACCGGCCGTGCGATAGGGGCGCGACAGCGGCGCCGAGGTCCCCAGCAGCGCGCGCAGCCGGGACATCTCGGCGCGCAGCGTCACCGGGGACACCGACTCGTCCTCGTACAGGGCGATCGCCAGCTCCTCGCCCGACAGGCCCTCGGGGTGATGCGCGAGCAGGGCCATGATCTCGCTGTGCCGGCGCCCCAGCCGCACCCGTCGGCCCCCGGTCACCAGCAGCGCCTCGTCCCTGCCGAGGGCCGTCAGGCAGTCCCGCCGGGCCGGCGGACCCTCGTCGAGCAGGGCCAGCTGGACCTCCGCCGCGCGGGCCACCGCCCGTACGAACGCCAGGGAGTGCGGGTGCGCGAGGCCGTCGCCGCCGGTGATGTCCACCGCGCCCAGCAGCCTGCCGGTGCGCGGATCGCGCACCGGCGCCGCCGCGCAGGTCCACGGGTGCACCCGGCGGCTGAAGTGCTCGGCCCCGAAGACCTGCACGGGCTCGCCCAACGCCACCGCCGTACCGGGGGCGTTGGTCCCCATTGCGCTCTCCGCCCAGCGTGTGCCCGGGACGAAGCCCAAGCCCTCGGCCCGCCGCAGGGTGGCCGGTTCGCCCTCCACCCACAACAGGCTGCCCCGCGCGTCGCACACCGCCAGCAGGTGCGCCCCGTGGGCGGCGAACGCGCCGACGAGATCCCGGAACAGCGGCATCACCCGTGCCAGCGGGTGGTCCTCCCGGTACGGACGCAGCTCCGCCTCCGCCAGCGCCGCCCCCGGTGCGCACTCCGGGCTCAGCCGGGCCCGCGCGCACCGCCGCCAGGACCGCGCGATGACCGCCCGCACCGGGGTCTCCACCCGCCCGTCCCGGGTGAACGCGGCGTGCGCCCGGCGTAGTTCGCGCGAGCGGGCCGCCGGATCGGCTCCGTCCGGCAGTGCCACCGAAGGATCCCGGTCGCCCATGTCACCCTCCCGTGGTGCCGCGGTACCGGAGCGCCCCCATCGTCGTCGCCGCACCGTGTCCCGGCAAGCCGTACGTCGGCCAGGGCGCGGGCCGGGCTCCGGCCGGTTCGGGCCGCAGCCCGTGCGGCGGGCGGCGGCCCGGCGCCCGGGGGCATCAGTCCGCCGGGTCGGCCTCCAGCGCCGACGCGGGGTCCGGCGCCGACGGGCCCGACGGGATCCAGCGGCCCTCCTCCCGGCGGTACGGCCACCAGCGGCCCTCCCGGCCCAGCCGGATCTGGCGGCCCGCCCCCGCCTGCGTCCAGCGCGCCCGGACCCTGCGCAGCACCGGAGCCCCTCCGCCGGTCCCGCCGCCGCCCACCTCGCCGATTGCATCGCCGGCCCCACCGCCGGTCTCCGCGTCCGACCAGGCGGCGGCCAGTGCCGCCCGGGCACGGGCCAGCGCGGCCCGGTCCGGCGTCCAGTCGTCCTCCAGCGCGGCCAGACCCGGGGCCCCGCCGAAGCCCCAGGCGAGCACGGCCAGTTCCATGTCGGCCCGGCTGCGCCCGGTAGCCGCCGCCAGACGGGAGCGGACCCGGACGTCATCGGCCTCCCGCGTGAGGCGTACGGCGTCCTGCGCCTGTGTGAGCGCGGCCGGTACGGCACGGTCGGCGTGGCCCGGAGCGACCGCCTCCGCGAGCAGCCGGAAGGCCTCGGACGCCGCCGCCTGCGCGAGGAACTCCACCGCGTCCACGTCGAGCCCGTCCGGTTCCGCCTCCGTGTCCAGGGCCGGCGGCTGCCCCGGGGCCCGCGGCAGGTCCGGCAGCGGGGGCAGCGGCGGCAGACCCGCCCGCGCCGCCCCGTACGCCACGTCCGCCGCAACACCCGCCGCGGCGGCGGCGTCCCGGTCCGAGGTCTGCGCCTGGGCCTGGGCCTGTGCCTGGGCGTTCGCCGCGCTGCGCGCCTCCAGCCCGTCCAGCAGCTGCCGTTCGCCGCGGCCGCGCAGAAGCAGCAGGACGAAGGGATCCTGGTCCAGGAGCCGGGCCACCTGGTGGCAGAGCGCGGCCGTGTGCGGGCAGTGGTCCCACTCGCCGCAGTCGCAGCGCGGATCGAAGTCCCCCATCCCGGGCAGCAGTTCCACCCCGGCCGCCGCCGCGTCCTCCGCCAGCTCCGGCGGAACCTCCCGGTCCAGCAGCGCCGCGATGTGCCCCGACTCCGCGGCCGCGAGCCCCAGCAGCCGGTCCCACTCGGCCTGCGAGAACTCCTGCACCAGCACGTCCGTCCGGTGCGCCGTCCCGTCCCGGTCGCGCACGACCGCCGTGAGCCCGCCCGGACGTACCGTGACCGCCCCCACCGCCCCCGAGCGAGCGACCCGGCGCCCCTGCCGGACCTGTTCGCCGTCGAGCGCGCTGTCCTCCAGGGCGCGCAGCCAGGCCTGGCCCCACCAGGTGCGGGCGAAGCCGCGCCCGGGCGCGGGCGGGAGCGCCGCGAAAGTCTTCTCGTACGGGTCCCCGGTGTCGTTCATCGCCCACTCCCCGCGGCCGGGCGCAGCGCCACGAGCTCGGCCAGTTCGGCATCGGTCAGTTCGGACAGCGCGCTCTCGCCGCCCGCGAGGACGGCTTCGGCCAGCGCCCGTTTGCGTTCCAGGAGGCGGGCGATGCGGTCTTCGACGGTGCCCTCGGCGATGATGCGGTGGACCTGTACGGGCTGGGTCTGGCCGATGCGGTAGGCGCGGTCGGTGGCCTGTTCCTCGACGGCCGGGTTCCACCAGCGGTCGAAGTGGACGACGTGTCCGGCGCGGGTGAGGTTCAGGCCGGTGCCGGCGGCCTTGAGGGACAGCAGGAAGACGGGGACCTCGCCGGCCTGGAAGCGGTCCACGAGTTCCTCGCGGCGGGCGACCGGGGTGCCGCCGTGCAGGAGCTGGGAGGCGATCCCGCGGGCCGACAGGTGCCGCTCGATGAGCCGGGCCATCGTCACGTACTGGGTGAAGACCAGCACCGAACCGCCCTCGGCGACGATCGTGTCCAGCAGCTCGTCCAGGAGCTCCAGCTTGCCGGAACGCGCGCCGCCGGTGGCGCCGCCGTCCCCCAGGTAGTGGGCCGGGTGGTTGCAGATCTGTTTGAGAGAGGTCAGCAGCTTGACCACGAGCCCGCGCCGTTCCATCCCGTCGGCCTCCGCGATCGCCGCGAGGGTCTCGCGTACGACGGCCTCGTAGAGCGCGGTCTGTTCGCCGGTGAGGGACACCGGATGGTCGGTCTCCGTCTTCGGCGGCAGCTCGGGCGCGATACCGGGGTCGGACTTCCTGCGCCGCAGCAGGAACGGCCCCACCAGCGAGGCCAGCCGGGCCGCCGCCTGCGGGTCGCGGCCGCTCTCGACCGGTTCGGCGTAGCGGGAGCGGAAGGTACCGAGGCGGCCCAGGATCCCCGGCGTCGTCCAGTCGAGGACGGCCCACAGCTCGGAGAGGTCGTTCTCCACCGGGGTGCCGGTCAGCGCCACCCGGGCCCGCGCCGGGACGGTCCGCAGGGCCTTGGCGGTGGAGGAGTGTGGGTTCTTGACGTGCTGCGCCTCGTCGGCGACGACCAGGCCCCAGTCGGTGGCGGCGAGTGCGTGCGCGTCCAGGCGCATCGTGCCGTACGTGGTGAGCACGAACGCCCCGGTGCCGGGCGCGAGGCCGGCCAGACTGCGGGCGGGCCCGTGGAAACGGCGTACGGGGGTGCCGGGCGCGAACTTCTCGATCTCCCGCTCCCAATTGCCCAGCAGCGAGGCCGGGCACACCACCAGGGTGGGGCCGGCGGTGGCCGCGCCCGGGCGGTTGCGGTGCAGGTGGAGCGCGATGAGGGTGACGGTCTTGCCCAGGCCCATGTCGTCGGCGAGGCAGGCCCCGAGGCCGAGCGAGGTCATCCGGGCCAGCCAGCGCAGGCCGCGCAGCTGGTAGTCGCGCAGGGTGGCCCGGAGGGCGGGCGGGGCAGCGATCTCGTCGGCTTCCGGTGCGTCGCCGGTGAGTCGCGCGCGCAGGCGTTCCACCGCGCCGGCGGCCTCCACGCAGACCCGCTCGCCGTCGATCTCCGCAGACCCGGTGAGTACGGCGGCCAGCGCGTCCGCGGCGGTGACCGTACGGTCCTGGAGCGCGCGGGCCCGGCGGGCCTCGGCGGGGTCGATCAGCACCCACTGGTCGCGCAGCCGCACCAGGGGGCGGTTGGCCTCGGCGAGGCGGTCCAGCTCGGCGGGGGTGAGGTCCCCCCGGTCGCCGAGGGCGTGGCGCCAGCTGAAGGAGAGCAGGGCGCCGGGCGAGAGCAGACCGGAGGGAAGGGCGCTCCCGGCGGTGTCCTGCGGGTCCGGGGAGCCGGGACGTCTCGGGGACGGGGTGGCGACGACGGCGCGGGCGGTCAGTCCGCGGACGAGCCCGCGCGGCCAGTGCACCTGCACCCCGTCGGCGGCGAGCGCCGAGGCGGCTTCGCCGAGCAGCTCCGTGACCTCCTCGTCGGCGAGCTCGACGGCGTCCGGGACGGCGGCGCCCAGCAGCGGGGCGAGCGGTGGCCACAGCCTGGCCGCCCGGCGCAGGGCCCGCAGGGCGTCCAGCCGGGCGCCGGGCGGGAAGGCGGCAGCGGCGGCTCCGGAACCGGCCCAGACGTCGGCGGCGTCGGCCACCGTTGCAGCATCGGCCGGGCTGTGCATCTGGAGGACGGCGCGGAAGCCCCCGGCGTGCCCGGCGGGTTCCGCGGCTTCGGGCACCCGGCCGGGTTCTCGGGTGAGCTCGATCCGGAGGGAGAGGCGTACGCCGGCGTCATGGCCGGAGGCCACCTCCGCGGCCCACGCGCGCAGGCCGGGACGGCGTGCGGGCGGGCGGGCCGCGAAGGCGGGCCCACCGGTGGCCGTGGGCGCGGCGGGGGAGCGCGGCAGGGTGTCGGCGACCGAGTCGAGGAAGGCGCGCAGCAGCGGCTCCGCGGCGGGCAGCCGGGGCGGCACCTCCGGCACCAGGGGCCCTTCCGGCACCAAGGGCCCCTCCGGGTCCAGCGGCACGCAACGGGCGGTGGGGGGCATGGCGGCGGCCAGGGCGCGCACCTCGTCGAGGTCGGCCCCGTCCAGTGGCCCGATCCGCCAGGAGTCGTGGCCGGCGGGGCTGAGGCCCGGCAGCAGTTTGCCCTGCGCGGCGAACCGCAGGGCCAGCAGCGCGGCGGCTCCCCAGAAGGCGGTGCTGGCCCTGTGGGCCGCGGTTCCCGCTCGGGCACCGGCGCGGGCGCGGGTGAGCACGGGGAGGGCCTCGTCCATGGTCAGCACGAGTGCGCGCACGGGAGTCCGGCGCAGGTCGGGGGTGACGACGGTCAGCTCCTCGCAGCTGCCCGCGCCGGAGCCCCCATGGGTGCCCGCGTCTGCGCAGTCCGTCCGCCAGAGCGCGATTCGGCCGGCGCGGGCCGGGTCGCCGGGAAGGAAGACGGCGGAGTGGTGGATGAGGTCGGAGATCTCGTGGAGCACGCATTCCTCAAATTTGACTACTGGAGCCGGGGTGGCCGAGGGTACCTCAACCGGTGCCCGGGGAACGCGCGGTCGTGGCGGCGCGTTGAGGGGGTAGTGGTCGACGTCACAAGGAAGGTGTCCGCATATGTCCAACAGCGGAAAGGTCGCGGTTGCCGGAGTCGTGGCAGCCATCGTGTTGTTCTGGGCGGTGGGCTTCTGGGCGGGCCTGCTGGTTCTCATCGGGGTGCCGGCCGCGGCCTACCTCCTGCTGGACTCCTCCCAGCGCCGGCGGGTGCGCGGCCTGTCCAGAAAGCAGATCGGCCGCTGACGGCGGCGCGCGTCGCGATGTGAAGCCCGTAGCGGGGCGAGGAGCGGCCGGGCTCCGGCTGGTGGGCGGAGCCCGGCGGGCATGGCCGCGCGGCCCGTGTTCGGCGCGGGTGCGCCCGGAGCGGCCGGCTCAGGCCGCGCCGCTCACGACCACGGGCGGCAGGTCGGCTTCGAGCAGCATCTGGGACGCGTGGTCCACGAGGTTGCGCAGCACCGGCTGGTAGGCCTCGTCGCCGCCCAGCTGGTCCAGGATCCGGTAGGCCTCGCCTCGGAAGGCGTCGATCTCCGCGCGGTAGCGGTCGAGGGCGACGGGCGTGCGCAGCAGGCTCGCGAGTTCCGACCTGGCCTGATGCGACCGGTTCGCGGCGGCGCACAGCCCCAGGATGTGTTCGCGGGAAAGCGGCGACGCGTCCTCGAGCACGGAGGCGAGCAGATAGGTCACCGTGCCGTTGAGCAGGTCCTCGTCGCGGCCGGACAGGATGTCTTCCTGATCGTTGAAGATCTGCCACAGGATTCCGAAGACGTAGCCGAATTCACGCCACAATTCGATCTTCTCGTCCGTGGTGCCCGAGAATATGGCGGCCATTGCCGTGATCATGCCGAAGGGCGCCCCGGATTTGCCGCGGTACGTCTCCACCACCGATTTGCGGGAGGCGCTGCAGATGTCTCCGCGCATGTCGTCTATCTGGCCGTCGGCGCCTATGATCCAGCCGTTCAGGATCTCGGATATCAGAGCGCCGTGCGCCGCCTCCGGGAGATCTTGCGCCAGGATGATCTGAATGGGCAGCGCATTTCCGGTGATGACGGAGGCGAGCAGTGCTTCGTCCTCGGTGAGCTCGCCGGAGATCGACGCGCCATTGGCGTCGGCCAGGTCGTCGAGATAGCAGGCCGAGGTCCACCACAGCAGGTGCACCGCCGACAGGGGGAGAGCCGGTCCGGGATTCCCCGTTTCTATCGCGTGCGTGAGCAACGGAAGTACCGACAGGGGATGTCTCAGTTTGCGCTGCTCCAAGAGCTTGGCCACCGAGTTCCTGGTGGTCGCCGCGACCGGGCCGAGCCGGTTCAGAGCGGTTTCGATCTCCGCATCGATGTCCTGTGCGACCTTGCGGTGCAGGTCCAGGTACGACATGGAATTCAAGAGTGGCCTCCATCATGGAATGAGCGTGGGGGTGAGGTGCGCACCCTTTGAGCCGCGTGACTGGCCGATTCGATCATTCCGGAGGAAGGGGATCCAGAGCGATTTTCAGTCGCCCTGTCCGGATCCCATTAGTTGACGCGTTAAACTACCGGCGGTAACTATCATTTTCCGCCATTGAGTCGATCAGTAGTAGCCATCCATCAGGGCGGTTGCCCACTCGGGCTGTCGCAGTTCACCGCGTGGCCCGAATTCGACCATGTAGGGCTTCAGGTCGAGGACCGGTGTGCCGTCCACGGCGTCGAGCCCCTCCACGTGGACGTCCAGTCCGTCCACCTTCACCACCCGGCACCGCGAGACGCCCAGGCGGTTGGGCCGGTTCTTGCCGCGCTGCGCGAAAATGCCGACCAGCGGCCAGTCCGGGTTGTTGCGCGGGTGCCGCGCACCCGTCTCGACCTGCTCCGCCGGCACCCGGTCGAAGTGGTAGACGACCTCGACGTGCGAGAAGTCCTCCAGCCCGTAGAGGGCTTCCGGACCGAACCGGCCGCCGTCCAACCGGATCACGGCCGTCTCCCGCCCCCAGTCGTCGTCCACGACGTCGGCGCGACCACCCACGACCACACCCACCGGTTCCGACTCCACCACCGTGTCCCCCTCGTGCCGTCGCCCGCGCGCACGCCGTTCGCCCGCGCGCAGCGCTCCGTTCGCCTCCCTCGGCCCGGTCGGGCCGAGGGTCACGCCGGCCGGACCGCGACGCGGTCGAGCGCCGCCAGCAGGTCCGGCAGATCGGGATCCCCCTTGCGGGGGACCGTGAGCACCTCACCCGGTTCCTCGTCCAGGAGGACGAAGGCCGCCTCGCCGGTGCGGGCCACCAGCGACCAGCCGGGCCCGTCCACGCGCAGGGTCCGGGCCCCCTCGCCGGCGAAGGAGGACCGGACGCGGCCGGGCGGCGGCGGGGTCCGCGTGTACTCCAGCGCCTGTTCCAGCGCACGCGCGAGTCCTGGATGCGCCGCGGCCGCGGCTCCGCCGTCCGTCGCCACGCGCTCGCGCCAGTCGGCCCACTCCCGTGCGATCTGGTCCGCGCCCAGTCGTCGCTGCACCGGGCCCCATGCCTCCGCCGAGGGCGGCGCCAGGGGTACCCGCCCCGTACCGTCCGCACCCTGCTCCGGATCGTGCGGCTCCGGGATCCCCGATGCGGCCACCGACAACTCCACCGGCCAGCCCGCCAGTGAGACCACGATCGTCCGCTCGTCGGGCGACAGGTCGTACTCCATGCCGCAGTCCCACGAGGCGATCGCCGCGGCCACGAGCGAGACGTCGTCGACGACGACCGTCCAGCGCGCGCCCTCCTCGTCCTGGCCCAGCACCAGCCCGTACCCCTCCCGGTTGGGCGCCACGCCCAGCAGGGAGCAGGCCTCGGGGAAGTCGTCGCCCAGGAAGCTGGGGAACTGCGCGGGGGTCAGGAGTACGGCGGTCAGCACATACAGCGAGCCGCCACCTTCGTCGTCGGTCACCTGGCCTCCAGCCTGCTCTCTTGTCGGCGCACCTTAACCAGCGGGTAACCCGCGCGTCGAGAGCTTGCGGGCCACGATTTCCAAGGCTGCTACCTGCACGTAGAGTTGGGGGCCTGCCACAGAAAGGGACACCCGGTGCAGCGTTACGACCGGCTGAAGGAGATCCTCCGGCTCGACCCGGACCAGGACTTCCTCACCATCTACCGGCTCACCGCCACCTACGAGTTCCCCTGGGACTTCACCCGCGCCCTGGAGCTCGCGCTGTTCCGGACGTACGCCGTCCCCAGTATCGGCGGCCTGCTGGCCGAGACCGCCGAGTTCACCGACCGCGCCCAGAAGCGCTACGACGACACCGCCCTGCTCCTCGACGCGGTCGTCGAGCACGGCTTCGACAGCGACACCGCGCGCACGGCGATCCGCCGCGTCAACCAGATGCACCGCAGCTACGACATCTCCAACGACGACATGCGCTACGTGCTGTGCACGTTCGTGGTGATTCCGTCCCGCTGGCTGGACGCCTACGGCTGGCGCCCGATGACCCACCACGAGCGCCGGGCGAGCGCCAACTACTACGCCACCCTCGGCCGACACCTGGGCATCACGGACATCCCGGGCTCCTACGAGGAGTTCGAAGCCACCCTCGTCGCCTACGAAGCGGCCCATTTCGGCTGGGACGAAGGCGCCCGCAGGGTCGCCGACTCCACCCTCGACCTGATGGCGTCCTGGTACCCGGCGCCGCTCGCACCCGCCGTGCGCCGCGGGGGGATCGCCCTCCTCGACGATGCGCTGATCGAAGCCTTCCGGTACGAGGTCCCCAACGCCGGTGTCCGGAAACTGGTGCAGGGCGCGCTGCGGCTGCGCGGCCGCGCGGTCCGGCTGCTGCCCCCGCGCGCGGCTCCGCACTACGCCCGCCAGAATCCGGAGATCAAGGGCTATCCGGGTGGCTACGACGTGGGCGAGCTCGGCACCTTCCCCGTGCCCGGCTCGGGCGGCTGCCCCGTGCCGCATCCGCGCCGGCCCGCCGGAGCGGAGGCCCAGCCCCCGGCCTGATCCCGGGTACCTCCGCGGGCGCCGGGCGCGGTGCCGTCGTACAGGTGTGGTATCGGGACTCGCCCGTGCCCGGGCACGGGCGAGTCGGGGCGCAGGGGTGTCAGGGCCGGCGTACGGCCAGGGCCAGGAAGCGGTGGTCCTCGTCGGCGTACGAGGTCATGTCCCAGCCCGCGGCGGACAGGAGCGGGCCGAGGTTGCGCTCCGCCCGCAGGTCCTGCGGGGTCAGCTCGCGGCCCTGGCGCGCGGCGAGTGCCGCCCGCCCGATCGGGTGGAAGAGCGCCAGCCGGCCGCCGGGGCGGACCACCCGCGACAGCTCGCGCAGGTTCGCCGCCGGATCGGGCAGGTGCGCGATCAGCCCCGCGGCGAACACCGCGTCCAGCGCCTCGTCGCGCAGCGGCAGCCGGGCCGCGTCGGCCTGCAGCAGCGCGCCCTCGGCGGCGCGCCCGGCCCGGCGCGCGGAGGCCAGCATCTGCGGGGTGAGGTCCACGCCGAGCACGGTCCCCTCGGGCCCGACGGCGGCCCGCAGTGCGCCCAGGGCCCGCCCGGTGCCGCAGCCCGCATCGAGCACGCGGTCCCCGGGCCGCAGCCCGAACTCCGTGACGGCGGCGGCGAAGGCGGGTCCGTCCTCCGGGAACTTGCGGTCCCAGTCGGCGGCCCGCGCCCCGAAGAACTCCTGCACGTGCGTGTGGTCCTCGCTCATGGGCCCATGATCCCCCACTCCCGCCCGCCCGGGTGTCCGCGGACCGTGCGCAAGGTGGCACGCGGGGTGATCGAAGGTGAACGTAGCTCTGTCATATTCCAGCACTTCCAGCTGCTTTCGAAATGCGCCCCCTGTTCGCGCCCTCACCCGGACTAGCGTCCGTTGGCCATGGGACACCTGGGACATCTGGACCACGCCGCCTACGGCTGGCTGACACCCGTGCTGTCATACGTGATGGCATCGATCGGCGCCGCCCTCGGGCTGCGCTGCACCGTCCGCGCCCTCGCCGCGACCGGAGCCGTCCGCCGCAACTGGCTCCTCACTGCGGCCTCGGCCATCGGAACCGGCATCTGGACCATGCACTTCGTCGCGATGCTCGGCTTCGAGGTCACCGGCACGGAGATCCGCTACAACGTGCCGCTCACCGTCCTGAGCCTGCTCGTCGCCATGCTGGTGGTCGGCGCCGGAGTCTTCGCCGTCGGCTACGGCAAGGCGCGCGGCCGTTCCCTCGTACTGGGCGGCCTCACCACCGGACTCGGCGTCGCCAGCATGCACTACCTGGGCATGGCGGCCCTCCGCCTGCACGGAGAGGTCGCCTACGACCCGCTCGTCGTCGGCCTCTCCGTCGTCATCGCCGTGGTCGCGGCCACCGCCGCCCTCTGGGCCGCGCTCAACATCAAGTCGCCCCTGGCCGTGGCCGCCGCCTCCCTCGTCATGGGTGCCGCCGTCAGCAGCATGCACTACACCGGGATGATGGCGGTCGCCGTCAGTGTCAGCCCCTCGGACGCGGCCCTGCCCGGAGCCACCGCGATGCAGTTCATCTTCCCGCTGGCCGTCGGACTGGGCTCCTACCTGTTCATCACCGCCGCCTTCGTCGCGCTCTCCCCGACCGCCGACGAGCGCGCCGCCTCCGCCTCCGCCCGGCACCTGGGGGAGCACACCGCGTCCGCGCACTGACCCGGTACGCCCACCCCGCGTGGCCGCGCGCCGCGCACTTCCCACCGCGCTTCCCGCCGCACGGCCCACCGGCCGTCCGACGAGCCACCCCGACCGCATTCGCCGATCCACCCGTCGACCGACCGAACCCGTAGGCACCGCCCGGAACGAGGAGCCCATGCGAACACCCCGCAAACGACCGGAATCAGCGGCGCCGCGGCTGCCCGCGACCCCGGCACGCGGCCGCCGGGCCCACGCCGGGCCACCGGCCGAGGAACCGGCACAGGGCCGTGCCCGGCAGCAGCCGCACCGGGCGGACGGCACCGGCCCGGACGGCACCCGCCCGCCCGGCCCCGCCGTCCCGCGCGAGCGCGGCCCCCGGCTGCGGCTGCGCCCCGCCACCGTCCGCGCGAAGATCGTCTCCCTGCTGATGGTGCCGGTCGTCTCGCTCCTCGCGCTCTGGGCCTTCGCCACCGTCAACACCGCCCAGGACATAGCCCGGCTGGCGCGGGTCCAGCAGGTCGACTCCGAGATACGCGCCCCCGTCGCCGCCGCTGTCACCGAGCTCCAGGCCGAACGGCGCGCAGCCGTCCGCCTCCTGGCCGACCCCGCCGCCGACGCGGGCGCCCTCGACCAGCAGGCCCGCCGCACCGACAGCGCCGTCCGCAGCCTGCGGCTGGGCGACCGCCACACCGTCGCCGACTCCGGCGGCTACCGCTCGGACACCGTGGTCCGGCTGGACGCGTTCGTCGTCGCCGCCGAGGCGCTGGGATCGGCACGCAAGGACATCACCGACCGCCGTGCCACCCCCGAGGCCGCCTTCGCGATCTACACCCGGGTGGTCGACGCCGCATTCGCCGTGAGCGGCTCCCTCTCGGGGGGCGAGAACGCCGAACTCGGCCCCGACGCGCGGGTCCTGCTCGAATTCGCCCGCGCCGCGGAACTCCTGTCGCGCGAGGACGCCCTCCTCGCCCTGCCGGGCCAGCGCAGCGCCGAAACCATTCGGCAGCTGACCGGCGCCATCGAGTCCCGCCGCGCGCTCACCGAGGCCGCGGCCCGCGACCTGCCCGCCGCCCAGCAGGACGCCTGGCAGTCCGTCGCCAAGAGCGCCGCCTACGCCGACCTCACCGGCGCCGAGGACCGCGCACTGGCCGCCGGCACCTCCCGGGACGCCCGCGGGGCGCCCGCCGGATGGGAGACCGCCCACAGCGGCATCAGCACCGCGATGCGCGAGATCGAGGAGGCCGCGCACACCGCGGCCGCGGACCGGGCCGACCCCGTCGCCGAGGGGGCGTTCAGCCCGGCGGGCGCCGCCGTACTGCTGGGCCTGGCGGCCGTCGCCGCCTCCCTCGTCATCTCCGTCCGGATCGGCCGGGTCCTGGTCGTCGAACTGGTCTCGCTGCGCAACACCGCCCTGGAGATCGCCCACCGCAAACTCCCCCACGCGATGGAGCGGTTGCGGGCCGGAGAGGAGATCGACGTCGCCGCCGAGACCCCCGCCGGCCCGCCCGCCGACGACGAGATCACCCAGGTCGGCGAGGCGCTGGGCACCGTCCACCGGGCCGCGCTCAGCGCCGCCGTCGAGCGGGCAGAGCTCGCCAGCGGCGTCTCCGGCGTCTTCGTCAACCTCGCCCGCCGCAGCCAGGTCCTCGTGCACAAGCAGCTCACCCTGCTCGACTCGATGGAACGGCGCGCCGACGACCCGAACGAGCTCGGCGACCTCTTCCGCCTCGACCACCTGACCACCCGGATGCGCCGGCACGCGGAGAGCCTGATCATCCTCTCGGGCGCGGCCCCCGGCCGGGCCTGGCGGATGCCGGTCCCGCTCACCAACGTGGTCCGGGCCGCCGTCTCGGAGATCGAGGACTACCCGCGCGTCGAGGTGCGCCAGCTCGCCGAGGCCGCGGTGGTCGGCGGAGCCGTCGCCGACCTCACCCACCTCCTCGCCGAACTCATCGAGAACGCCGCCCAGTTCTCCCCTCCGCACACCAAGGTCAGGGTCAGCGGCGAACCGGTCGGCACCGGCTACGTCCTGGAGGTCGAGGACCGCGGGCTGGGCATGGGCCGCGAGGCCCTGGGCGACGCCAACCGGCGCATCGAGCAGTCCGAGGACCTCGACCTCTTCGACAGCGACCGGCTCGGCCTGTTCGTGGTCAGCCGCCTCTCGGCCCGCCACGGCGTGAAGGTGCACCTGCGCACGTCGCCCTACGGCGGCACCACCGCCGTGGTGCTCCTGCCCCACTCCATGCTCCAGGGGGCCGTCACCGCCGGGGACCCGGCCGCCGGACCCCTCGATGCGGGCCCGGGCCCCGGGCCCCGGGAGGAGCAGCCGGCCGTCCCGGTCCGGTCCGCCGCTTCGTCGCCCGTGCCGTCGCGGCAACCGGCCGCGGCCGCGCAGCAGCCCCCCACCGTGACGGTCGTACGGGACGACGCGCGAGGCCCGGCCGCCGTACGGGACGACGTGCGCGGCATCCCGGCCCGGGACGCGGCCTCCGCGGCGGGCGAGGAACCGCGTCCGGCACCTGTGGCACCCCTGCGGCCGCGCGCCGCCGGCGGCGCGGGCACCCGTACGGAAGCCGCCGCTCCCTCCTCGGCCCCGGCCTCGGTCACGGAACTGCCGCGCCGGGTGCGCCAGGCCAGCCTCGTCCCGCAGCTCCGGGAGGCCCCCGCGCCCCAGGAGCCGGCCGGTGTCCGACTGCCCGAGGACCCACCGGGGCGCAGCCCGGAGGAGGCCCGGGACCGGATGGCGGCCTACCGGGCGGGATGGGTCCGCGGCGCCGAGGAGAACTCCCCCCACGCAGGCAGCGAAGGAGAAGTGTGATGATCGAACACCAGAGGGTCGGCCACGACGGCATCCGCAGGTCGGGGGAGCTCGACTGGCTCCTGGACGACCTGGTGCACCGGGTCGTCGAGGTCCGGCACGCCGTGGTCCTCTCCAACGACGGCCTGGCGGTCGGAGCCTCCAGCGCGCTCAGCCGGGAGGACGCCGAGCACTTGGCGGCGGTGGCCTCCGGGTTCCACAGCCTGGCCAAGGGCGCGGGCCGGCACTTCCACGCCGGGGGCGTGCGCCAGACGCTGGTCGAGATGGACGAGGGCTTCCTCTTCGTCGCGGCGGCCGGCGACGGCTCCTGTCTGGCCGTGCTCAGTGCCGCCGGCGCCGATATCGGCCTGATCGCCTATGAGATGGCCCGGCTGGTGAAGCGGGTCGGCGAGCACCTCTACACCCCGCCCCGGTTCGCGGCGCGGCCGCCGGCCGCCGGCTGAGGGCGGCGGTCCGGCACATGAACGGCCAGTGGTACGACGCCGAAGCGGGCCCGCTCGTCCGCCCGTACGCCATGACCGGGGGGCGTACCAAGCCGGGGCCGCACGGGGTCCGCTTCGACCTGATCGCCCTGGTCGCGGTGGATCCGCAGGGCGGCGCGGACGCGGCGGCCGAGTCGCTGCTCGGCCCCGAGCACCGGGCACTGCTGGGGCTCTGCCGGTCCGAGACCCAGTCGGTGGCGGAACTCGCCGCCGACGCCGACCTGCCCGTGGGAGTCGTGCGGGTACTCCTCGGGGACCTGCTGGAGGGCGGGCACGTCAAGGTCAGCCGCCCGGTACCGCCCGCCCAATTGCCGGACGAGCGGATTCTGCGTGAAGTCATCGAGGGATTGAGAGCGCTTTGATGGGACACCACGACAACCGAACCTTCGGATCCGCCGGTACTTCCGGTTCTGCCGGACGGGCCGGCGACGCCGACACCGATGTGGAGGCCGACGTGGAGGCCGACGCTCCGGACGCGGAGCCGGGAACGGTGGAGGAGGACGGCGAACTGGCCGCGCTCGCACTGAAGATCCTCGTGGCGGGCGGTTTCGGGGTGGGCAAGACCACGCTGGTCGGCGCGGTGAGCGAGATCCGGCCGCTGCGTACCGAGGAGCAGCTGAGCGAGGCGGGTGAACTGGTCGACGACACGGGCGGCGTGGCCCAGAAGACGACCACGACCGTGGCCATGGACTTCGGGCGGATCACCATCCGGTCCGGGCTGTCCCTCTACCTGTTCGGCACACCGGGGCAGGACCGGTTCTGGTTCCTGTGGGACGAGCTGTCCACGGGGGCGCTGGGTGCGGTGGTGCTCGCCGACACGCGGCGGCTGGAGGACTGCTTCCCCGCGGTCGACTATTTCGAGCACCGGCGCATCCCGTTCGTGGTGGCCGTCAACTGCTTCACGGAGGCGCGGCGGTACGGGGCGCACGACGTCTCGCGCGCACTTGACCTGGAGCAGGGGACGCCGGTGGTGCTGTGCGACGCCAGGGACAAGGACTCGGGGAAGGAAGTGCTGATCAGGCTGGTCGAGTACGCCGGGCGGGTGCACACCGCCCGGCTGCTGGACTCGGTGGGGCCGCAGGCCGGTTCCGTGTGAGCCGGGACTGTTGCGGGGGTGGGTCAGTCGGACACTCCGGCGACGGCGAGCACCTTGTCGATCGGGACGCGCACCAGGAGCTCGCCGGGGACGGCGTTGCGGCGGCCGAACGCCTCGGCCTGCGCCTCGCCCATGTAGCGGGCGGCGATGCGGGTCGCCCAGGTGAGCATCTCGTCCGCGCCGTCGGCGTGTTCGCTGATCTCCGCGCGGCCCTGGAGGACGACGTAGGAGAAGGGCGGCCGGTCGTCGTCCACGCAGAGTGCGACGCGGCCGTCCCTGGCCAGATTGCGCCCCTTGACCGTGTCCTTACCGGTGTTGAAGACGAAGGAATCGCCGTCGAGTACGAACCAGATGGGGGCGACGTGCGGACTTCCGTCCTCACGGACCGTGGAGAGCTTGCCGGTGCGGGTGGAATGGGAGACGAATGCCCGCCATTCCTCTTGAGTCATCTTCTTCGCCATGGGCACATCCTCCTTGCCCGAAAGGCGCTGGTGGGGAAGGCTTGCGGCACGACTACGCGGGGTGGGGCGCGGCCGAGCGGGCCGCGTCAACGGGGAGGGGCTTGGAATGGCACTGGACAAGCAACTGGACTGGCTGCTGGACGACCTGACACGCAGGGTCCCACAGGTGCGGCACGCGGTGGTCCTGTCCAATGACGGCCTGGTGACGGGGGCGAGCGCGGGGCTGCCGAGGGAGGACGCGGAACACCTGGCGGCCGTCGCGGCCGGGCTGCAGAGCCTGGCGAAGGGCTCGGGTCGGCACTTCAGGGCCGGCGAGGTCCGGCAGACGATGGTCGAGTACGACGACGGGGCTCTCTTCGTCATGGCGGCGGGCGCGGGCAGTTCCCTGTGCGTGCTGAGTGCGGCCGAGGCGGACATCGGGCAGGTCGCGTACGAGATGACGCTGCTGGTCAACCGGGTGGGCGAGCACCTGGGAGTGGCGGAGCGACGCATCACCGGCGGCTGAGCGCGCGGTCGCGCGGGGCGGGTGGTGGAGGTTGTCCACAGCCCTCGCGAGTGGCGTTGCAGCGAGTTACGGTCTTCACACAGAGTAATCATTGCTCGTGGGGGAGGACCGTGATGACGCAGATGGTGACCGCGCCGCCGCAGGACAGGGCCGCGCACGAGGGGGACAAGGCAGCCGTACGTGCCACCCGGGCCGCCGACGGCGCCGCCGGGGCGCTGATGGGCAGCGCGCAGGCCGCCGGGGAACTGGGCTTGACCCGTGGCGAGTTGGCCAGGGCCGTCCAGCTGGGGATCGTACGGGCCGGGCCGCCGACGGCCGGTGGGGCCGCGCGCTTCACGCGGGCGGAGCTGGCGAGGGTGCGGGCCGAAGCCGCCGACCGGCCGGACGCCCTGCGCCGACAGGTCGAAACGGTGGCCGGGGCCCAGGCGGCGGCCGAGGTGCTGGGGGTGGGCCCGAGCAGGTTCACCCGGCTCGCGCGCTGCGGACACCTCACGCCCGTCGGCTACCGGATCAACCGCTACCGCGCCGTCGTGTGGCTCTATCTGGCTGCGGAGCTGAGGGAGTTCGCCGACCGGGAGCCCCGGATGCTGCGGGGGACGGCGTCCGCCGAGGACCGGGAACTATTGGCGGCCAGGGGGGACCTGCGCCCGCGCACCTGGCGCGGACGGCACGTGGGGCACCTGCTCGGACGGACCGCCGATCCATGGGCGCGCGCGGCCGTACTGGCCGGCGTACTCCCCGAGGGCGAGCTGTGCGAGGCCGTGCCCGATCCGGCGGAGCGGATCGTCCTGGCCGCGCTCGCCCCGCCCCCGCCGTACGGGCATCCGCAGGTCCCCGCCGCCGCGGCGGTGGCGGAGGGGCTGTTGCGGGCCGGCCCGCCGGACGAGGTCCACTGGTACCGCACCAGCCTGGAGTTCGCCCTGACGGGTGCCCGGGGTCAGTCGAAGTCGACGGGGGAGAGGGGGCCGACGTAGACCCATGCCCCGGCCTCGCGGGCGAAGCTGCTGTGCTCGTGCAGTGAGCCGGTGTGCCGGCCCTCGCGGTAGTGCGCGCGGAACTCCACCGCGCCCTCCGTCTCGAACATCCCGCCGCGTTCCGTGGCGAGGATCTCCAGTCGCTCCCAGCGCTGCCCCGGATCCAGGTCGAGGACGGCCGGGCGCGTCGAGGGGTGCCAGGAGCGCAGCAGATAGGCGGTGTCACCGACGGCGAACGCACTGAAGCGGGAGCGCATCAGAAGCTCGGCGGTGGGGGCCTGCCGTTCACCGGAGTGGAAGCGGCCGCAGCACTCCGGATAGACGGCGGACAGCCCGCAGGGGCACGGCATGGCGGGGGTGGACATGGGTCTGCTCAGTTCCTCGGTGCGTGATCGGACGGTCGGCCCGACTGGTCCGGGCGCGGCGGCTTGGCCGGGTACGGGCGGAAGAGGCCTTCCTGGACCACGGAGACCAGCAGCCTGCCCTCCAGGTCGTAGATGCGGCCCCGGGCCAGGCCGCGGCCGCCGTGCGCGATGGGTGACTCCTGGTCGTACAGGAACCACTCGTCCGCCCGGAACGGCCGGTGGAACCACATGGCGTGGTCGAGCGAGGCCATGTCGAAACCGCGCATGCCCCACAGGGGTTCCACGGGGATGCGCACGGCGTCGAGGAGGGTCATGTCACTGGCGTAGGTGAGGGCGCAGGTGTGCACGAGCGGGTCGTCGCCCAGCGGGCCGACGGCGCGCATCCACACCGCGCTGCGCGGATCGGCGCCCTCCAGTTCCTCGGGGGTCCAGCGGAGCCGGTTCACGTAGCGGATGTCGAAGGGCTGGCGGCGGGCCATCCGCTCCAGTGCCTCCGGCAGCTCCCCGAGGTGCTCGCGGATCTCGTCCGCGACCTTGGGGAGCGTGTCGGGATGGGGGCAGTGATGAGGAGGCAGCTGGTGCTCGATGCTGCCGTCCTCCGGATGATGGAAGGAGGCGGTGAGATTGAAGATCGTCTTGCCCTGCTGGACCGCGGTGACCCGGCGCGTGGTGAAGGACCGCCCGTCGCGCACCCGCTCCACCTGGTACACGATCGGCACCCCGGGGATGCCGGGGCGCAGGAAGTACGCGTGCAGCGAGTGGACCGGGCGGTCGCTCTCGACGGTGCGGCCCGCGGCCACCAGCGCCTGGCCGGCGACCTGGCCGCCGAAGACGCGCTGGAGGGACTCCTGCGGGCTGGCGCCGCGGAAGATGTTGACCTCGATCTGCTCCAGGTCGAGCAGATCGACCAGTCTCTCGGCGGGGTTCGTCATCAGAGGATCTCCACTGTCGGGTCCGGGCGGTCCGGCGGCGTGCCGGATCAGGTCACAAGGCGCCGAGTTCGCCGACCGAGGTGACCCGGACGACCGCCCGGCCCTCCTCGTCGGACGCGGCCAGGTCGACCTCGGCGCTGATGCCCCAGCCATGGTCGCCGCCCGGGTCGGCGAAGGTCTGGCGGACGCGCCACAGGCCGTGCGCGGGATCCTCCTCGATCTGGAGGAGCTTCGGGCCGCGGGCGTCGGGGCCGGTGCCCAGGTCGTCGTACTCGTCCCAGTACGCGTCCATGGCCTCGCCCCAGGCGTCGGCGTCCCAGCCCGACTCGGCGTCCAGCTCGCCCAGCGCGTCGACGTTGTCCAGGGCGGCCAGCTCCACCCGGCGGAACATGGCGTTGCGGACCAGGACGCGGAAGGCGCGCGCGTTCGCGGTGACCGGCTTGACCTGGTCGGCCTTCTCCTGGGCCTGCTCCGCCGTCTCCACCTCCGGGTTCGCCAGCTGCTCCCACTCGTCGAGCAGGCTCGAGTCGACCTGGCGGACCAGCTCGCCCAGCCAGGCGATCAGGTCCTCGAGGTCCTCGGACTTGAGGTCGTCGGGGATGGTGTGGTCCAGCGCCTTGAACGCACTGGCCAGGTAGCGCAGCACGATGCCCTCGGTGCGGGCCAGTTCGTAGAAGGAGGTGAACTCGGTGAAGGTCATCGCGCGTTCGTACATGTCGCGGATGATCGACTTCGGGGAGACGGGGTGGTCGCGCACCCACGGGTGGCTCTTCGCGTACACGTCGTAGGCGTGGGAGAGGAGCTCTTCCAGCGGCTTGGGATAGGTGACGTCCTGGAGCCGCTCCATCCGCTCCTCGTACTCGATCCCGTCGGCCTTCATCTGGCCGACCGCGATGCCGCGCTCCTTGTTCTGCTGGGCGGCCAGGATCTGGCGCGGGTCGTCGAGCGTGGACTCCACGACGGACACCATGTCCAGCGCGTAGGAGGGGGACTCGGGGTCCAGCAGGTCGAAGGAGGCCAGCGCGAAGGTGGACAGCGGCTGGTTGAGCGCGAAGTCCTGCTGGAGGTCGACGGTGAGCCGGATGGTGCGGCCCTCGGCGTCCGGGGTGTCGAGCTTCTCCACGACGCCGCCGTCCAGCAGCGAGCGGTAGATCGCGATGGCCCGCCGGATGTGCCGCAGCTGGGCCTTGCGCGGCTCGTGGTTGTCCTCCAGGAGGTGGCGCATCGCCTGGAAGGCGTCGCCGGGCCGGGCGATCACCGACAGCAGCATGATGTTGGTGACCTTGAACCGAGAGGTCAGCGGCTCCGGGTCGGCGGCGATGAGCTTCTCGAAGGTGGTGTCCGACCAGGCGACGAAGCCCTCGGGCGCCTTCTTGCGGACCACCTTGCGGCGCTTCTTCGGGTCGTCGCCCGCCTTCGCGAGGGCCTTCTCGTTCTCGATGACGTGCTCGGGCGCCTGGGCGACCACGAAGCCCGCCGTGTCGAAGCCGGCCCGTCCGGCCCGTCCGGCGATCTGGTGGAACTCGCGGGCGCGCAGCGTGCGGACCCGGTTGCCGTCGTACTTGGTGAGCGCCGTGAACAGCACCGTGCGGATCGGGACGTTGACGCCGACCCCGAGCGTGTCCGTACCGCAGATGACCTTCAGCAGACCGGCCTGCGCGAGCTTCTCCACCAGGCGCCGGTACTTGGGCAGCATGCCGGCGTGGTGCACGCCGATGCCGTGCCGCACGTAGCGCGAGAGGTTCTGGCCGAACTTCGTGGTGAACCGGAAGTTGCCGATCAGCTCCTGGATCTTGTCCTTCTCCTCGCGGGTGCACATGTTGATGCTCATCAGCGACTGCGCCCGCTCGACCGCCTGGGCCTGCGTGAAGTGCACGATGTAGACGGGAGCCTGCCGGGTCTCCAGCAGCTCGGTGATCGTGTCGGTGATCGGCGTGGTGACGTACTCGTAGGACAGCGGGACGGGCCGGCTCGCGGAGCGGACCACCGAGGTGGGCCGACCGGTGCGCCGGGTCAGGTCCTCCTCGAACCGCTTCACGTCGCCGAGCGTCGCCGACATCAGGACGAACTGCGCCTGCGGCAGCTCCAGCAGCGGGATCTGCCACGCCCAGCCGCGGTCCGGCTCGGCATAGAAGTGGAACTCGTCCATCACGACCTGGCCGATGTCGGCGTGCTTGCCGTCGCGCAGGGCGATGGAGGCCAGCACCTCGGCGGTGCAGCAGATCACCGGCGCGTCCGCGTTCACCGAGGCGTCGCCGGTCAGCATGCCGACGTTCTCGGTGCCGAAGAGCTTGCACAGGTCGAAGAACTTCTCCGACACCAGCGCCTTGATCGGGGCGGTGTAGAAGGTCACCTTGTCCTGGGCCAGCGCGGTGAAGTGCGCACCGGCAGCGACCAGGCTCTTGCCGGAGCCCGTCGGGGTGGACAGGATCACGTTCGCCCCGGAGACGACCTCGATCAGCGCCTCCTCCTGAGCCGGGTACAGGGTGATGCCCTGGTCCTCCGCCCACGAGGAGAAAGCCTCGAAGAGGGCGTCGGGGTCGGCGGTCGGCGGGAGCTGATCAATGAGGGTCACGCCCCCATCTTGCCTGGCTTCCCCCCGGATCAGGGAACCGGAGGACGGAAGGAAGATCACCGACTGTACGCTGTGCCGTCGATGCGGCCCGAGCGAACCGGTCAACAGGGCCCGACACACACCAGCGGGGCGGGGAACGACCATGATGGGTCCGGCGCACTCACTGTCCGGGGCGGCGGCCTGGCTGGGGGTGGGCGCGGCCACTGCCGCCGCCGGCCACCCCATGCCCTGGCCGGTCCTCGTCGTCGGCGCTCTGATCTGCGCAGGCGCCGCACTCGCCCCGGACCTCGACCACAAGTCGGCGACGATCTCCCGCGCCTTCGGTCCGCTGTCCAAAGGCCTGTGCGAGGTGGTCGACAAGATCTCCTACGCCGTCTACAAGGCCACCCGCTCCACGAAGGACGCCCGCCGCTCCGGCGGCCACCGCACCCTGACGCACACCTGGCTCTGGGCCGTGCTGATCGGCGGCGGAGCCTCCGCGCTCGCCGTGACCGCCGACCGCTGGGGCGTGCTCGCGCTGCTCTTCGTGCACCTGGTGCTCGCGGTCGAGGGCCTCCTTTGGCGGGCCGCCCGGATGTCCAGCGACGTCCTGGTCTGGCTGCTCGGCGCAACCAGTGCGTGGATCATGGCCGGAGTGCTCGACCAGCCCGGAAACGGGGCGAACTGGCTGTTCACCGAGCCGGGGCAGGAGTACCTCTGGCTCGGCCTGCCCATCGTGCTCGGGGCCCTGGTCCACGACATCGGCGACGCGCTGACGGTCTCCGGCTGCCCGGTCCTGTGGCCCCTGCCGATCGCCGGGAAGCGCTGGTACCCGATCGGCCCGCCGAAGGCCCTGCGCTTCCGTGCCGGCAGCTGGGTGGAGCTGAAGGTCCTCATGCCCGTCTTCATCCTGCTGGGCGGCTTCGGAGGCGCCTCGGCCCTCGGCTTCATCTAGGTCGTCTCTTTCGGATCTTGTCGGTCGGGCCCGCGTCGTCCGGTGCCGTGGCCGGCAGGGCGGAGGGGCGCCCGTGTACTGGACGTACTCGGGCGCCTCGACAACGCGGCCGGGTGCGGTGCCGGGCGGCGCGGGCCCGGCAAGATCCGGAAGAGACGGCCTAGACCGGGCCCGGCGGGTGCCCGGCGAGCAGGGCGGTCCCCCGACCGGACGATGCCGCCCTAGCCAGGGCGGATGTCCGGTACGCACCACCTCTGGCCGCAGGCTCCGTCCTCCGAGACCGACTGGCTGACGGAACGCTGCGGTGACGGCACGACCGGCTTCCCGGGGGCCTCTCCCACCACGAACTGCGGCAGGCGGCCCTCGCCGCGGGTGCCATCGAGCCCGCCCGCCTCGGGAACATCGACCTCGAAATCGGCACCGCCACCGGCGGCGGTCTCGGACGCGCCGAGCATCCCGGACCGTCCTACCGCCGACTGCGATGGGCCGAGCTCGCCGCCCGGTGCGGTGACCCGATGGTCCCCGACGGGAAGTACCCGTCCTTGCGGTGCTTCCCGTCCGCGCGGCTGGACGACAGCCGGCCCGTCGGCATCGAGCCGCCCACGGAGGGCAGCCTCGACCGCCCGACATGGGACCGGCTCGTCGACGTGCTCGTGGCACACAGCACGCAGGGCCCCTCCAACCTGTGGTCCGAGGACCGCTCGTGGATCCTGTGCACCGACTACGACCTGTGGGCCACCGAGGTCGTCGGCCCCGAGCACCTGGTCGAAGCACTGCTCCGTGACCCGGTGATCGAGGCCGTACGCCTTCCCCGGACCAGCTGACGGACCCGCCGCCGCGGGATCAGCCGTGCCAGGAGCGCCACAGGGCCGCGTACGCCCCGTCCGCCGCCACCAGCTCGTCGTGCGAGCCGAGTTCGCTGATCCGGCCGGCCTCGACCACGGCGATCACGTCCGCGTCGTGGGCCGTGTGGAGCCGGTGGGCGATGGCGATGACCGTGCGGCCGTCCAGCACCCGGGCCAGGGAGCGTTCCAGATGCCGCGCGGCCCGGGGGTCCAGCAGCGAGGTGGCCTCGTCCAGCACCAGCGTGTGCGGGTCCGCCAGCACCAGCCGGGCCAGCGCCACCTGCTGCGCCTGCGCCGGGGTGAGCGCCGTGGCGCCGGAGCCGACCTCGGTGTCCAGGCCGTCCGCGAGGGACCGGGCCCAGCCGTCCGCGTCCACCGCGCCCAGCGCCGCCCACAGCTCGGCGTCCTCGGCGCCCGTCCGCGCGAGCCGGAGGTTGTCGCGCAGCGATCCCACGAACACGTGGTGCTCCTGGTTGACCAGGGCCACGTGCTCACGCACCCGCTCCGCCGGCATCCGCGACAGCCGGGCCCCGCCGAGGGTGACCTCGCCGGTGCGAGGCCCGTAGATGCCGGCGAGCAGCCGCCCCAGGGTGGACTTGCCCGCGCCCGAGGGGCCGACGAGCGCCATCCTGGTGCCGGGCGGCACCGACATGGACACCTTGTGCAGGACGTCGACGCCCTCCTTGTAGCCGAAGCGGACATCCTCCGCCCGCACGTCCCGGCCGTCGGGCGCGACCTTCGCGTCACCGGCGTCCGGTTCGATCTCCCGCACCCCCACCAGGCGGCCCAGCGACACCTGGGCGACCTGCAGCTCGTCGTACCAGCGCAGGATGAGGCCGATCGGATCGATCAGCATCTGTGCGAGCAGCGCGCCCGTGGTCAGCTGACCCACCGACATCCAGCCCTGCAGCACGCAGTAGCCGCCGATCAGCAGCACCGAGCCGAGAATCGTCACGAAGGTGACGTTGATGACGGGGAAGAGGACCGTCCGCAGGAACAGCGTGTACCGCTCCCACGCCGTCCACTCCTTGATCCGCCGCTCCGACTTGGCGATCCGCTCCGGACCCAGCCGGTGCGCCTCGACCGTGCGGCCCGCGTCCACCGTCTCGGTGAGCACGGCGGCGACCGCGGCGTAGCCCGCCGCCTCCGAGCGGTACGCCGAGGGCGCCCGCCGGAAGTACCAGCGGCAGCCGATCACCAGGACCGGCAGCGCGACCAGCGCGGCCAGCGCCAGCGGCGGCGCGGTCACCGCGAGGGCGCCGAACAGCAGCCCCGCCCAGACCACGCCGATGGCCAGCTGCGGCACGGCCTCGCGCATCGCGTTGGCCAGCCGGTCGATGTCGGTGGTGATCCGCGACAGCAGGTCACCGGTCCCGGCGCGTTCCAGCACGCCCGGCGGCAGCCCCACCGACCGCACCAGGAAGTCCTCGCGCAGATCGGCGAGCATCTCCTCGCCCAGCATCGCCCCGCGCAGCCGTACCAGCCGCACGAAGCAGGTCTGCACGGCGAGCGCCAGCGCGAACAACACCGCCATCCGCTCCAGTTGCAGCTCGCGCGCACCCGCCGCGAGCTCGTCCACGACCCGGCCCAGCAGGTACGGGCCGACCATGGAGGCGATCACCGCGACCGCGTTGACGCCCACCAGCACCAGGAAGGCCCGCCGGTGGCGCCGGAACAGGTCGCGCACATAGCCCCGTACGGTCGCCGGCGTGCCCACGGGCAGCGTCGCGGCCGTCTCGGGGGCCGCCGGATCGTACTCCGGCGGCGCCACGCCGATCATGCGGATTCCTCGATCTCTGTGAGTACTTCTTCCAGCTCTGGCATGGCGAGTCCGGCGAGCCGCTGCTCCTCGTCCGTCTCGCGGGTGACGACCGCCCGGTAGAGCGGCTCGCGGTGCAGCAGCTCGCGGTGGGTCCCGACGGCCGCCACGGCGCCGTCGTCGATGAGCACGACCCGTTCCGCGCGGTCCAGCAGCAGCGGCGAGGACGCCAGTACGACGGTGGTGCGCCCGGCGCGCAGGTCCGCGATCCCGTCCGCGATCCGTGCCTCGGTGTGCGAGTCGACCGCGGAGGTCGGCTCGTCGAGCACGAGCACCTCCGGGTCGGTGACCAGGGACCGGGCCAGCGCGAGCCGCTGGCGCTGGCCGCCGGACAGCGACCGGCCGCGCTCGGTGATCCGGGCGTCCATCGGGTCGTCGACCCCGTCCGGCGCCGACTGCAGCAGCGCGTCCAGTACGTCCGCGCACTGGGCGGAGGCGAGAGCGGCGCCCGGGTCGACGGCCCCGGAGGCCGGTACGTCGAACAGCTCGCGCAGGGTGCCCGACAGCAGCACCGGGTCCTTGTCCTGTACGAGGACCAGCCTGCGGGCGGTGTCCAGTGCGAGGTCGTCCAGCGCGACCCCGCCGAGGAGCACCGAAGGACCGTCCTTGGCCTCCCGCCCGCTGTCCCGGACCCGCTTGCCGTCCCGGTCCCCGTCGCCGTTCCGGTCCGCGTCCCCTTCCTCCATGGCGTGGCCGCCGAGGCGTTCCGCCAGCCGGCCCGCCAGGTCCGGGTCCCCGCATACGACGGCGGTGAACCGGCCGGCGGGTGCCAGCAGCCCGGTCCGCGGGTCGTACAGGTCCCCGCCCGCGGGCGGCTCCGCCACCGGTCCGGTCTGCTCGGGCCGCTCCGCGGCGTCCGTCCGGGTCAGCGACAGCACCCGTGCCGCCCGCTGGGCGGAGGGGCGCGAGAAGGAGTAGGCCATGGCGATCTCCTCGAAGTGGCGCAGGGGGTAGAGGAGCGTCGCCACCGCGCTGAAGGCCGCGACGAGTTCACCCACCGCGATGCGCCCGTCCAGGGCCAGGGAGGCGCCGTACCAGACGACCGTGATCAGCAGCAGGCCCGGGAGCACCACCTGGATCGCGGAGATCAGCGCCCACATCCGGGCACTGCGCACCGCGGCCTTGCGGACCTCCTGCGAAGCCTCGCGGTACCGGCCGAGGAACAGCTCCTCGCCGCCGATGCCGCGCAGCACGCGCAGGCCCGCGACGGTGTCCGAGGCCAGCTCGGTCGCCCTGCCCGCCTTCTCCCGCTGGATGTCGGCGCGCCGGGTGGCCCGCGGCAGCAGCGGCAGCGAGGCCAGGGCGACCACCGGCACGCCGACGGACACGACCACGCCCAGTTCGGGTGCGTAGAACATCAGGCCCACGCAGACGAGGACGATGGAGAAGACGGCGGCGAGGAAGCGGGAGACCGCCTCGACGAACCATCCGATCTTCTCCACGTCGCCGGTGGACACCGCGACGACCTCACCCGCGGCGACCCGGCGGGTCAGGGCGGAGCCCAGCTCGGCGGTCTTGCGGGCGAGGAGTTGCTGCACGCGGGCGGCGGCGGTGATCCAGTTGGTGACGGCGGTGCGGTGGAGCATGGCGTCGCCGACCGAGATGGCGACGCCGATCAGGACGAGCAGTCCGCCGACGAGCAGCAGGCGGCTCGCCTCGCGGTCCACGACCGCGTCGATGCCCAGGCCCACGGCGTACGGGAGTCCGGCGACGCCGCCGAAGTGCAGCATGCCCCAGCACAGGCTCTTGAGCTGTCCGCCGAGCTGACCACGCCCCAGCCACAGGAGGAAACGGGGGCCGGAACGAGCGTCTGGCACCCCCGGATCCGGATACGGAAGATCGCTGATCTGCATGACGCCCCATGACTGGTCGAGTGGTCCAAACCGTGCAAGGTTCGCCTTCCGGGCCGGGGGCGGGCAATTGATTTTCCGTCCCTTCGGGTCCCGGCGAGAGAGGCTTTCGTACGCGGAGCTCCTCCGGTGCCTGGTCGCGGGGGCCGCGCACACCGGCGCTCACGGGCGGGTGGCGCGCTCCAGTTCGACGAGGACCGAGTGGTAACTGCGGCCGGTGGCCCGGTCCATGCCCACTTCGCACATCCGGTTCGCCGACAGATGGGCGTCGAAGGACCGCGCGGTCACCTCCGCGGCCTCCCGCGCCGTCGCCGCGGCCGTCAGCTCCGGGTGCAGCATGCCCCGGTCGCCCGCGAAGGCGCAGCAGCCGGCGTCGTCCGGGACCACCACCTCGTCGGCGCAGGCCTCGGCGACCGTCCGCAGCTGCGGTACGTCGCCCAGGTGCAGCATCGAGCAGGTGGGGTGCAGGACGGCCGAGCCCACCGTGCGCCGGACCTCCAGGTGCGCCAGCAGCTCCTGCGCGGCCCACACGACCGAGTCGACGATCCGCAGCTCCTCGTGCAGGGAGCGGTTGTCCGGCGTGAGGTACGGGACCACCTCGCGGGCGATGCCCAGGGTGCAGGAAGAGGCGTCGACGACCAGCGGCAGCCGCCCGCCGGCCGTCCAGCCCCAGGCCGCCTCGACGATCCGGTTGGCCATCACCCGGTTCCCCTCCTCGTAGCCCTTGGAGTGCCAGATCGTCGCGCAGCAGGTGCCGGTCACGTCGCGGGGGATCCAGACCGGCTTGCCGGCCCGCTGCGACACGGCCACGAGGGCCTGCGGCAGCGACGGACCGGGGCGGCCCTCCGGGCCGCCGAAGATCCGGTTGACGCAGGCCGGGTAGTAGACGGCCGCGGCGCCCGAGCGCCGTGTGACGGGCAGTCTCCCGGCGGCGCCCGGGATCTGCGGCAGCCACCGCGGCACCAGGTCCGGTCGTACGGCCTTGCGCGCGGCCCCGGTGGCCGCCTCCAGCAGCCGGTCCCCGACCCGGTCGGGGATCCGGCCGGCGAGGGCGACGGCTGTCCGGGCGGCGGCTTCGACGGCGCGGAAGCGCCGGGCGGCCAGCGCCGCGGCGGCCTCCTCGCGCGCACCGTGGCGGCGGTGGCGGAAGTCCCTCATCAGCGCTCCGGTGTCGATCCCCACCGGGCAGGCGAGCCGGCAGGTGGAATCCCCCGCGCAGGTGTCCACCGCGTCGTAGCCGTAGGCACTGAGCAGTCCGTCCAGCAGGGGCGACCCCGGCTGCTGGCGGACCATCTCGCGGCGCAGCACGATGCGCTGGCGCGGAGTGGTCGTCAGGTCCTCGCTCGGGCAGGTCGGTTCGCAGAACCCGCACTCGATGCACGGGTCCGCCACCGCCTCCACCTGCGGAATCGTCTTCAGGCCGCGCAGATGGGCCTGCGGGTCGCGGTCGAGGAGGATCCGCGGGGCGAGCACCCCGGCCGGATCGACGAGCCGTTTGGTGCGCCACATCAGGTCGGCGGCCCCGGGGCCCCATTCCAGTTCCAGGAAGGGGGCCATGTTGCGGCCGGTCGAGTGCTCGGCCTTCAGGGAGCCGTCGAAGCGTTCCACGGTGAGCCGGCAGAAGGCCTCCATGAAGGCCCCGTACCGCGCGACGTCGGCCGGGTCGGCGGCGTCGAAGGCGAGCAGGAAGTGCAGGTTCCCGTGGGCGGCGTGGCCGGCGACCGCGGCGTCGAATCCGTGCTCCGCCTGGAGTTCGAGGAGGGCCGCGCACGCTTCGGCCAGCCGGGACGGCGGAACCGCGAAGTCCTCGGTGATCAGGGTGGTGCCGCGGGCGCGGGCACCGCCGACGGCGGTGACGAAGGCCTTGCGGGCCTTCCAGTAGCCGCTGATGGTCCCCGGGTCGCTGGTGAAGCGGTTGGTGATCGAGGGCACGGGGGCGATCAGGTCGAGCCCTTCGAGGGCCGTTGCCGCGCGGCGTGCGCAGGCCTCGCGGCCGGCCGCGTCCGGAGCCCGGAACTCCACGAGCAGGGCCGTGGTCGTCCCCGGCAGTCCGGCCCAGTCGGCGGGCACCCCCTCGACGCTGACCGAGGCCCGCAGGGTGTTCGCGTCCATCAGCTCGACGGCGAGTGCGCCCGCCTCGTTGAAGCGGGGAACGGCCGCGGCCGCGGCGGGCAGGGAGGGGAAGAAGAGCAGGGCGGTCCACAGTTCGCGGTCCAGCGGCAGGGTGTCGAAGACGACCTCGGAGATGAAGCCGAGGGTGCCCTCCGAGCCGACCATCAGCCCCCGCAGGATCTCGACGGGGGTGTTGCCGTCCAGGTAGGCGTCGAGCCGGTAGCCGGTGGTGTTCTTGATCTCGTACTTGGCGCGGATCCGGGCGGTCAGCGCGGGATCGGCCTCGATCTCCCGCTTGATCGCCATCAGTCCGCGGCACAGGGCCGGTTCGGCGCGCGCCAGTTCCTCGTCGGCCAGCGGGTCGGCCGTGTCCACGACGGTGCCGCCGGGCAGGACGAAGGTGAGGGAGGACAGCGTGCGGTAGGAGTTCCGCGTGGTGCCCGCCGTCATCCCGGAGGCGTTGTTGGCGACGACCCCGCCGACGGTGCAGGCGATGGCGCTGGCCGGGTCGGGGCCGAGGATCCGGCCGTGCCGGGCCAGCGCGGCATTGGCCCGCAGCACGGTGGTGCCGGGCCGGATGCGGGCCCGCCGGCCCTCCTCCAGGACCTCGACGCCGGCCCAGTGGCGGCGTACGTCGACCAGGATGTCCTCGCCCTGGGCCTGGCCGTTGAGCGAGGTCCCGGCGGCGCGGAAGACGACCTCGCGCTGCCGGCCGTGGGCGTAGGAGAGGACTGCGGAGACGTCGTCGAGGTCCTCGGCGATCACCACGACCTGGGGCACGAAGCGGTAGGGCGAGGCGTCGGAGGCGTAGCGGACCAGGTCGGAGACCTTCCCCAGCACCTTCTCGGCCCCCAGCAGCTCGGTCAGCTCGGTGCGCAGGGGTTCCGGTGTGCCGCCGACCCGGTGCGGGGGGACCCGGTCGGGTGAGGGGCCGCTGATGCTGCGTGGGCGCAGGGCCCCCGCCTTCGGTTCCAGCAGCGGCATGTGCGACCCCTCGCCTCGGTACGGCCCTCGGGTGGCCCAGTCAGCAGGTGCGCTCCGCCGGGGCGTCCGACAGGGCGTTCAGCAGACCGCCGAGCACCTCGCGCTGGTCGGCGGTCAACGGAGCCAGGATCTCCTCTGCCGCGTCGGTCCGCGCGTTGCGCAGACGGCGCAGCGTGGCGCGTCCGGTGTCGGTGAGCTCGATCCTGATGACGCGGCGGTTCGCCGGGTCGGGCACGCGCCGCACGCACTCGGCCGCCTCCAGGCCGTCGACGAGGGTGGTCACCGCACGGGGGACGACCTCGAGCCGGGCGGCGAGGTCCGACATCCGGGGCGGCTGCTCGCCCTCGTAATGCGAGACGAGGCGCAGCAGCCGACTCTGGGCGGGAGTGATCCCGAGCGGCACCATGTGGCGCTTCTGGATCCGGTGGAGCCTGCGCGTCAGGCGCAGGAGCTGCTCGGCGAGGAGGCGATCGGTGTCGGAGGCGGAGCTCATGCGGGAACGATATCAGGACCCCGTTCATTGTGAGTATAGGTAACAATGACCTATGCTCCAATGGTGCCGGCTCTGCCCGAGCCGGCGCCGCGAAAGCCTTCGATCCCCGTCCCCCGACCCTGAGAGGGTGCCCATGCCGCACGACGAACCGAAGTGGACCCCATCGAAAGACCCCCTCGATCCGACCCGACCCGCCCCGGCCGAGCAGCCCCGCGAGCTGCGCCGGATCGTCGCGCTGTTCCGCCCCTACCGCGGCCGGCTCGCCGTCGTCGGCCTGCTCGTCGGCGCCTCCTCGCTGGTCGGCGTCGCCTCGCCGTTCCTGCTCAAGGAGATCCTCGACGTCGCGATCCCGCAGGGCCGCACCGGACTGCTCAGCCTGCTCGCGCTCGGCATGATCGCCACCGCCGTCGTCACGAGCGTCTTCGGCGTGCTCCAGACGCTGATATCCACCACGGTGGGCCAGCGCGTCATGCACGACCTGCGCACCGCCGTCTACGAGCAGCTCCAGCGGATGCCGCTCGCCTTCTTCACCCGGACCCGCACCGGAGAGGTGCAGTCCCGCATCGCCAACGACATCGGCGGCATGCAGGCCACCGTGACCTCCACCGCGACCTCGCTCGTCTCCAACCTGACGGCCGTCATCGCCACCGTGGTCGCCATGCTCGCGCTCGACTGGCGGCTCACCCTGGTCTCGCTGCTCCTGCTGCCCGTCTTCGTGTGGATCAGCCGGCGGGTCGGGAACGAGCGCAAGAGGATCACGACGAAGCGGCAGAAGCAGATGGCCGCCATGGCCGCGACGGTCACCGAGTCCCTCTCGGTGAGCGGCATCCTGCTCGGCCGCACCATGGGCCGCTCCGATTCGCTCACGGCCGCCTTCTCCGCGGAGTCGGAGAAGCTCGTCGACCTCGAAGTGCGCTCCAGCATGGCCGGGCGCTGGCGGATGTCCACCATCGGCATCGTCATGGCCGCCATGCCCGCGCTCATCTACTGGGCCGCCGGAATCGCCCTCCAGACCGGTGCCCCCTCGCTCTCCGTCGGCACCCTCGTGGCCTTCGTCACCCTCCAGCAGGGACTCTTCCGGCCCGCCGTGAGCCTGCTGTCCACCGGTGTGCAGATACAGACCTCGCTGGCGCTGTTCGCCCGCATCTTCGAGTACCTCGACCTGCCGGTGGACATCACCGAGCGCGCGGACCCGGTGCGGCTGGACCGGGCCAGGGGCGAGGTCGCCCTGGAGGGCGTGCACTTCGCCTACGACGCCGAGAACGGCCCCACCCTCTCCGGGATCGACATCACGGTCCCCGCCGGCGGCTCCCTCGCCGTGGTCGGTCCGACGGGCTCCGGGAAGAGCACCCTCAGCTACCTCGTGCCGCGGCTCTACGACGTGACCGGCGGGCGGGTCGCCATCGACGGGGTGGACGTGCGCGACCTCGACTTCGACTCGCTGGCCCGCTCCATCGGGGTGGTCTCGCAGGAGACCTACCTCTTCCACGCCTCGGTCGCGGACAACCTGCGCTTCGCCAAGCCGGACGCCACCGACGAGGAGATCGCCCAGGCGGCCCGCGCCGCCCAGATCCACGACCACATCGCGTCCCTGCCCGACGGCTACGACACCCTGGTCGGCGAGCGCGGCTACCGCTTCTCGGGCGGCGAGAAGCAGCGCCTCGCCATCGCCCGCACCATCCTCAGGGACCCTCCGGTGCTCATCCTCGACGAGGCCACCAGCGCCCTCGACACCCGTACCGAGCACGCCGTCCAGCAGGCCATCGACCACCTGTCCGCGGGCCGCACCACCATCACCATCGCGCACCGCCTGTCCACCGTGCGCGACGCCGACCAGATCGTGGTCCTCGACGGCGGCCGCATAGCCGAGCGCGGCACCCACGAGGAACTCATCGAGGCGGACGGCCGGTACGCGGCCCTGGTCCGCCGGGACCGGGACGCCGCGCTCGCCCCCGAGCCGCCGAAGGGCACGCAGCTCGCTCCGGTGAACGTATGACTGTATGACCGGCACGCGGGTCGGATGTCGGAAAAGTGGTGGTCTGCGGGTTAGCGTTCCCGCATGAGTCATGAGTACCGGCCGCCCCAGCGCCGATCCCGGCTCACCCGCCGGGGCCGACTGGCGCTCTTCCTCGGCGTGCTGCTCGCGATCGGTGCGGTCGTCCTGATCCCGGTCCTGCGGGGTGCCCAGGAGCCCGAGAGACCGCGCCGGCTGACGATCCCCGAGGGCTGGCGCGCGGCCCAGGTGTACGCGGCGGTCGACCGCGAACTGAAGCTCCCGCCAGGGTCCGCCAAGTCGGCGGTGCCCACCGTCGCACCGGCCCTGCCCCCGGAAGCCAAGGGCAACCCGGAGGGGTACCTCTTCCCGGCGACGTACCCGGTGACCTCGAAGACCACCCCGGCGGCACTCCTCGCCCACATGGTGCGCACGGCCAACGAGAAGCTCGCCACCAAGGCCGTGGCCGACGGCGGCAAGGCCCACGGGATGACCCCGTACCAGACGGCGACGATGGCCAGCGTCATCGAGGCGGAGGCCGACACCCGCGCCGACATGGGCAAGGTCGCCCGGGTGGTGCACAACCGGCTGGCGAAGTCGATGCCGCTCCAGATGGACTCCACCCTCAACTACGCGCTGAACCGCAACACGGTCGACACGACGCTGAGCGACACCCGGATCGACAGCCCCTTCAACACCTACGAACGCCAGGGCCTGCCGCCCACGCCCATCGACAGCCCGGGCCTGGAGGCGATGGCGGCGGCGGTCGCGCCGACACCGGGCGACTGGCTGTACTTCGTCACCGTCAAGCCGGGCGACACCCGCTTCTCGGCGACGTACGCGGAGCACAGGAAGCACGTGGCGGACTTCAACAAGCACCGCGCCGCCCCAGCGGGCCCGCGCACCGGCTGACCCCGCCGCCTACGTCTCCAGGTAGCGGAGCACCGCGAGGATGCGGCGGCTGTAGCCGGTGGTGTGCGACAGCTCCAGCTTGTCGAAGACCGCGTTGAGGTTCTTCTCGACCGAACTCAGCGAGATGTGCAGCTCGTTCGCGATGGCCGTGTTCGTCAGCCCCTGGGCGAGGGCCTCCAGCACCGTGCGCTCGCGCGGGGTGAGCCGGGCCAGCGGATCGCCGTGGGTGGTGCGGACGACCAGCTGCCGCACCACCTCCGGGTCGATCACGGCCCCGCCCGCGCGGATCCGCTCCAGCGCGTCGAGGAACTCCTCCACCTGCGCCACCCGGTCCTTGAGGAGGTATCCCACCCGCTCCGCGTTCGACGCCAGCAACTGGGCGGCATAGCTGCGCTCGACATGCTGCGACAGCACCAGCACCCCCACCTCCGGCCGGCGTTCGCGGATCTCCACGGCGGCCCGCAACCCCTCGTCGGTGTGCGTCGGCGGCATCCGGATGTCGACCACGACGACATCGGGCCGCTGCTCCTCCACCTCCTTGAGCAGGGTGACCGCGTCGGGCAGCGCGGCGAGCACCTCGTGGCCCTCCTCCACGAGCAGCCGTACCAGGCCCTCCCGCAGCAGGGTCGAGTCCTCGGCGAGGATCACACGCATGGCAGCTCCGCGGTGACGGTGGTGGGTCCCCCGAGGGGGCTGTCGACATGCAGCAGGCCGTCGAGCGCCGCCACGCGGCTGAGCAGGCCGGTCAGCCCGGTGCCCGCCGGATCCGCGCCGCCCTTGCCGTCGTCGTGTATCCGCACGGTCAGGACGGGGCCGAGCCGCGCCACCCGCACGGTGACCGCGGTGGCCCCCGAGTGCTTGGCGGCGTTCGTGACGGCCTCGGAGACCACGAAGTAGGCGGCGGTCGACACCGGTTGCGGCAGCGGCCCCGCGACGGCGAACTCGGTGCGCAGCGGGATCGCGCAGCGTTCGGCCACCCCGCCCAGCGCCTCCTCCAGCCCCACGCTGTCCAGCGCCGAGGGGTACACGCGCCAGGCCACCTCGCGCAGTTCGGTCAGGACCTCCTGCGACTGGCGGTGCGCCTGGTCGAGCAGGGCGTCGGCCTGCCGGGGGTCGCGCTCGCGGCCGCGGCGGGCCCGGCCCAGCAGCATGGCCAGGGCCACGAGCCGCTGCTGGACCCCGTCGTGCAGATCACGTTCGATGCGCCGGCGCTCGGCGTCCACGGCCCGCACGACCGCGGCCCGGCTGGTGGCCAGTTCGTCGATGCGCCGCTGGAGCAGCTCGCGCTCGGAGGGGCCGAAGCACGCGCGGGCGAGCCGCGCGTCGAGGGCGGCCAGCGAGGCCAGGCCCTGTACGTCGAGGAAGAGCAGGACCCCGCCCAGCAGGACCTGGGTCAGGAGCTCGGTCCAGGCCGGTGTGCCGCGCACCGCCGCACCGAGGAGCAGGGCGGCCAGGACCGTGCCGAACCCCAGCAGCCCGACCACGACGGTGCACAGCAGCCCCGCGCAGCAGCGGGCCAGGAGGAAGCGCAGGGTCTTCCCGTCGCCGGTCTCGTACGCGTCCGGGAAGAGGTCGCCGAAGAACACCGAGCGGCGCATCCGCTCCAGCGCCGCCAGCCGGTGAGCACCGCCGGCGAGGATGCCCAGCGCGTCCGGGCGCGTGCGGGGCCACAGGAGGAAGGGGCCCAGTGCGATGCCCGTGACGAGGAAGTACGCGAGGCTGATCAGGGCGGTGCCGCAGCCGAGCAGCACGCCGAGCCAGCGGCGCGGCCACGACGCGCGTCGGATCACGGCCCGGCCCTCGGGAACGCGGCCTTCCGCAGCCGCCCCCGGTAAGTCCCCTCGCACGGAGCCCGAGCCTAGTGCGGTCGGACCGCCCGGACAAGATCGTCCGGGCGGTCCGGGGAGCGCGGAGCGCCCCTCGCGCGCGCCGCCCGCGGTCACGAGGCGCGGCGGTGCCGGGCGGAGCCGCGGCCGCGCAGGCGCACGGCCAGGTAGGCCGCGAGCGCCACGGCCACCACTGCCAGCACCACCTTGGACAGCACGCCGACGTAGCCCTCCACCAGCTCCCAGCGGTCGCCCAGCCAGTAGCCGGCCATGACCAGGACGCCGTTCCAGATGAGGCTGCCCAGCGTCGTGAGCATCAGGAAGACCGGCAGCGGCATGCGCTCCACCCCGGCCGGTACCGAGACGAGGCTGCGGAAGATCGGCACCATCCGGCCCAGGAAGACGGCCTTGGTGCCGTGCCTGGCGAACCACTCCTCGGTGCGGACCAGGTCGGAGGCCTTCACCAGCGGCAGCGTGGCCCAGATCGCGTGCATCCGCTCCCGGCCGAAGAGCGCGCCGAGCCAGTAGAGGGCCAGGGCTCCCGCCACCGAACCGAGGGTGGTCCAGAACAGGGCCGAGGCCAGACTGAGCACACCCTGCCCGGCCGCGAAACCGGTCATCGGCAGGATCACCTCGCTCGGCAGCGGCGGGAAGAGGTTCTCCAGGGCGATGGCGAGGCCGGCCCCGGGGCCGCCCATCGTGTCGACGAGGTCGGTGGCCCAGCCGGCGAACCCGCCGGCCGGCTCATGGGGGAGCGCCGTGGTCATGACGTGCGGCATGCTGAGGTCTCCAGGGAAGTGGGGCGGTTGCCCGGGGCGGCTGCCCCTTGCACCTCCACGCTAGAAACCGCAGCTCAGGGCCGGTATGAGGGTTTCCATCCGGCACGCTGCGGTTTTCCGCAGGTCCGGACCCTGCGGAAAACCGCAGGGTCCGGTGGCCCGGAGGACCCCGCCCCCGCCCCGCCCTGCGCCGGCCCCCGGCCGGATCAGGGCGCGGGCGCGACCGCCGGGTCGCGGCTCAGCAGGCGGCGGATGTCGCGGACCGCGGCGCCGCCGGCGCGGTTGGCGCCGATGGTCGAGGCCGACGGGCCGTAGCCGACCAGGTGGATCCGTTCGTCGCGGACGGCGCGGGTCCCCTCGACGCGGATGCCGCCGCCCGGCTCGCGCAGGCGCAGCGGCGCCAGGTGGTCGACGGCCGCGCGGAACCCGGTGGCCCACAGGATGACGTCCGCGTCCACGCGGCTGCCGTCGGCCCAGGCGGCACCCGTGGCGGTGATCCGGTCGAACACCGGCAGGCGGTTCAGGACGCCCGAGGCCAGACCGGCCCGGACGGCCTCGTTGAGCGGGAGGCCGGTCACGCTGACCACGCTCTGCGGCGGCAGCCCACGGCGCACCCGCTCGTCGACCAGGGCCACCGCCGCCCGGCCCTCGGCCTCGCCGAAGCCTCCGTCGCGGAAGACCGGGGGCCGCCGGGTCACCCAGGTGGTCCGCTCTGCCACCCCGGACATCTCCAGCAGGTGCTGGACCGCCGACGTGCCGCCGCCCACGACGATCACCCGCGCACCGGTGAACTCCTGCGGCCCGGGGTAGTTCGCGGTGTGCAGCTGGCGGCCGCGGAACGTCTCCTGACCCGGGTAGCGCGGCCAGAACGGCCGGTCCCAGGTCCCGGTCGCATTGATCAGGGCCCGCGCCGACCAGACACCGCCCGAGGTCTCCACGCGCAGCCGTCCGCCGTTCCCCTCGCGCACCGCCGACACGTCCACGGGTCGCCGTACGCGCAGGCCGAACCGGTCCTCATAGGCGGCGAAGTACTCCCCGACCACCTCCGACGAGGGACGCAGCGGATCGGCGCCGGTGAGTTCCATGCCGGGCAGGGCGTGCATGCCGTGGACCCTGCCGTAGGTGAGCGAGGGCCAGCGGTACTGCCAGGCCCCGCCCGGGCGGGGTGCGTGGTCGAGGACCACGTGGTCGAGCCCCGCCCGTGCCAGGTGGTACGCGCTGGACAGGCCCGCCTGCCCGGCCCCGACGACCACCACGTCCACATCCACCCCCGCGTGCCCGTCCGTGCCCGCGCCCGCGTCCCGCCTCAAATAGTTCACGGTTCTACCAACTCGTGGCGGTCGCGGGATCTTCCCCGCCGCTACGCCCCCTGCGCGCCGGCGGGCCGCAGCGTGGCCAGGACCGGCCGGTCCGGCTGGAGCGTGAGGCCGGGGAAGACCCCGGCCCGTTCGCTCCCGCTGTCCAGGTGGAACCGCTGCCCCAGCACGGCCAGCACGAGCGCGGCCTCCACCAGCGCGAACCGTGCGCCCAGGCAGGCCCGCGGGCCGCCGCCGAAGGGGAACCAGGCGTGTTCGGGCACCCGGTGCGGGGCGTCGTCGTCCCACCGCTCGGGGCGGAAGGCCTCCGGGTCCGGGAACCAGCGCCGGTCGCGGTGCACCGACCAGGGGCTGGTCCACACCGACGTCCCCGCCGGCACCGGCCGCCCGCCGAGGGTCGCGCCCTCGGTGGCCACCGCCGAGATCAGCCAGATCGGCGGATAGATCCGCAGCGTCTCCTTGACCACCTGCCGGGTCCACGGCAGCAGCGCGTAGTCGTCGTACGTCGGCAGGCGCCCGCCGAGTACGCGGTCCAGCTCCTCCGCCAGCCGGGCCCGGGCCCCGGGCGCCCCCGACAGCAGCTGCCAGGCCCAGGTCAGGGTGGTGGAGGTGGTCTCGTGCCCGCCGATGTAGAGGGTGATCGACTCGTCCCGCAGCTCCTTGCGCGACAGCGGCCCGCCGTGCTCGTCACGCGCCGCCAGCAGCCGGCTCAGCAGGTCGTCGCGCTCCGCACCGGCCGCCGACGCCGTCTCGTGCTCGCGTATGACGTGCTCGATCTCCCGGTCGAGGACCGCCACGGCCTCGCGCATGCGGCGCCGTCCGGGAGTGCGCACCCACGGCGGGAGGAACAGCGTCAGCCCGCGGAACTCCGCCCCCAGTTCGCGCTGCGCCGTGGCCATGGCCGCGCTGATGGGAGCCTCGCGGCCTGCGGCGTCGCTGCCGAACAGCGTGCGCACGGCGATCCGCTGGGTGAGGCCGGCCATCTCCCGGTGCACGTCGATCCGCGCGCCCTCCTGCCAGCCGCCGGCCAGCGCGTCCGCGCACTCCACCATGGTGGCGGCGTACGAGCGCACCTGGCGCGGCCGGACGGCCGGCTGGACCAGGGCCCGCTTGCGCCGCCAGTCGTCGCCGGTCGCGACGACCACCCCGTCGCCCAGCAACTGGTGGAAGGCCCAGCCCAGTTCCGTCGGCCTGAAGGTGGATTCGACGGCGCCGAGCAGTTCACCGGCGTGCTCGGGCAGGGAGACCAGCACATTGCGCTTCGGGCCGAGGGACCACGGCACCCAGTCCCCGTAGTCGTCGCGCAGGGATTCGAAGAAGGCCAGCGGATCGCGGGCGAAGGCGGGCAGGTTCCCGAGCAGGGGCCACCGGCGCGGGCCGCCGCCGCGGGTGCCCGGGTGCAGGGTCGCGGTCACGCACGCATGGTGACAGCCGCGCCCCCAGGGCACCAGGGGCCGGAACGCTCCGCCCGGCGGATCTCCCCGCCGATCCGTCAGGCGGCCCGGCCCGCGAACCGCGCGCGCAGCCACTCGTACGCGGCGTCGGCGCTGAACTCCGGCTGCCCGCCGCGGAAGAGGAGCCCGGCGGACGTGAAGGCCGGGTCGTCCGCGATCTCCGCCGCGTACGGGACCACGATGCACCCCATGCCCGCGGCGCGGGCGGCCCGCGCCCCCGGCGCCGCGTCCTCCACCACCACGCAGTCGGCCGGCGCGGCGCCCAGCCGGCGGGCCGCCTCCAGGAACACGTCCGGAGCGGGCTTGCCCTGCGCGACCTCCTCCGCGGACCCCACGGTGGTCAGCAGCGCGTCCAGGCCGGTGCCCGCCAGTACGGCGTCGATCGCCTCACGCGAGGAACCGGAGGCCACGGCCATCGCCGCCCCCTCGGCGCGCAGCCGTGCGACGAGTTCCCGCATCTGCGGGAAGACCTCGGTCCGGGTGCGCGCGAGCTCCAGGTAGGCGGCGTTCTGCTGGGCGAGGAGCTGCTCGACCGGTGCCGGGATCCCGTACCGCTCCTTGAGGATCTCCAGGGTCTCCAGCGTGCCGATGCCGATGAAGCGGGAGTGCTGTTCCCACGTGAAATCGGGGACGCCGTGCCGCTCCAGCGTGCGGCGCCCGGACTCGTAGTAGTTCGGCTCGCTGTCCACGAGGGTGCCGTCGAGATCGAATATGACGGAGATCATCCGCTGTGCCCGTCCTGCCTGTCGCGTCCTGGCCCATCCCGTACCGGCCATCTTGTCAGGTTTTGCGGGCATTTCTCCCCACTGCTTCGACCAGGGGCAGCAGCCGGTGGGGGACCCGCTCGCGCAGCGCCACCTCGGTCCGCGTGCGGACCACGCCGGGGAGCTGGATCAGCCGCTGGATCACGTCCTCCAGATGCCCGTTGTCCCGGGCCGCCACCCGGGTCAGCAGGTCCCCGCCACCGGTGATGGAGAAGGCCTCGATGATCTCCGGTACGGCGGCCAGCGCGTCGCCCACGTCGTCCAGATGGCCCTGGGTGACCTCGATGTGCACGAAGGCCAGCACCGGGTGGCCCAGCGCCGCGGGGGAGAGCACCGGTCCCGTCCCGGTGATCACGCCCGTGCGCTCCAGCCGGTCCAGCCGGGCCTGGAGGGTGCCGCGCGCGACACCGAGGATCCGGGCGTACTCACGGACGCTGGTGCGCGGCTGCTCGATCAGCAGGCGCAGGATCTTGGTGTCGAGCTCGTCCACCGCCATGCCGTGACTGTACCAACGGCCCCGTTCACCGCGGCCCTTCCCGGCCAGGGGCCTGCCCGGTGTGCAGCGGAGGCTGCTTGCGGTAGGCCAGGCCCACCACCAGCACCGCGGCGGCGGGCGGCAGCAGCAGCCAGCCGACCGTCGCGCCGGCATGGATCAGCAGCGCCCCGAGGACCCCGCCGGCGAACATGGCCAGGACGGACACGCCGCGCAGCTTCCAGCCGGCCGACCCGTATCCGTAGACGGCGTCGCGCCCCATGGCGGATCCGCCGAGGAAGGCCGTCATGGACCGGGTGACCAGCGTCGTCGGCACCCCCGGCACGTTCGCCCGCATGATCGTGGTGTTGCGCATGCCCATCGCCAGCGCCAGGACCGCCGTCACCGCCAGGTGCCGCGGGGTCGGCGACCCGTACCGCGGAACCAGTCCCCACGCCGCCGCGGCTGCGGCCAGGATCAGCCCCGCCTCGACGAGGAGGCCCATGACGAACCAGCGGCGCCCGCGGGCCTCCGTCACGGACTCCAGGTGGGAGCCGCAGAACACCCCGAGGACGAACGCGGCCAGCGAGATGCCGGCGGGCAGTGTCGGCAGATCGGGCGCCTGCGCGACGCCAAAGGCCAGGAACAGCACGTTGCCGGTCTGCATCGCCGTGAAGGCCGGACCGAGCGCGAGCAGGCTCACCGCCTCGATCACCCCGGTCACCGCGGTCAGGGCGACCATCAGCGCAGGCATGTGCGGCGGGAGCCGCGAACCGGCCGTCCGCGCGGCCTTCCGGTCCTCGTCCATGACGCCCGACAGTGACACGCCCGCCGGGCCCTGCGGCGACGACATGCCGGAAGGCGTAGGGTCCGGAGGGTGAGTGATCTTCTGCTGGTGAGGCACGGTGAGACCGCCTGGAGCGCCAATGGGCGGCACACCGGGCGCACCGACATTCCGCTGACCGCGCGCGGGGTGGAGGAGGCCATCTGCCTGGCCCCCTACTTCCGGGACCGGCGGCCGGCCCTGGTGCTGACCAGCCCGCTGCGCCGGGCCTGCGCCACCGCCGAACTCGCCGGGCTGCCCGGCGCCGGCATCGACTCCGACCTGTACGAGTGGGACTACGGCGGCTACGAGGGCATCACCACCGCCGAGATCCACCGGACCACCCCCGACTGGTCCCTGTGGACCCACGGCGTCCCGCCCGGCGACGCGGACCACCCCGGCGAGAGCGCCGCCCAGGTGGGCGCCCGCGCGGACCGGGTCCTGGCCCGGGTCGCCCCCGTGCTCCGCAGGGACGACGGAGACGTGGTGCTCGTCGCCCACGGCCACTTCCTGCGCGTCCTGACCGCCCGCTACCTGCGCCTGGATCCGGAGTACGGCCGGCTCTTCCTGCTGCGCACGGGCACCGTCAGCACGCTCTCGACGGAGCGCGGGCTCCCGGTGATCGCGGGCTGGAACGCCCGGGACTGACCCCGCCCTCGACTCCGCCGCCGACCCGGTTGCGGACGCCCGTGCCCGGCCGCGTACCGGCCGCGTCCGGGCGGCCCCCGCTCGCCTCGCGCGCCGGGGCCGCCTGCGTGACCATTCGTACATGAGCCATGACGGTGCGGGCGACGGCCCCGGTACGCCCACCCAGGAAGCGGGGCTCAAGGCCAACGCGATCGGCTTCCTCGACGCGCTCGTGATCGGCCTGAACTCGACCTCGCCCGCCTACTCCCTCGCCGCCGTCCTCGGACCGATCGTGGCCCTCGTCGGGATCTACGCGCCGGGCGTCATGCTGGCCTCCTTCGTGCCGATGCTGCTCATCGCGGCCGCCTTCTACTACCTGAACAAGGTCGACCAGGACTGCGGGACGACCTTCTCCTGGGTGACCCGGGCCATGGGCCCCTGGGCGGGCTGGCTCGGCGGCTGGGCGATCGCCATGACGGGCGTGCTGGTCATCGGCTCGCTCGCGGACGTCGCCGTCAACTTCGGGCTGCTCGCCTTCGGACTGGACGACTGGGCCGCCAACGCCTGGATCCGGCAGAGCCTCACCGTCGCGGTGATCCTGGCCATGACCGCGATCTGCGTCATCGGCACCGAACTGTCGGCCCACCTCCAGGACATCCTCATCCTCGCCCAGGTCTTCTTCCTCCTGACCTTCGCGGTGGTCGCCATCTACCGCATCTACGCCGGCACCAGCACCCTGGAGGAGATCGAGCCGAGCATCAGCTGGCTCAACCCCTTCGGCGCCGGCGGCGCCGCCCTCACCGGCGGACTGCTGCTCGGCGTATTCATGTACTGGGGCTGGGAGTCCGCGGTCAACCTCACCGAGGAGGTCGAGAACTCCGCGACGGCCCCCGGCAAGGCCGGGATCTGGTCCACGGTGATCCTCCTGGTCACCTACCTGTCCGTGGGCTTCGCGGTCGTCGGCTACGCCGGCACCGTCTTCCTCGCCGAGAACGCCGCCGAGGAGGAGGCCATCTTCGCCGTCCTCGCCCACGAGGTCATGGGCGGCTGGGACTGGGTCGTGCTCCTCGCCGTCTGCACCTCCGCACTCGCCTCCACCCAGACCACGATCATCCCGGCCTCCCGCACCGCCCTGTCCATGGCCCGCCGGCACGCCCTGCCCCCGCCCCTCGCGCACATCCACCCGCGGTTCCGGACCCCGGACGTGAGCACCTGGTGGGTGGCCGGCATCGCCATCGGCTGGTACCTCGTCGTCAACCAGATCAGCGAGAACGCGCTCCTGGACTCGCTCACCGCGCTGTCCCTGCTCATCGCCTTCTACTACGCGCTCACCGGCCTGGCCTGCGCCGTCTACTACCGCCGCCACCTGACGGAGAGCCCGCACAACCTCCTGCTCATCGGCGTCGGCCCGGTGGTCGGCGCCGGCCTGCTGATCTGGCTGCTGATCGAGTCGATCGGCGACATGTCGAACCCGGAGAACTCGGCGAGCGGCGTCTCCTGGTTCGGCCTCGGCCCGCCGCTCGTCATCGGGATCGCCATCGCCCTCGTCGGCGTGCTCGTCATGTGCTTCTGGCGGGTCCGGGACGGCCGGTTCTGGCAGGAGCGGCGCACAGTGGTCGACCCGGCCCTCGTCCACACCCGCAAGCGCTGAGGAGTCCCGATGTCCGTGGTCCTCGGATACGACGAATCACCGGGCGCCGAGCGGGCCCTGCAGGTCGCCCTGGAGGTGGCCACCGCCTTCGGCGAACCCCTCGTCCTCGTCTACGGCGCGGCCGCCCCGGGCCCCACCGGCGAGGAGTCCCGCGCCCACCGGGAAGCCGTCCGCCAGGCGGGCCGCAGCGCCCTCGCGCATGCCGTACAGGAGGCCGACGCCGCCGGCGTGCCCTCCACGGTCGAGGTGGCCGACGAGAAGCCGGCCCAGGCGCTGCTCGACGCCGCCCGGCGCCACGACGCCCGCGTCATCATCGTCGGCAGCTGGGGCGACAGCCCGATGCGCGGCGCCCTGCTCGGCTCCACCCCGCACAAGCTCCTGCACCTCTCGCCGATCCCCGTGCTGTGCGTACCGACGGAGAGCACGCCGCGATGAACCGGGCCGGAGGGCCGCGACCTGCCCAGTGCTGTGACCGGAAAGGTGCACCGGGTCGCGGCGCCCGGCACGGCACCTCGCCGCGTTGTCGGACCACGCGAGTACGTCCGGTACGGGCCGTGGCCCTCCGCCTTGCGATCCACCGCACCGGACACCGCGACCCGGCGAACCTTTCCGGCCACAGCACTAGGATGCTTCGATGACGGAACTCCAGCGGCTCCGAGCCGAACACGCCCCGGCCCTGCTCGCGTTCGAGAGCGCCAACCGCGCCTACTTCGCGCAGTCGGTGCCCGACCGCGGGGACGCGTACTTCGCCGACTTCGACTCCCGCCACGGCGAACTCCTCGCCGGGCAGGAGGCCGGGCGTGACCACCTCCACCTGATCATCGGCGGCGACGGGGAGGTGCTGGGACGGATCAACCTGATCGACGTCGAGGACGGCTCCGCCGAACTGGGCTTCCGCGTCGCGCAGGAGGCCGCCGGCCGGGGCCTGGCCACCAGCGCCGTCCGGCAGGTCCTGCTGCTCGCCGCGGACACGTACGGGCTGCGGACCCTGCGCGCCGCGGCCGCCGTCGACAACACCGGATCGCGCACGGTCCTGCTGCGCACCGGATTCCTGCCGGTGGGGGAGACCGTCCTGGACGGCCGCCCCGCGATCCGCTACGAACGGGACCTGGCGGCGGTACGGCAGCAGCCGGCGAGCGCCTGAACATCCGTCAGGCACCCGCCGGCCGGGTCCGGTCGTCAGGGTCGGGAGAGGGCGCTCTCGGGCGGGGCCAGGGCCCCGTCCGGCCCGGGGGACTCCTTGGCGCGCAGCCGGGTGAGCGCCGGGCTGGTGATCGCCGTCGTCACCAGCGCCATCAGCACGAGCATGGTGAACAACTGCGGTCCGATGACGCCCAGTTCCAGTCCGACATTGAGCACCACCAGCTCCGTCAGCCCCCGGCAGTTCATCAGGGCGCCGATCGACAGGGCCTCCCGCCACGGTCTTCCGCAGGCGCGCGCCGCGCCCGAGGCGCCGCCCCACTTGCCGAGGAAGGCGACCGCCAGGATCGCGGCCGTCCAGAGCCACAGCTCGGGCGAGGCCGTCAGCCCCCCGATGTCGGTGCGCAGGCCCGTGTGTACGAAGAACAGCGGCAACAGCACGGGCACGGTGAAGGCGCGCAGCCGGGCCGCCGAGACCTCGATGCGGCCCCCGGCGCGCGGGGTGATCACGCCGAACAGGAACGCGCCGAACAGCGCGTGCACGCCGATCAGGTCGGTGGCCAGCGCGGACACGCTCAGTCCGCTGAACAGCGCCACCAGAACCGCCGCGTCCCCGGTGCGGTCGGCGCGGCCCGCCCAGCGGGCCAGCAGCGGCCGTACCGCGTACAGCATGAACAGCGTGAAGGCCACGGCGAGCCCGGCCGTGGTGGCCGCCTCCATCGGTGACCCGGCCGAGGAGAGGGCCACCACCAGGGCCAGCAGGCACCACGCGACGACGTCGTCCACGGCCGCGCAGGCCATGGCGAGTGCCCCGAGCGGCGTCCCGTACAGGCCCCGGTCGATGAGGATCCGGGCCAGGACCGGGAAGGCCGTGATGCTCATGGCCACCGCCATGAACAGGATGAACGGCATCCGGCCCACGCCGTCCGGGGCGAATCCGTCGTACATGGCTATCGCGAGGAGTGCGCCCAGGGCCAGCGGCAGGAGCATCCCGGCCTGGCTCACCGCGACGGCCACGCGGGTGTGGCCGCGCAGGCTCTTCAGATCGAGCTCCAGCCCGACGAGGAACATGAAGGCGAGCAGGCCGAGTTGTCCGAGGACCGAGGTGTACGGCAGGACGGACGCCGGGAACAGCGCGTGCTGGGCCTGCGGCCAGATCCAGCCCAGCAGGGACGGGCCGAGCAGGATTCCGGTGGCGATCTCGCCCACCACCGGGGGCTGGCCGAACCGGCGGCAGACGGAGGCGCCGACCTGGCAGGCGAGGATCACCGCCGGGACGGCGACCAGCAGCGCGGGCAGCGGGTCAGCGGACGACACGGGCGTCTCCTTCGGGGGCTCCGGGGCGCAGGGCGGCGGACGGGTCGAGGTGGGCGGCCGGCGGTGGTATCGCGGCCGCCTGCGACCACTGGGCGTACCGGCGCAGGCCGTACAGCAGGGGCTGCGGATCCTCCCGTACGGTCACCCGGTGGACCTGGGCGAACACGGCGGTGTGGTCCCCGAAGCCCACGGTCCGGACCACGGCGCAGTCCGCGACGGCGTGCGTGTCCGCGGTCAGGTGCGGCCCGCCCGCACCCAGCGGCAGCCGCCACTCGACGCGCTCGAAGCGGTCGGGCGCACCGGAGGCGAACAGGTCGGAGGCGCCGCGGGCCCGCTCGTGCAGCAGGTTGAGGGCGAAGGCACCCTGGTCGAGGATCACCGCGAGGGTCGGGCTCGCCGCCCGTACGCACACCACCAGCGTGGGCGGATCGAGTGCGACGCTCGCGACGGAACTGCAGGTCAGGCCATGGGGCACGGTGTCCGAATCCAGGGTGGTGACGATGGACACCCCGCTGGGGAAGGCGGCCATGAAGGGCCGGAGGTCCGCGCGGCGGTCTCTTGCCGACTCGTCCGGCGCGGCGGGATGGGGCGCGGAGCGGTGGGGCATGTCTGACTCCTGAGGTGGCTGGAAGCGACTGCGGCCCGGCAGCCGGCCAAGAGCCGTGCTGCCGGGCCGCGGTCGCGGAGGGCCTTACGCGCCGTGCAGTTGGCGCAGGTAGTCGTACGCGCTGGGGAGGGTCTCCAGCAGGTTCTGCTGCTGGCGCTTGACGGTGTCGAAGAGGGGCTCGGCGCCGGCCACCGATTCGGGCCGGTGCGCGAGGGTGGGCAGCGGGGCGTCCGGCTCCAGACCGAGGCCGGCGAAGATGCAGTAGTAGCTGCCGTTGGTCCAGAAGTTGCGGAACTCCGCCTCGAAGTTGCCGTAGTACGTGGACTCGTCGGTGATCGGGGAGTTGATGGGCAGACCGGCCTTGTAGGCGGAGATCTTCTGCTTGATGTTGTCGGGGAGGACCAGCTTCTTGTTGGCCTGCCAGAACGGCGTGTCGTTGCGCGGCGCGTAGAAGAAGTGCGCCTGGATGAAGTCGCGGGTGTCGTCGAACATCACCTCGATCTCGTGGTTGAAGCTGTCGACCAGACCCTCGTTGAAGGTCTTGTCCGGGAAGTGCTTGGCCAGCTGGTAGATCGCGGCCGTGATGAAGTAGATGCCGGTCGACTCCAGCGGCTCCAGGAAGCAGGACGACAGGCCGATGCTGACGACATTCTTCACCCACGCGCGGCGGTTGCGGCCGACCCGGAAGCGGATGTGGTTGAACTTCGTCTCCTCCACGTCCAGGCCCCACATGTCCGCGAACTCGCGGGTGGCGGTGTCCTGGTCGGCGAACTTGCTGGAGTACACGTAGCCGGTGCCGAAGCGGCCCAGCATGGGGATCTTCCAGGCCCAGCCCGACGACATGGCGATCGCCGAGGTGTACGGCTCCACCCCGCCCGCCGCGTCGTCGTGCGGGACGGCCGTGGCCACCGCGCTGTCGCACAGCAGGTGGTCGCTCATGTCGATGAACGGCTCCTGCAGCGCCTGGTTGATCAGCAGCCCGCGGAAGCCCGAGCAGTCCACGAACAGGTCGGCGTCCAGCGCCAGCCCGCCCTTGGTGTGCAGCGTCGTGACGTACCCGCGGGAGTCCTGCTCGACCCGGACCATCTCGTCCTGGACATGGTTCACGCCCTGCTTCTCGGTGGCGAAGCGGCGCAGGAAGTCGGCCACCAGCTGGGCGTCGAAGTGCCAGGCGTACCGGGTCGCCGGGCGGCCGTCGAGCCAGCGCGGGGCCTTCATCGCGTCCATCACGGGGGGCTCGCGGAAGCAGGCGTAGTCGAACGGCTCGGTGGTGCGGCCCTCGTACTTGCGCTTGAACCAGTAGTGCGACAGCGGCGTCTGGTCGTAGTCCGGCAGCAGCCCGAAGGGGTGGTAGAAGTGGTCCGGGCCGCCGCCCGGCAGCTCCCGGGCCGTCGACTCGCCCTGCCCGTCGGTGCGCCAGTTCACGAAGCGCACGGCCATCTTGAAGCTGGCGTTGCACTCCCGCATCCACTCGTCCTCGGCGATCCCGAGGTAGTCGAAGAACGAGCGCTGGAGATTGGGCACGGTCGCCTCGCCGACCCCGATGCGGGGGATCGTCGGCGCCTCGAGCACGGTGATGTCGACCGTTCCCTGGAGCGCCTTGCCGAGATACGCGGCCGTCATCCAGCCGGCCGTGCCGCCTCCCAGGATGACGACCTTCTGAAGCCGGGTGTCGGTGCTGGTCATGAAACAGCCCTCATTTCGGAGTCGGCGGTTCGGGGGTTCGGGTGGTCGTGCTCATCAGTGTCGAAAAACGCCCTATCACCGCCCTACACCGCAAAGATCCGGCCGTTGTAGGCCCGATATAGACCCTCCGAACAGACTCTTCGCAGGCAGAGCGGCAGGCGGGACGACGACCGGGAGGACGCGATGACCACCGCAGCGACCGAGACAGCGGGGCCGGCGGTACGCGTCCGCTTCCTGGGCGATTTCGAGCTGACCGTGAACGGCACCCCCGTACGCCGCTGGCGGGCCGGCAAGGCCCGCGGCCTCTTCCAGTACCTCGTGGTCCACCGCGGCCAGATGCTCACCCGCGACCGGCTCTACGAGTCCCTGTGGCCCGGCACCGACAGCACCGCGGGCAGTTCGCTCAAGGTCGCCGCCCACGCCCTGCGCCGGGTGCTGGACGCCCACCCCGACCGCCCCGGGGACTCCGGGATCCAGCTGGTCTACCGCGACTTCGGCTACGTCCTGCACGTCGCCGGCCTGTGGTCCGACCTCGACCGCTTCCAGGAGCTCGTGCACGCCGGCCTGCGGGCCGCCACCGCCGGAGACACCGCGCTCGCCCGGACCCGGCTGCGGGCGGCGATCGCCCTGTACGGCGGCGAGTTCCTGCGCGGCGAGAACGCCGACTGGGTCGTCGAACAGCGCGAGTACCTCAGGGCGCTGGTCCTGCGCGCCCTGGGCGTGCTGCGCGCCGACGCCGAGGACCGCGAGGACTTCGTGGAGCTCATCGGGCTCTGCAAGCGCACGCTGGAGATCGACCGCCACCACGAGGAGACCTACCGCGCGCTGATGGCGGCACACGGCCGCCGCGGCGAACTGGCCTGCGTACGGCGCTGGTACGAGCTGTGCGCCCGCCGGATGCGCGACGAGCTGGCCGTGGCACCCGGCCACGAGACCCAGCGGCTGCTGCGCACCCTGATCCCGGCCGCCGCCCGCGGCGCCGCCCCCGCTCAGGCCCCGGCCTCCGTCGGGGGCGCCCCCGCCACGGTCCGCGCCCTGCGGCCCGCCGGGCGCCAGCCCGGAACACCCCCGTGGAGCGCGGAGGTCCGGGGCCCCGCCCTGGCCCGCCCCGTCCGCAGGGCCCGGCCCGACAACCGGGCCCCGGCCGTCCTGGCCCGCACCGCGGACCCCGCGACCGCGTGACCGCGTGACCGACGCAGCTGTTCAGCGAGCCCGTGAATCCCGTGACCGAGTGAGGAACCCACCGTGACCGTGCTGACCGTGCCGACCGCGCCACAGGACTCCAGACCACCCGGCGGCGAACCGAACGCGGCCCCCCTGCCGCCCCGTTACACCGACCAGTGGATCGGCGGCGCCTGGGTGGCCTCCGAGGCCGAGGGCCGCCTCGTCGTGACCGACCCCGCCACCGAGCGCGCCCTGGCCACCGTGCCCGCCGGCACCGCCCGGGACGCCGACCTCGCGGCCCGTGCCGCCGCCGCGGCCTTCGAGGGCTGGGCGGCCACCCCGCTGCGCGAACGGACCGCTCTGCTGCGCAGGGTCGTCGAGGCCATGGAGGTACGCGCCGACCGCTTCGCCGACATCATCACCGCCGAGGTCGGCGCACCCGCCCGGATGGCCCGCCACACCCACGTCGGACTGTCCCTCGGCATGGCCGCGCACTGCGTCGAGACCGCCGCCTCCTACGCCTTCGAGGAGCGGGTGGGCCACTCGCTCGTCGTGCGCGAGGCCGCCGGAGTGGCCGCCTGCATCACCCCGTGGAACACCCCGCTGCTGCTCACCGTGCAGAAGATCCTCCCGGCGCTCGCGGCCGGCTGCACCGTCGTGCACAAGCCGAGCGAGATCACCCCGCTGCACGCCCGGCTGCTCGCCGAGGCCATCGCCGACGCCGACCTGCCGCCCGGCGTCTTCAACATGGTCGTCGGCACCGGCGACACCGTCGGCACGGCGCTGGTCACCCACCCGCTGGTCGACGTGGTCTCCCTGACCGGCTCGACCCGGGCCGGACGCGACGTCTCCGCGCTCGGCGCCGACCGCGTCAAGCGCGTCCACCTCGAACTCGGCGGCAAGAACGCCAGCCTCGTCCTCGACGACGCCGACCTGGCCCCGGCCGTCGCCGCCACCGTCGACCAGATGCTCTTCAACACCGGCCAGACCTGCCTGCAGTGGAGCCGCCTGCTGGTGCCGCGCGAGCACCAGGACGAGGCCGTCGAGCTCGCCGTCCGGGCCATGGAGGGCTACGTCACCGGGGATCCGCGCGATCCCGCGACCGACCTCGGCCCGCTGGTGTCCGCCGCCGCGCACGCCCGCGTCACCGGATACGTCCGCCGCGGCGCCGAGGAGGGCGGAGCCCGCCTGGTCCACGGCGGCCCCGACCGGCCCGCCGGCCTGGACACCGGCTACTACGTCCGGCCGACGGTCTTCGCCGACGTCGACCCGCTCACCACGATCGCCCAGGAGGAGATCTTCGGGCCGGTGCTGTCCGTCATCCCCTACGACGACGAGGAGCAGGCCGTCCGGATCGTCAACGGCACCCGCTACGGGCTGCACGGCGCGGTCTGGTCCGGCGACGACGCCCGCGCCGAGCGGATGGCGCGCCGCTTCCGCTCCGGCCTGGTCGACGTGAACGGCGGCCAGTTCAACCCGGCCGCGCCCTTCGGCGGCTTCAAGCAGTCCGGGATCGGGCGCGAGTGCGGCACGGCCGGGCTGGAGGCCTTTCTGGAGACCAAGTCGATGCAGCTCCCGCAGGGCGCGGGGGGCCAGGTGGTCGGCCCGCGGCTGCGGGCCACCGAGGCCGCCCGCCCCGCGGACACCGAGAGGAACGACGGATGACCGAGCCCCATGCCGGGCCGGCCGGGGCGAACGCCCCGGGCGGGCTCCCGCCGCTGTTCGCCCGCCTGGAACGTTGGACCCGCGAACAGCCGAACGAGACCGCGGTCAAGGCCGTGGACGGCAACCTCACCTACGCGGCGCTGACCGCCCGCACCGCCCGGTACGCCGCCGCCCTCGCCCGCGCCGGGGTCGGCCCGGAGACCTCGGTCGGGCTCCTGCTGGGCCGGTCCCGGGAGAGCGTGCCCGCCCTGCTCGCCGTCTGGAGCCTGGGCGGGACCGCGGTGCCGCTGGACCCCGGGCACCCCGTGGAACGCCTCGGCGGCGTCCTGCGCGACGCCGGGGCCGCCGTCCTCGTCGCCCCCGCGGTACCCGCCGGCCTGGAAGCGGGCGGGACCGTCCTGCTCACCCCCCGCGAGGTCCGCCGCGGCGCCCCGGGTGCGCTCGCCGTGTCCCCGCCCGCACCCGACAGCTGCGCCTACCTCATCTACACCTCCGGAACCACCGGTCGACCCAAGGGCGTCGAGGTCACCTACCGCGGCCTGGACACCTTCGTCGAGGCCCTCCGCGGACTCGGCCTGCCCGCCGGCGGACTCGGACTCAACGCCGTCTCGCCCGCCTTCGACGGCTGGCTCTGGTGCACCCTGCTCTACCTCGTCCACGGCCAGGGGGTGGCCCTCACCGACCTCTCCCTCGACGGACTGCGCCAGGCCGCCGCGGAGGGGCGCGAGCCGCTGCCCGCCGGACTGCGCACGGTCTCCCTCACCCCGTCGCTGCTCGCCGCCCACGGCGCGGGACTCGACTCCGCCGAGGTGGTCGTCGTCGCCGGGGAGGCCTGCCCGGCCGCCCTGGCCGAGCGGTTCGCCCGGGACCGCCGGCTGCTCAACGTGTACGGGCCGACGGAGGTGACCATCGCCGCCACCTGGGCCGACAGCCGACGAGGGGACGACGTGACCAGCATCGGACGACCGCTGCCCGGCTACCGGGCGTACGTGCTGGACGAGGAGCTGCGGCCGGTGCCCGCGGGTACCGAGGGCGAGCTCTACCTCGGCGGGCCCGCCGTCGCCCGCGGCTACCGGGGCCGCCCCGGACTCACGGCCAGCCGCTTCCTGCCCGACCCGTTCCAGGGCGGCGGCACCCGGATGTACCGCACCGGGGACGTGGTGATCCGCCGTGACGGCGGCGAACTGGAGTACCGCGGCCGCCGGGACGACCAGGTGAAGATCCGCGGCCACCGCATCGAGCTCGGCGAGGTGGAGCGCGTCGCCGCCGAACTCCCCGAGGTCGTCGCCGCCGCCTGCTGCCCGCTGGCCGCGGGCCAGACCCTCGGCCTCGCGGTCGTCGCGGCGCCCGGCGTCGCCGACCCGGCCGGGCTCGCCACCCGGGTCGTGGAGCGCTGCCGCAAGCTGCTGCCCGCCGCGGCGGTACCGGCCACGGTGCGGGTACTGGACCGGATCCCGACCCTGAGCACCGGAAAGGCCGACCGTGCGGCGCTGGCCCGGGCCCTGGAGGAGCCGGAGCGCGGCGACGGATCCGGTGCGGCCGGGGGCGGCGCGGTGAGCGCGAGCGAGCGCACCGTGATGACCGTGTGGGCCGAGGTGCTGGCCACCGAGGTCCCCGGCCCCGACGCGGACTTCTTCGACCTGGGCGGGCACTCCCTGGCCGCCGCCCGCGCGGTCTCCGAGCTGCGCCGCACCACCGGACTGCGCGTCGGCCTGGGGGCGCTGCTGGCCCGGCCGACGGTCGCCGACGTGGCCGCCGAGATCGACCGGCTCGCAGCCGAACAGGGCGCGCCCGCAGCCGTCGCGGCCGGTGCCGCCGAAGGGGCGTAGGCCATGGGTACCTGGATCTCCACCTGGACGGCGGACCCCGCCGACCCGGCCCTGCCCGTGCTGCTGTGCCTGCCCCCGGCCGGGGCCGGCTGCCAGCAGTTCCGTGCCTGGCAGCCCGCGCTGGAAGGCACCGCGCAGGTGCACGGCGTACAGCTGCCGGGACGGGAGAACCGCTGGCGCGAGCCCATGCCGGACACCTTCGACGAGGCCGTAGAGGCCATCGTGGCCGAACTGGTGTCCACCGTCGGGAGCCGGCCGCTGATCGTCTTCGGCCACAGCTTCGGCGGTCTCCTCGGCTACGAGGTCTCCCGCCGGGTCACCCCGCGCGCCCTCGTGATCAGCGGTTGCCGGGCCCCCGGCCACTGGACCGGAGCCGGCCGCGGCATCGTCGACGACGGGGAGGAGCTGGACAAGCTCTTCGACACGGCAGACCTCGACCCCCGCCTGCTCGACGAGGACACCCGGGCCCTGATGGTCGGGATGCTCCGCAAGGACGCCCAGCTGTCCCTGAGCTACGTCCACACGCCGGGCACCCGCCTCTCCGTACCCGTGCACGCCTGGGGCGCCGACGGCGACGAGACCGTCAGCGCGGCCGACCTGGACGGCTGGGCGGCGGTCACCACCGCCGGGTTCACCCGGCACACCACCACCGGCGGACACCACGCCGTACTGCGCCGCCCGCAGCCCGTACTCGACCACCTGAGCGCCCTGCTGCGGGGCGAGGGCGCCTCCCTCGCCCCGACCGCCTGACAGCCCGCCCGCACCCATCGGCCCGAGCCCGGAGGACACCGTGCCCACCACCCACCAGGTCCTCGTGAACCACGAGGGGCAGTACGCGCTGTACCCCGCCACGCGCGAGACGCCCGACGGCTGGACGCCGGCCGGCTTCGACGGCACCGAGGACGAATGCGCCGCCTTCGTCGACGCCCACTGGCCCGACATCCGCCCGCTCAGCCTGCGAGGAGCCTGAGATGGAGATCGACCTGCTCGACCCGGGCCCCTTCGGCCGCAACGACTTCTGGCCGACGTTCACCTGGCTGCGCGCCAACTCGCCGGTCCACTGGCACCCCGAACCCGGCAGCGACGACGGCGGCTTCTGGGCGCTCAGCCGGCACCGCGACATCATGAAGGCCTACGCCGACAGCGACACCTTCCTGTCGGCCCGCGGGATGCGGCTGGGCAGCGACCCCGCCGCCGTCGCCGCGGTCGCCCAGCGCATGCTCATCGTCTCCGACGTCCCGCACCACACCCGCCTCAAGCGGGCCCTCGGACAGGCCTTCGGCCCGCAGCAGATGCCGCGCCTGGAGGCCCTCGTCGAGCAGGTCGTCGCCGACCTGGTCACCGAGGCCGCCGAACGCGACGAACTGGACTTCATCGACCTCGCCAAACAACTGCCCAACCGGGTGGTCTGCGCCATCCTCGGCATCCCGCGCGCCGACTGGGCCTGGATCGGCGCCCTGACCACCGACGCCTTCGACTCCCCGGACGAAGCGGTCCGCAGCAGCGCCCACTCGGAAATCTTCCTCTACTTCATCGAACTGCTCGCCGAGCGCCGGGCCCGCCCCGGCGCCGACCTGGTCAGCCAGATCGCCCACGACACCCTCGTGGACGAGGGCGACGGCACCGAACGCCCCCTCAGCGACCACGAGATCGTCTTCAACCTCAACGGCGTCCTGTCCGGTGCCAACGAGACCACCCGCTACTCGGCGGCCGGCGCGGTCCACATGTTCGCCGAGCACCCCGACCAGTGGCGGCTGCTGCGGGCCCTCGGCCAGGACGGCATCGCCCCGGCGGTCGAGGAGATCCTGCGCTGGACCACGCCCGGGGTGCACGCCCTGCGCACCGCCGCCCGCGACACCGAGATCAACGGGATCCCCATCGCCGCGGGCGCCCGGGTGACGCTGTGGAACGTCTCGGCCAACCGGGACGAGGACGTCTTCGCCGACCCGCACTCCTTCCGGGTCGACCGCCGCCCCAACCGGCACGTCGCCTTCGGGCACGGCCGCCACCTCTGCCTGGGCGCCCGCCTCGCCCGCTTCGAACTCGGCGCCCTGCTCACCGAGATGCTCGCCGTACTGGACGGGTTCGAACTGACCGGTCCCGCCACCTTCAACTCGTCCAACTTCACCTGGGGGATCAACAGTCTCCCCGTGCGGCTGCTGCGCAGCCGAGCCTTCGCGAAGTAAGAAAGGGCCCGTACTGTGACCACCGCACTCGTCGACTCCAACCGTTCGGACGCCGCGTTCCCCACGACCGGGTACCCGGAACTCCTCGCCGGACAGGCCGCCCGCACCCCCACGGCCACGGCGCTCGCGCAGGGCGACCGCACCTGGACGTACGCCGAACTCCAGGCCGCCACCAACCGTCTGGCGCACGCGCTGATCGCCCGCGGCGCCGGTCCCGGGACCAGGATCGGCCTCTGCTACCCGCGCAGCGCCGAGTACGTCCTCGGCTCCCTGGCGATCCTCAAGACGGGCGCCGCGATCGTCGCCCTCGACCCGGTCAACCCCGACGACCGGCTCGCCGCGATGATCGCCGACGCCGATCCGCTGCTCGTGCTCACCCCGGCCGAACTCGCCCGCCGGATACCCGAGGACGTCCCGCGGGCCGAGGTCGCCACCGCCGGACAGGGCCACCCGGACACCGCGACCGCGTCCGTGACCGGGCCCGACACCGTCAGCCACCTCATCTACACGTCCGGCTCCACCGGCACCCCCAAGGCCGTCCTGGAGCGGCACGGCGCGCTCACCAACCTGGTCCACTGGACCACGCGCGCCTACGGGGTCCGCCCCGGCGACCGCGCCTCCTGGATGTCCACCCCCGGCTTCGCCGTGCAGATCATGGAGTGGCTCGCCTACCTGCCGGCCGGCGCCGCGATCCACATCCCCGAGGCGGGCCAGGCACAGACCCCCGAGCAGATCCGCGACTGGCTGGCCGGCGAGGGCATCACCCACACCATGCTGGTGGCCGCGCTGGCCGAGCCCGTGTGGGGCCTGCAGTGGCCCGCGGACACGGCGCTGCGGATCCTGGTGACCACGGCCGAGCGCGTCCACAGCTGGCCGCCCGTGGACACCCCCTTCCGCGTGGTGATGACGTACGGCACCACCGAGACCACCAACGTCCTGTCCTGCCTCGACCTCGGCGCCGGAACCGACTTCACCAGCCAGGCCACCTCCGAGGAGGTCCGCGCCACCCGGCAGGTCCCGGTCGGCGTGCCCATCGCCAACCTCCGCGTCCACCTCCTGGACGACGAAGGCCGCCCGGTCCCCGAGGGCGAGGTCGGCCGGCTGCACGTCTCCGGGGCCGGGGTCGCCGCCGGCTACCACGGCCGCCCCGAACTCACCGCCGCCAAGTTCCTCCCCAACTTCCTGCCCGACGACCCGCACCCGGTGCTCTACGACACCGGCGACCTCGCCCGCCGTCGCGAGGACGGCGCCGTCGAACTCCTCGGCCGCTCCGACTCCCAGGTCAAGATCCGCGGCTTCCGCGTCGAGCTCGGCGAGGTCGAGACGCACATCGCCCGCCTCGACGACATCGCCGAGGCCGTCGTCGTCACCCAGGAGCGCGGCCCCGGCGACAAGCGGCTCATCGCGTACGTGTCCCCGGCCGGCGGGGCCGAACCCGACTCGGCCGCCGTACGCGCCGAGGTCGCCCGGACCCTGCCCTACTACATGGTTCCCGCAGCCGTCGTCGTCCTGCCCGCCCTCCCGCGGCTGCCCAACGGCAAGGTCGACCGCCGCAGCCTGCCCGAGCCCCCCGAGGGCCGCGACGGCGTCGGCGCCGGCTACGAGGCTCCGCGCAACGAGGTCGAGGACGGCCTGAGCCGCCTGTGGGCCGACGCGTTCCGCACCGACGGCGTCGGCATCCACGACAACTTCTTCGAGCTGGGCGGCCATTCGCTGCTCGCCTTCCAGCTCATCGACGAGATCCGCCGCCGCTACGGGGTCGAGCTGAGCCTCTCCGACCTGTCCACCTGCCCCACCGTCGCCGAGCTCGCCACCCTCGTCACCACCGAACGCGCCGGCGGCCGCGCCTCCTTCGGCGGACTCCCCGCGATCGTCCCCGACCCGGCGGCCCGCTTCGAGCCCTTCCCGCTGACCGAGAGCCAGCAGGCCCTGTGGATCGGCCGCGGCGGACTCGTCGAACTCGGCAACGTCGGCTGCCACGGCTACTTCGAGTGGGAGAGCGAGAAGCTCGACGTACCCCGCTTCGAGGACGCCTGGCGCCGCCTCGTCGAACGCCACGACGCCCTGCGCACCCGGGTCCTGCCCGACGGCACCCAGCAGGTCTTCGAGGAGATCCCGGCGTACGACATCCCCGTCACCGACTTCGGCGGCCTCGACGAGGAGACCCGTACGGCCGAACTGGCCGACCTGCGCGAGAAGCTGTCCCACCAGGTCCTCGACGCCGACGCCTGGCCGCTGTTCGACGTGCGGATCAGCCTGCTCGGCGGCGGCCGGGCCCGGATCCACCTCTCACTGGACTTCCTCGTCGCCGACGCCTGGAGCTACTTCCAGGTCCTCATCCCCGACCTGGTCACCTACTACGTGGAACCGGACGCCGAACTCGCCCCGCTGGAGCTGACCTTCCGCGACTACGTGCTCGCCGTCGGCAACTCCCTGCGCGACAGCGAGATCTACCGCCGCTCCGAGTGGTACTGGCGCGACCGCCTCGCCACCCTCCCGCCCGCCCCCGAACTGCCCGCGCGCCCGGCCGACGCCGCCGAGCTGCCGGTCCGGTTCGAGCGGCGCAGCCACGTCGTCTCCCCGGAGCTGTGGACCCGCATCCAGGAGCGGGCGCACGCCCGCGAGGTCACCCCCTCCGGGGTACTGGCCGCCGCCTACGCCGAGATCCTCGGCCGGGCCTCCGGACAGGCCCGCTTCACCATCAACTTCCCGCTCTTCAACCGGCTTCCGCTGCACCCGCAGGTCAACGCCCTGCTCGCGGACACCACGACCACCCTGCTGCTCGCCGTCGAACAGCAGGACTCCACCTTCGCCGGACGCGCACAGGCCGTCCAGCGCCGCCTCTGGGCCGACCTGGAGCACCGCTACTTCAGCGGCGTGCAGGTCCTGCGCGAGCTGACCAAGCTGCGCGGCTCCCTCGCCCCTGCCATGCCCGTGGTGATGACCAGCCTGGCCGGCCACCCGCCGCAGTACGAGGAGACCGAGCTGGGCGCCCCGGTCTACGGCATCTCCCAGACCCCCCAGGTCTCCCTCGACTTCCAGGTCTTCGAGAAGCCCGAAGGACTCACCTTCAACTGGGACTACCTGCCCGCCGTCTACCCGGACGGCCTCATCGACTCCATGTTCGACGAGTTCACCGCCCTGCTGGAGGCCCTCGGCGAGGACGGCGTCTGGGAGCAGTACTCCCCGCCGCCCGGCGAGGAGGGCACCGACGCGGGCAGGGCCGAGGAGCGCGACACGGGCGACGCCTGGGAGCGCTACTGGGCCGGCATCAGCCGCACCGGCCGCGGCGGCGACGTCATCTGGGACGCCGACAGCGGCGAGGAGTTCCAGTGGCTCCTCGACCAGGCTCAGCGCCACTTCCGCGGCGACCTGCCGCTCATCGACCTCGGCTGCGGCAACGGCCGCTACAGCCGCGAACTCGCCCCGCACTACCCGTCGGTCATCGGCGTCGACGTCTCCGTCAGCGCCATCGACCACGCCAAGCGCGAGGCCGAGGGCGTGGCGAACGTCGACTACCTGGCGATCGACATGACCGACGCCGACCAGGCCGCGGCGCTGGGGGAGGGGCCCTACAACATCTTCGTCCGCGGTGTCTTCCACGTCCTGGACACCGAGGCCCGGGCCCGGCTCGCCGCGGTCGCCGACCGGCTGCTGGGCGACGAGGGCACGCTGATCGTGCACGAGCCCGACTACTCCAGCAACTCCTTCGGCTACCTGGGCTTCGTGGGCGGCAAGCGCGGCCGCGCCGAGGACCTGGTCGGCCCGCTGGAGGCGGCCGGCGTCCGGCACTCGCACCGCTTCACCCGGCCCGAACTCGCCGAGGCGTTCGGCGCCGACGGCTGGGAGATCGTCGAGGACGAGGCGATAGAACTGCACGCCATCGACCCCCAGTCGGACTCCGACGCACTGCGGCTGCCCGGCTACTACGCGGTGCTGCGCCGCAGGCGCTGATGGCCGGTCTCGCACTGGCCGGGCCGACCGGAGCGGTGCTGGCCGCGGCCGGTGACGTACGGGAGCTGCTGACCCGTACCGAACTGGACCGCGCCGGCGCCCTCCGGTCGGCCGCCGACCGGGACGACTTCCTGGCCGCGCACGCACTGGTCCGGCTCTGCGCCGGGCGGCTCCTGGGCCGCCCGGCGCAGAGCCTCACCGTCGTTCAGCGCTGCGGCTCCTGCGACCGGCCGCACGGCAGGCCGCGGCTCGTCGAGGCGCCCGGCACCGGCGTCAGCCTCGCGCACGCCCGGGGCTGGGTCGCGGCAGCCGCGGCCGGCGGCCCCGTCGGCGTGGACGTGGAGGCCGTCGACGGGGGAGAGGTGGACTGGCGGACGGCCGAGGCCGTCTGCACGGAGAAGGAACTGGCCGCCCTGCGGTCGGACACCCACCCGCGGCGCGCCTTCCTGCGCCAGTGGGTACGAAAGGAGTCCCTGGTCAAGGTCGGGGCGGGCACGCTGGATGAGCCGGCCCGCCTCGACGTTCCCGTGTACGGGCAGGAGCCGCCGCGCTGGCACGGCTGGCGGCTGCTGGACTGGGGCGGAGCGGAAGCCGTCGGATGCGTGGCGGCCCGCGAGGAGATGCGGCTGCGGCTGCTCGGCTGAAAGACTGGACACGTGGAACGACGTACGACCGAACGGCTGCTCAGGGCGCGCGCACAGGCGATCGGGGGCGAGGTCCGGGAGGACTCCGTCGCCGCCGTCCTGGACCGGGTGCTGGCCGTCCAGGCCCAGGACCTGCCCGCGGCGGAGCTCGGGCTGCGGGTACGGGCCCGCGGACTGACGCAGGAGGCGGTGCGCCGCGCCACCGACACCGAACGCACCGCCGTGCGCGGCTGGTTCATGCGCGGCACCCTCCAGCTGGTGCCCGCCGCCGACGCCCGCTGGCTGCTGAACCTCTTCGGCCCGGTCTACCTCGCGCTCGCCGCCCGGCGCCTGCGCGAACTCGGCCTGGACGAGGCCCTGTGCACGCGCTCGGAGCGCCTCATCACCGACGCGATCGCCGCGGAGGGCCCGCTGACCCGCGCCCGGCTCACCGACCGGCTCACCACCCTCGGCGTCGAACCGAAGGGGCAGTCCGCCTTCCACCTCATCCGCCGCGCTGCCCTGGCCGGCCGCATCTGCCACGGACCCCAGCAGGACGGCGACGCCACCTTCGTCCTCCTCGACGACTGGCTGCCCGCCACCGGGCCGCTGCCGTACACCGGGGAAGCGGCCGTACGGGAACTCGCCCGGCGCTACCGCGCGGCCCACGGGCCCTCCGACGCACTGGACTTCGTCCACTGGTCGGGGCTGAAGGCCACGGCGGGCAAGAACGCCTGGGCCGCCGTCCGGGAGACCGCTCCCGAGGAGCCGGCCGTCTCCGGCGAACCCGATGTACGGCTGCTGCCGGCCTACGACAACTACCTCGTCGGCTACCGCAGCCGGGACCTCTCGGTGCCCGCCGAGCACGAACGGCGGGTGTGGCCGGGCGGCGGGCAGATCCGTGCCACCGTGGTCGTCGACGGCCTGGCCGTCGGCACATGGTCGGGCGGCCGCCGGGGAACTCCGGTCAAGGTCGAACCGTTCCCCGGAACGGAGCCCCCGAGCCCCGCCGTGGCCGCCGGAATCGCCCGCGAGAGCGCCGACATTGCACGCTTCTCCAGCTGAACTCATCGCATGTCTACAAGCGTTCTATAGTCCCGGAATTCATAACCGGGCGCTAACTCGGGGTCCATAGCGTCAGTGCCGTCCGACAATTCCGTACCCAATCAGAAAAGGGCGTCGACATGGCACTCGGTCGGCATTCCGATTTCAATCGCCTGTGGTTCGGGCAGACCGTCAGCAACTTCGGCGACAAGATCTCCCTTCTCGCACTACCGACCCTCGCGGTCGTGGTGCTGGACGGCGGAGCCTTGGAGGTCGGCGTGCTCGGCGCGCTGCGCTTCCTCCCCTTCCTGCTGCTCGCCCCCATCGCAGGGCTGGTGGCCGACCGGGTATCGAGGCGCACCGTCATGATCGTGGCCGACCTGGGCCGCTTCCTGGCCCTGGCCACGATCCCGCTGGCGTTCGCGCTCGACTCCGTCACCATGACGCACATCTTCATCGTCGCCGGCGTCACCGGCTGCCTCACCACCTTCTTCGAGGTCTCGTACCAGTCCTGGCTGCCCCAGCTCATCGGCACCGAGAACCTCATCGAGGGCAATACCAAGCTGCAGATCAGCCGCAGCGTCGCCGAGGCGGTCGGCGCCGGCGCCGGTGGCGCACTCATCCAGCTGCTCGGCGCCGCACGCGCCATCACCGCCGACGCGTTCACCTTCCTCATCTCGCTCATCGCCCTGCTGATCATCCGTCACCGGGATGTGCGCGAGCGGACCGAGGAGCGGAAGGCCTCCGCGAAGGCGGAGATGAAGGAGGGCATGAAGACCCTCTTCGGCAACCCGGTCCTGCGCGGCCTGTTCACCGCCAACGTCGTGGTCAACCTCGGTGCCGCGATGGGTGACGCCATCCTGATCGTCTACGCGTACAAGGAGCTGAACCTCAGCCCCGGCCAGGTCGGTATCGCGTTCGCCGTCATGTCGGTCTTCGTCATCGTCGGCGCGGTGCTCTCCGAGGTCGTCTCCAAGAGCCTCTCGGTCGGCCGCCTGCTCGTGATCACCGCGGTCGTGCTCGGCGCCGGCTACATCCTCGTCCCGACGGGCGGCGCGGTCGGCGGCTTCGTCGGACTGATCGTGGTCCAGGCCATCATCGGTTTCGTCTCCCCGATGTTCGACATCCACGTCCTCAGCCTGGTGCAGGGTGTCACCCCGAACGAGCAGATGGGCCGCGTCAGTGGAACCGCGCTCTCCGCGGTGTACGGCGCCCTGTCCCTCGGCTACTTCGCCGGCGGTGCGCTCGGCGAGGCGATCGGTCTGACCGGCGGCCTCGCGGTGGCCGGCGCCGTCACCATCATCGGCGGCCTGACCCTGCTCAGCGGCCCGGTCGCCAAGATCAAGGAAATGCCCGGTGGCGGCGACGACGCCGCCGAGGAGGGATCTCCGGCGGCGGACGAGACCAGGATCACCGCCTGACGGTCCGGCCCGGCCCCACGGGAGCGGGTGCCCGCCCAGCGGCACCCGCTCCCGAGGCCCGCACCCCGCCCGCACGGGCGCACCCGCACGCCCGCACCTCGCACCCGCACGCCCGCGCCGCGCTCCCGCGGCGCGCCCTGCCGTACTCCCTCTCCCGAAGACGCACGGAGGCTCAAGGTGAGCGAGTCCCTCGCCGAACGCATAGCCGCACTGCCGAAGTCCCGCAGGGCACTGTTCCAGGCCCTGACGGGCCGCAACGGCGGGCGCGCCGCCGTACGGGAGGACCCTGAGCCGGCACCCCGTGACCCCGCCGACCCGCCGGTGCTCTCCTTCGCGCAGCGTCGGCTCTGGTTCATCGACCAGCTCCAGCCCGGCAGCCCCGCCTACAACGTGCCGGTGGCCACCCGCATCCGCGGCCCGCTCGACGTCCCCGCCCTGCACGCGGCGCTCCAGGACATCGTCGACCGCCACGAGGTCCTGCGCACCGTCTACACCTACCAGGAGGGCGCCTCCGAGGCCGTGCCCCGCGTGGTGGACGGCTTCCGGCTGCCCCTGCCGCTGACTCAGCTGCCCGACGAGGAATCCGTCCGGCCGTTCTACGACGCGGACGCCGGCGCCCCCTTCGACCTGGCCGGCGCCGTCCCGCTGCGGGCCCGCCTGGGCCGCCTCGGCGCCGAGGACCACGTCCTCGTGCTCAACCTGCACCACATCGTCACCGACGGCTGGTCGATGCGGATCCTCTACACCGAACTGGAGCGCGCCTACGCGGCCCGCACCGGGACCCCCGCCGACGCGAACGCCCCGCTCGCCCTTCAGTACGCCGACTTCGCCACCTGGCAGCGTCGCCGGGTCAGCGGCGACCGACTGGAGTCGCTCACCTCCTTCTGGCAGGAGGAGCTCGGCGGAGCCGCACCCGTGGACCTGCCCACCGACCGGCCCCGGCCCCCCGTCTTCGGGCACGCCGGAGCCTCCCGCTACATCGACCTCCCGCCCCACCTCATCGCCCGGCTCCGGGAGTTCGGCAAGTCCGAGGGCGCCACCCTCTACATGACGATGCTGGCCGGCTTCGCCGCCACCCTGCGCCGCTGGACCGGCCAGGAGGACATCGTCGTCGGGACGTCCGTCTCCGGCCGCGACCACCCCGCCTTCAGCGAGCTCATCGGCTTCTTCGTCAACACCCTGCCGCTGCGCATCAGAACCGGCGGGGACCCCGGGTTCGCCGAGTTGGTCCGGGCCACCCGCCACACCACCCTCCAGGCGTACGCGCACCAGGAACTGCCCTTCGACCTCATCGTCGACGCGCTCGGACTGCCCCGCGACCCGAGCCGGCCGCCCCTGACCTCCGTGATGTTCCTCCTCGACGAGACCCCCGACACCGCCCCCGGCCTCGCGGGCCTCGCCACCGAGCCCATCGACTTCTCCTCGCACGCCACCAAGTACGACCTCATGATCAGCGTCCACGACACCGGCACCGCGGTCCGCGCCCTCGTGGAGTACCCCACCGACCTGTTCGACGCCTCGACCGTGGACCGGCTGCTCGGCCACTTCCTCACCACCCTCGAAGGCGCCGTCGGCCGCCCCGACGCCCCGCTGTCCGCCCTGCCGCTCCTCACCGACGCCGAGCGGACCGCCGCCCTGGACGAGTGGAACGCCACCCGCGCCCCCTTCCCCCAGGATGCCTGCCTGCACCACCTCTTCGAGCAGCACGCGGACCGCCGGCCCGACGCGCCCGCCGTGGTCCTCGGCGGAGTCGGCGGCTGGAGCGTCACCTACCGGGAACTGGAGGAGCGCGCCAACCGGCTCGCCCACCGGCTCGCCGCGTCGGGTGCGGGCCCCGGCCGGACCGTGGCCCTGTGCCTGCGCCGCGGCCCCGGCCTGGTCACCGCGATCCTCGCCGTCCTCAAGGCCGGCGGGGCCTACGTACCCCTCGACCCGGACTACCCCGCCGAACGCCTCGCCCTGCTGCTGAAGGACTCCGCGCCGCCCATCGTCGTCTCCGACGCCGAACTCATCGGCAGGCTGCCCGTCCCCGACGGCACCGCACGGGTGCTCCTGGACACCGACCGGGCCGCGCTCGCCGAACTCCCCGCGACCCGGCCCGACGTGCCCGTCACCGCCCGGGACCTCGCCTACGTGATCTTCACCTCGGGCTCCACGGGCACCCCCAAGGGCATCGCCCTGGAACACCGCGGCGTCGTCAACAACCTCCTCGACCTCAACCGCTCCTACGGCATCGGCCCCGCGGACTCCGTACTCGCCCTGTCCTCGCCCAGCTTCGACATGAGCGTCTACGAGACGCTCGGCATCCTGTCGGCGGGCGGCACGCTCGTCCTGCCCGACCCCGCCGCCGCCAAGGACCCGGCACACTGGGCCGACCTCGTCGAGCGGCACGGCGTCACCGTCTGGAACTCCGCCCCCGCCCTCCTCGGCCTCCTCGTCGACCAGCTCGAACACGCCGGCGGGCCCCGACTGCCCAAGCTGCGCACCGCGTTCCTCGGCGGCGACTGGATCCCCGTCACCCAGCCCGACCGGATCCGCGCCTTCGCGCCGGAGCTGTCCTTCGCGGCACTCGGCGGGGCGACCGAGGCCTCCATCCACTCGGTGGAGTTCAGCGTCGGCCGGGTCGATCCGCAGTGGACGAAGCTTCCGTACGGGCGGCCCATGGCCAACCAGCTCACCTACATCCTCGACCCGCACGACCGCCTCGTCCCCGTCGGCGTCCCCGGCGAACTCCACCTCGGCGGGGTCGGACTGGCCCGCGGCTACCTGAACCGGCCCGAGCTCACCGAGGAGAAGTTCGTCCACGTCGAGCTTGCCCCGGGCCGCACCGAACGCCTCTACCGCACCGGCGACCTGGCCCGCTACGGCACGGACGGCACCATCGAGCTACTCGGCCGCACCGACTTCCGGATCAAGCTGAACGGGCTCCGCATCGAGCCCGGCGAGGTGGAGAGCGCGCTGCGCGACCGCCCCGGCGTCCGCGAGGCCGTCGTCGCCGCCCGGCGCTCCGCCGCCGGCTCGGACCGCCTCGTCGGCTACGTCGTCCCCGAGGACGGCGCCGACCTGGACACCGCCGCCCTGCGGACCGCGCTCGGCGCGGTCCTGCCCCCGCACTGCGTCCCCGCGGAACTGGTGCTGCTGGAGAGGCTGCCGCTGAGCCCCAACGGCAAGGTGGACCGGGGCGCCCTGCCCGACCCGCGCCCCGCCGCCCCGGCCCCGGACCGGCCCGCCGCCGCACCGGCCGGCGGTGATCCCGTCGCACTGCGGATCGCCGCCGTCTGGGCCGAGGTCCTCGGCGTGGCCGAAGTGGCCCCCGGCGACGACTTCTTCGCCCTGGGCGGGGACTCCTTCGCCGCCGTGCGCGCCGTCCGGGCCGTCGCGGCCGCCCTGCCCGACGGCGGGGCCGCCGCCCTGCGCGTCGTCGACCTCTTCAGCAACCCGACCCCGGCCGGCCTCGCCGCCCGCACCGCCGAACTCGGCGCCGCCGGAACGCAGGCACACGGGCTCCTGCACCGGCTCACCCCCGAACGCCCCGCCGGCACCGCCACGCTGACCCTGGTCTGCTTCCCGCACGGCGGCGGCGACGCCATCGCCTACCAGCCGCTGGCGGCCCAGCTCCCGCCGCACATCGAGCTCCTGGCCGTCTCCCCGCCCGGCCACGACCCGCTGCGCCCCGGCCCGATGCTGCCGGTCCCCGAGTTCGCGGAGCTCGCCGCCGGGGAGATCGCCCGCACCGTGCAGGGTCCGTACGCGGTCTACGGCCACTGCGCCGGAGTCGTCACCGCGCTGGAGACCACCCACGTCCTCGAACGCATGGGACAGCGGCCGATCGCCCTGGACCTCGCCGCCGCCCTCCCCGAGGAGGACCCGGAGTACGCCCTGGAGATGGAGCGCGTCTCCGGCGACGACGACCTCGTCGCCTACCTGACCACCATGGACGGCTTCGACGGGGTCCTCGACGACCGCGACCTCACCGCGGTCCTGCGGATGGTGCGGCACGACATGACCGAGGCCGCCCGCTTCTTCGCCCGTACCCCGGCCGGCTACGACCGGCCCCTGGCCACCCCGCTCACCTGCATCATCGGCGACGCCGACGACGCCACCGAGGGTTACGAGGACGGCTACCGCGCCTGGGGCCGGTACGCGGCCGACGTCCGGCTCGCCGTGATCCCCGGAGGCCGCCACTACTTCGCCAAGCACCTGCCCGACCGGCTCGCCGCCCTGCTCGCAGACCTGCACCGCAACGGAGGAAACCATGTCTGATCTCGCCGAACGGCTCGGCCGCCTGCCCCAGGGACAGCGCTCCCGGCTGCTGGGCAGGATGCGCAACCAGATGACGGCCGGCGTCGGCCGCCGCGTCGAACTGGGGCGCGCCGACCACGGACCGCGCTCCCGCTCCTCCTTCCAGCAGGAGCAGATGTGGTTCGTCGACAAGCTCGGCGCCGGCAAGGCCCGCAACAACATAGCCCTCTCCATAGCCCTGGGCGGACCCCTGGACCGGGCCGCCCTGCACGAGGCGCTCAACGCCGTCGTCGCCCGCCACCAGGTGCTCCACAGCAAACTCGTCGAGATCGACGGAGTCCCCTGGCAGGAGCCCGTCCCCTCCTTCGTGCTCGGCGTCCAGAGCACCGACCTGTCGGGCAGCGAGGACGCCGACCGCGAACTCGCCGAACTCACCGCGACCGCCGCCTCCGCCCCCTTCGACCTGGCCGCGGCCCCGCCCGTCCGCGCCCACCTCGTACGCCTCGCCGAGGACCGCCACGTCCTGCTCTGGGTCGTCCACCACATCGCCTGGGACCCGGGCTCGACCCGGATCTTCACCGAGGAACTGACCGCCAGCTACGCCGCGGCCGCCGCGGGCCAGCGCCCCGAGGCCCCCGCACTCGCCGTCGAGTACGCCGACTTCGCGGCCTGGCAGCGGGCGAAGCTGGAGAACGACGAGCACGGCCGGGCGCTCGCCGCCAAATGGCGCCAGATCCTCGCCGGCGCCGTCGCCACCGAGGTCATGCCCGACCACCCGCGCGGCCCCGAGACCCGCGGCGACGGCCGCGGCCTGAAGCTGACCCTCGACCAGAAGCTGCTGGACCGGCTCACCGAGCTCGCCGACGCGGGCAGCACCACCGTCTTCACCACCCTGCTGGCCGCCTTCAACGCGCTGCTGCGGCACTGGACCCGGACCGAGGACGTCGTCGTCGGCACGGCCAGCGCCTCCCGCCCGCACCCCGACCTGGAACAGGTCATCGGCTGCTTCGTCCAGATGATCACCCTGCGGACCGAGGTCACCGACGGACTCACCTTCCGCGAGCTCGTCACCCGCACCGCCGCCTCCGTGATGGACTCCTTCACCAGCAGCGAACTGCCCTTCGAGCAGGTCGTGGAGGCCGTCCGGCCGGTCCGCGACCCGCTGCGCCACCCGCTCTTCCAGATCGAGTTCACCTCGCTCGGCCGCTGGGGCACCCACCGGGCGCAGGCGGCGGACGTCGAGTTCACCATGGACCAACTGCACGACGGCGCAGCCAAGTTCGACATGAGCTTCCTCGTCGGCGAGAACGACGGCCTGGAACTCTCCCTCGAATACAACACCTCCCTCTACCGGCACGGCACGGCCAGCGCCCTCCTCGCCGCCTTCCGGCAGGTCCTGGAGCAGGTCGCCGAGAACCCCGACCTCCTGGTCGGCGACATCAGCCTGGTGGAGGAGCCGGCAGCCTCCCGGCACGCCCGCGAGCTGTCCCGCGGCGGTCCGGTCGACGAGACCGCCTGGACCACCACCCTCGACCGCGCCTTCCGCGAGCGGGCCACCATCCACCCCGACGCCGTCGCCGTCCGCCACGGCGCCACCCGGCTGGACTACGCCGCCCTCGACCGCTGGTCCGAGGCCATCGCCCACCGGCTGCGCGACCGCGGCGTAGGACACGGCGACCCGGTCGCCGTGTGCGTGGCCCGCGGCCCGGCCGCCGTCGCCGGAGTGCTCGGCGTCCTCAAGGCGGGCGCCCACTACATCCCCGTCGACCCGGCCGCCCCGGCCGAGCGCACCCGCACCGTCCTGGCCGACGCAAAGGTCCGCCACGCCCTCGTCGACGAGAGCGCGCAGCTGCCCGTACCGCTGGAACTGGTGAACACCGGGACCGCGGCCCCCGTCCGCGAGGTCCCCTCCCTCGCCGTCAGCTCCACCCCCGCCGACCTCGCCTACGTGCTGTACACCTCGGGCAGCAGCGGCACCCCCAAGGGCGTCATGATCGAGCACCGCTCGGTCACCCACTTCTCCCGCACCATCGCCAAGTCCTACGAGATCAAGGCCGAGGACCGGGTCCTGCAGTTCGCCCCCCTCACCTTCGACGTCTCCGTCTTCGAGATCTTCGCCACCCTGCTCGCCGGCGGCTCCCTCGTCATCGCCACCGACGACGAACGCCGCGACCCCGCCCTGCTCCAGGCCCGGATGCGCGAGGAGGCGGTCACCGTCGCCGAACTCCCGCCCGCGCTCCTGCCGCTGCTGGACCAGGCGGCCCTGCCCGACCTGCGCCTGGTCTCGGTCGGCGGCGAGGCCTTCCCGGGCCGGCTGGTCGCCGAATGGACCGCGGGGGAGCGCCGGTTCGTCAACGGCTACGGCCCGACCGAGGCCACCGTCGCTGTCACGCTGATGGACTGCACCGGCAGCTACGACCGCAACCCGCCCATCGGCCGCCCCATGCCGGGCCACCAGGCCTTCGTGCTCGACGAGCGGCTGCGGCCGGTCCCGCCCGGCGTCCCCGGCGAACTGTGCGTGGCCGGCCCCGGCGTGGCCCGCGGCTACCTGGGCCGCCCCGACCTCACCGCCGAGCGCTTCGCGGACAACCCCTACTCCGACGGCCCCGAGACCGCCCGCCTCTACCGCACCGGAGACCTCGTCCGCTGGCTGCCCGGCGGCAACCTGGACTTCCTCGGCCGTACCGACCGCCAGCTCAAGGTGCGCGGCCACCGGATCGAGCCGGGCGAGGTCGAGGCCGTCCTGACCGGGCACCCCTCGGTGCAGCAGGCCGTCGTGGTGGCCCAGCCCGCCGCGGGCGGCGAGCGCATGCTGGCCGCCTACGTCACCGTCGAGCAGGTCGGCTCCTACGCCTCGGAGGTCGCCGACGCCGAAGGCCTGCGCGCCTACACGGCCGTCCGGCTCCCCGGCTACATGGTCCCGGTCGTCGTCGTCCTGGACGAGCTGCCGCTGACCCCGCACGGCAAGGTCGACACCGCCGCGCTGCCGCTGCCCACCGAGCAGTCGGCACAGGGCGGGACCCCGCCGCGCGACGCCGTCGAGGAGCAGATCTGCCGCGACATCCTCACCCCGCTCCTGGAATGGCAGAACCCGGACGTGGAGGGCGACTTCTTCGCCCTCGGCGGCAGCTCCCTGCAGGCCACCATCGTGGTCTCCCGGGTCCGGGCCCTCTTCGGCATCGACATCGCCCTCGCCGACTTCTTCGGCCGCCCGACCGTCTCGGGCCTGGCCGAACTCGTCCGCGCGGCGAAGGCCGAGGCCGCCGGTGAACAGGACCGGCTGCTCGCGGTCTTCGAGCAGATCGAGAACATGAGCGACGAGGAGGCCGCCGCCCTCCTCGGCTCCCTCCAGCAGCCGGAGGGGCCCTGATGGCCGGACCGGCCGGGCTGGAGGGAGCGCTCGCCGCGCTCCCCGAGGCCAAGCGCGAGCTCGCCCGCCTGATGCTGGCCGCCCGCCGGCCCGTACCCGCACACCCGGCCCCGCGCTCCGGCGCGGGGCCGGTCCCGCCGACCGCCCTCCAGACCCGGCTGTGGCGCCGGGAGCGCACCCATCCGGCCGTCGCCACCGGCTCGCACGCCCTCCGCCTGACCGGCCCCCTCGACCCGCAGCGGCTGAACGAGGCCCTCACCGGGGTGCTGCGCCGCCACGAGGCGCTGCGCACCCGGCTGGTCCGCTCCACCGCCGACCAGCCGCGGCTGCACGTGGACGAGGAACCGGTCCTGCGGCTCACCCGGGCCGACCTGTCGGGCTTCACCCCGCAGGCCGCGGCGGAGCGGACCGTCCTGCAGCTCACCGAGAGCGCCTCCACCGTCCTGGACCTGGAGAGCGGCCGCACCAGCGCCTTCCGGCTGCTGCGGACCGGCCCCGACGAGCACGTCCTGATCCTCGCCTCCCACCTCGCGGTCTTCGACGGCTGGTCCTCCGGGGTCTTCCTCGCGGACCTCGCCGCCGGCTACCGCGAGGGCCCCGAGGGCCTCGCCCCGCCCGAACTCCAGTTCCCCGACTACGCCGACTGGCAGCACCGCTGGCTCGCCGGACCGGACGGCACCGCCGAACTCAGCCGCCGCCGGGCCGTGTTCGCCGCCGACCCGCCCGCTCCCCGGGCCCCCGGCGGCTTCGAGCGCGGACACCTGCCCGTACGGCTGGCCTGCGGCCCCGTCGACGCCGGGCTGGAACTGGGCGCGGCCGAGGGGGCCACCCCGTTCATGACCCTCCTCGCCGCGCTCGCCGTCGTCCTGGCCCGCCGGGACGGGCGTACCTCCGTGGTGATCGGCACCCCGGCCGCCGGCCGGTTCGCCGCACCGCTCGAAGGCGCCGTCGGGCAGTACACCACCGTCGTCCCGATCCGGCTCGACCTCGCGGGCGGGCCCACCTTCCGCGAGCTCCTGCACCGCACCCGCACCGCGGTGGCCGACGCCCTGGCCCACCAGCGCCTGCCCGTGGACGTGCTGTTCGGCGACGGCACGCCCCCGCCGTACAACGTCCTGTTCGCCCTCCACAACTACCCGGCCGTGCCGCTGGACCTGCCCGGCATCGAGGTCGGCCAGCTGCCCGGGCCGCCCGCCCGCCACCTGGAGCTCTACAGCCCCGACCCGGCCGCGGCCCTGGCCTGCGTCGGCCTGGTGGAGCGGGACGGCGAGATCGGCGGCACCGCCGAGTACAACCGGCACGCGGCCACGCCCGAGGACGTGGCGTGCCTGCTCACCGGCATCGAGGAGGTGCTGGACCGAGCGGTCGCCGCGCCCGCCTCCCCACTCACCACCACCCGGCACTGAGCGGGGCCGGGGCCCGCGGCCCCGGCCCCCCGCTCGATCCCCCACCGGACCCACCCAGACCCGCCTAGGGAGTTGCCCGTGCTCACCACCGAGTTCTACCGCGCGCCCGCGGACTGCGGGCTCGTACGGAGCGGGGCCGACGTGCCCCGCACCCCCATGCGGGCCCTGCGCGAGGACATCCACGACATCCTGGTGTCCGCCCCCGTCGCCGAGGCCCGGCGCACCCGGGACCCCCGGCCCATCCACCGGGCCCTGGGCGAGAGGGGCCTGCTCGCACCCCAGTGGCCCGAGGAGTACGGGGGCCGCGGCGTCAGCCAGGTCGCGGCGGCCGTGCTGGTCGAGGAACTGGCCATGCACGACGTCCCCGACCTGCTGCACACCCTCACCGTGCAGATCGTCGGCTCCACCCTGCTCAACGTCGCGAGCCCGCAGATGAAGGCGCGCCACCTGCCCGGCTTCGCCGCCGGCACCTCCTTCGGCTGCGTCCTCTTCAGCGAACCGCAGGCCGGCTCCGACCTCAACATCCTCTCCACCCGCGCCGTCTGCGACGGCAAGGGCGGCTACAAGCTCTACGGCACCAAGGTCCACTCCCTCTTCGCCCGCTTCGCCGACTACGGCCTGTGCCTGGCCCGCGGCGAGGACGACGCCTTCAGCCTCTTCCTCGTCCCCCTGGCCCAGCCCGGCGTCACCATCCGGCAGATCCCGGGCATCGGCGACGACGCCTTCCACGAGGTCGCCCTCGACGGCGTGTCCGTCACCGCCGACGACGTCGTCGGCACCATCGGCCAGGGCTGGGCGATCGTCGTCAAGACCCTGGCCTTCGAACGCACCGGCCTCGACTACTACGTCAAGGCGCTGCGCTGGTACCGGGCCGCCGTCGAACGGCTGGAGGCCCACACCGACCGGCTGGAGGCCGGCCAGCACGACCAGATCGGCCTGGCCAAGCTCAACGCCCGGCTGCTCGCGGCCGGCACCCTGGTCCGCCGCGTCCTCACCCGCCTCGACCGGGGCGAGCTCAACGAGGACGAGGCCGCCGCCGCGAAGTGGTACACCACGGAACTCGCCGCGGAGGTGGCCTGGTGGGCCGCCGAACTCGACGGCGACACGAGCATGACCCTCGACGACCCGGAGGTCGACGGGGTGGCACACCCACTCGATTCGGCGATGCGTGAAGCCCCGGGGATGCGGATATCCGGCGGCACCGCCGAAATGATGCTGGAGACGCTGGCCCGGCTGCGTCTCGACTCAGGGGCGGAGGTACGGCCGTGACGACCCAGGCGGTCAACGGGAGCGGTACGGACGGGGCGGCCGGCGAGGCGCCCGAGCGGTGGCGGGAGCGGGAGGACGAGGACTCTCTCTTCCGGCAGCTCCGGCTCACCGTCCGACAGGGCCTGGAGGTCGACGGGGACACCCCCGCGGGCGCCTGGGAGGCCCTGACCCAGGTCGGGGCCTGGGAGTTCGCCCTCCCCATCGAGAAGGAGGGCCTCGACCTCGGCCAGGCCGTCCTCGCCATGGTCTGCGAGGAGGCCGGCAACGCCATGCAGCCCGTCCCGCTCGCCGACACCCTCCTCGCGCTCGACGTGCTCTCCGCCCTCGGCCCCCTCGCGCCCGAGGGCACCGACGACCTGCTGGACCGGGTGCGCGCCGGGGAGCTCCAGCTCGCCGTCCCGGGCCGGCTGCCCGACCCGCGCGGCGCCGTACCCCCGGGCATCGCCTGGAAACCGGACGGCGACGGCGCGGGCGTCGTGCTCACCGGCACCGGCGGCCCGTTCGCCGCCGGCATCGGACCGGACGCCCTGCTGGTCCTGGCGAGCGGCCCCGACGGGCCCTGCGTCGCCCTCGTGGACCTGCCCGCGGCGGGTGTCACCGTACGCCCGCTGCGCGACCACGGCGGGGGAGCGGTCGCCGGCGCCGTCTTCGACGAGGCACGGATCCCGGCCGGGTCGGTACTGCTGCGAGGGCTCGCCGCCGAGCAGGCCCTCGCCCGCGTCGGCCTGCGCGCCGCCGTCCACCAGGCGTCCCTGCTGGCCGGCATCACCGCGGCGGCCCTGACCGCGGTCGTCACCCGGATCCGCGGACGCCAGCAGTTCGGCCAGGCCCTGGTCAAGCACCAGGGGCCCCGGCTGCGGGTGGCCGGGCTCCTGGCCCGGCTCGACGCCGTGCGCTGGGCCGTCGGCGACGCGGCCCGCGACCTCGACGCGGGCCGCCTCACCGCGGGGGAGGCCGCCGGGCTGATCGCCCTCACGGCCGAGACCACCCTCGACGTGACACGGGACGCCGTGCACCTGCACGGCGCCTCCGGTCTCGTCCGGGACGGCCTCGTGGCCGGCTGCTACCGGCGCGCGGCCTGGGAGGCCCTGCGCTGCGGACGCCCCGCCCACCTGTGGGACACCGCGGCCCACACCCCCTGACCGGCCGGAACGAGGAAGGGGCCCCCGCACCGCGGGAGCCCCTTCCCCTGTACCGCCGTGCCGGCCGTCAGACCAGGTCGCGGCGCACGATCCAACGGTGCCGCTTGTCGCTCTTGGCCTCGGTGCGCTGGATCCGGCGGAAGCCGGCCCGCTCGAACATGTCCATCGTCCCGACATAGGCGAGGGTCGGGTTCACCCGGCCGCCCTCGGGGTCGACCGGATATCCCTCGACGGCGGGCGCGCCGTTCGCCCGCGCGTGCTCGACGGCCCCCTCCAGCAGACCCGAGGCGACCCCCTTGCCGCGGAACTCCTTGCGCACGACGAAACAGGTCACCGACCACACGGGCAGGTCGTCCACCGGCGTGATCGTCTTCGAGGAGGTGAGCCGGTCGAGCTGGCGGCGCGGCGCCACGTTGCACCAGCCGGCCACCTCTCCGTCCAGGAACCCGAGGACCCCGGGAGGCGGGTCCGCCTTCTCCGTGAGGGTGCGCAGGTGCTCGCCCCGCTCCTCCGCGGTCATCCGCCCGTAGTCGCCTGTGGTCAGCCGCCACGCCATGCACCAGCACGTGTGCGCGCTCTTCTTCGGCTGGAGCACCTGGCGGACGTCGTCCCACAGATCCGCCGTGGCGGGCCGGACTTCTAAACTCATGCTGCTACTTCGCTCTCTTCCGCTTCTTACGAGCGTCCCGCGGGCACGGTCTTCCGCACCCCGGCGACGACATCGGTCATCACGGCGGTCAGCACCTCGAGGGCACGCCGACACGCCTTGTCTCCTACGTCCAGATGGGTGACCAGCCGGACGGTGTCCGGGTCCGGCGCGGTCACCAGTACTCCTTCCTGCGCGGCCCGTGCGACGACCTCGCCGGCACCCGGCACCGCGACGAGGACGATGTTGGTCTCGGGCGGGCGCACGGCGAAACCCGCGTCCCGCAGCCCCGCCGCCAGCAGCCCGGCGTGGTCGTGGTCCTCGGAGATCCGCTCCACGTGGTGGTCCAGGGCGTACAGCCCCGCAGCCGCCAGGATGCCCGACTGCCGCATGCCGCCGCCCAGCCCGTGCCGCAACTTCCTCGCCCGGGGCAGGTGTTCGGACCGGAGCAGGAGCACCGAACCGACCGGTGCGCCCAGCCCCTTCGACAGGCACACGGACAGCGAATCGGCCGTCTCCCCGTACTGCGCCGCCGAGGTCCCGGTGGCGGCCATGGCGTTCCAGATGCGGGCGCCGTCCATGTGGACCGCCACCCCCGCGCCGGCCGTCAGCTCGCGCACCCCCCGCAGCGTGTCCAGCGGGTGGACCGTACCGCCGGCCCGGGTGTGGGTCTGTTCCACCTCCACCGCCCGCGTGCCCAGCGTGTACGCGTTCCCCTGCCGGACCGCGCCGGCCAGCAGGGCCGCGGTGACCACCCCGCGCTCCGCCGCCACCGTACGCGTCTGGATCCCGCCGTAGCGGGCCGGGGAGGCCTCCTCGTGGGCCAGGACGTGCGCCTCCGCGTCGCACACCAGCTCCTCGCCGGGAGCGAGGAGGAGCTGCAGCGCGATCTGGTTGGCCATCACGCCCGACGGCGTGAACAGGGCCGCCGGGAAACCGAAGAGCCCGGCCAGGCGCTCCTCCAGGGCGCGGACGGTGGGGTCCTCCCCGAAGAGGTCGTCGCCGACCTCCGCGCCGGCCATCGCGGCCCGCATCCCGGGGCCCGGCCGGGTCACCGTGTCGCTGCGCAGATCGGCGATGCCGGAAGCGTCGATGCTCATGACGGATCGTCAACTCCTCGTTCGCGGGGCTTCGGGGTCAGTTCGCGCGCCGCCATCCACTCCAGCAGCGGCCGTACCAGCAGCCAGGTCTCCCGAACGAAGTCCCCGGCGCGTGCCGTGTGCAGGCCCGCGGCCGGACCCTGGCGGCGACCCGCGTCGATCTTGCGGTGGCGCAGCAGGTCCAGGCGCGGGTGGTCCGCGGGCACTCCCCGCGGCCGGGACTTGAGCCGGTCCCCGCCGAGGACGAAGCCCTGCTCCGCCAGCCGGCCGGTGATCGCCGCCAACTCCGTGCCGCCGTCCTCCTCCTCGACGACGGCACGGTAGCGGGCGACCTCGGCCCCGGCGTACGGGTACCAGCGGCCGGAGGCGTACAGCCCGTCCCGGTCCAGGTGCACCCACAGGCCCAGGCAGGGCAGCAGGTCCAGATAGGCGCCCTGGTAGGTCTTGTACGGGGACTTGTCGTGGGACATCCGGGTGTCCCGGACCGGGCCGAGCACCTGCACTCCGCCCGGCCCGGCCCACTCCTCGAAGAACGTGCCCAGTTCAGCGGCCAGCTCGTCCATCGGCGCACGTACGTCACGCTCGTACCGCTCGCGGTGGCGCAACCGCCACGCCTCCTTGCTGTTGTCGGCCGCGAGGTCCTCGTACAGGCGCAGTGCCGAGGGCGGGAAGCCGCTGAAGGTCACGGAAGGTACCCCGGCAGGGGGTGGGCGGCGCACAGCTCGGAGACCCGGGTGCGGACCCGGTCCCGCAGCGCGTCCGGCAGGACGCCGCCGGGTGCGGCGAGCGCCGTCAGGACGTCCGCGACCAGGTCGGCGCACTCGGCGGCCACCGTCCGGTCCATCCCGCGCGCGGCCAGCGTGTTGGTGCCCAGCCGCAAGCCCCCCGTCACCCGGACGGGTGTGGTGTCCCCGGGAACCCGGTTGCGGTTGACGACGATCCCGCAGGACTCCAGGGCCTCCTCGGCCACGTCCCCGGTGACACCGCAGCCGCGCAGGTCGAGCAGCACCATGTGGGTGTCCGTACCGCCGGTGACCAGCCGGAATCCCCGGTCCAGGAGCCGCTCGGCGATCGCCTGCGCGCCGTCGGCCAGCCGCTTGGCGACCTCCGCGAAGTCCGGGCTCGCCACGAAGTCCAGCGCGCGCGCCTTCGCCGCCACGGACGCCAGGTCGGGGGTGCCCTGGGTGAAGGGGAACACCGCCCGCCGCAGGGTCGCGGCCAGGGTGCCGCGCTCCGGCCCGGCCCTGCGGGCCTCGCGGCCCAGCAGGATCAGCCCGCCGCGCGGACCGTAGAGCTGCTTGTAGGTGCTGGTCGTGGTCACGTGGGCGTGGTCGACGGGGCTCTGGTGGAGGCCGGCCGCGACCAGTCCCGCGATGTGCGAGATGTCGGCCAGGAGATAGGCGTTGGCCTCGTCCGCGATCTCCCGGAAGCGGGCGAAGTCGATGCTGCGGGGGTACGCGCTCGCCCCGCACACGATGAGCTTCGGCCGGTGCTCCAGGGCCAGTTCGCGGATCTGGTCGTAGTCGAGCAGCCCCTCCGGCGTCACCCGGTAGCCGTGGGCGCGGTAGTAGCGGCCCGTCACCGACGCGGGGGAGCCGTGGGTGAGGTGGCCGCCGCAGTCCAGGTCGAGACCCAGCAGGGAGTCGCCCGGGCTCAGCAGCGCGGTGATCACGGCGAGGTTCGCGGACGACCCCGAGTGCGGCTGCACGATCGCGTCCTGCGCCCCGAAGGCCGCGCACGCCCGCTCGATCGCGAGGCGCTCGATCTCGTCGGCGACGCCGCAGCCCGCGTGGTAGCGGTTGCCGGGAAAGCCCTCGGCGGTCAGGTTCCCGAGCGAGCTGCCCTCGCAGGCCAGCACGGACGGGTCCGCGACGCTGGACGCCGCGACCATCATCAGGGTGTCGCGCTGGCGCGCCGACTCCCGGGCCAGCAGGTCGTACAGGACGGAATCGCGTTCTCTCAGCCGGGTGTTGGCGTGCGCGGCGAAATCGACCAGGTCGGGCGCGGGCGCCTGTGGTGCGGTGCCCCGGAGCCCGTCCTCGTCCAGCGGATCGGTGACGGGCGCGGGCAGGGTGAGGCTCATGACTGTCCCCTCTCGGAATCGTCCGTGATGGCCGTGCTGAACCGGCTCGTGTCCTCAGCCGGCCGCATCGGCGGTGTCCGTCTCGTCGGCCTCCAGCTCGCCGAAGGCCTCGGCGGCCCGGACCGCCTCCGCGCCGTGCTGCTCGTCCGCGGCGATCTTCGCGGCGAGCTCGGAGACCACCGGGTTCTGGAACACGGTCTTGACCGGCACCGGCACCCCGAGCAGCTCCTTGAGCAGCCCTGCGAGCCGGGTCCCGCTGAGCGAATCGCCGCCCAGGGTGAAGAAGTTGTCGCCGGGCGCCACCCCGTCCAGGCCGAGGATGTCGGCGACCGCCGCGCACAGCACGAGCTCCAGCGCGCTGCCCGTCCCGTCCCCGCCGTCCCGTACGGCCGCGTCGTCGGCGGACTGCCGGCTCCCGGCGGAGGAGGTCAGCAGCAGCCGGTCGACCTTGCCGTTGCGGGTCAGCGGCAGCTCGTCCAGCGCGGTCAGCGCGGCGGGCACCATGTAGCCGGGAAGCTGCGCGGCCAGCCGCCCCAGCACCCGGTCGGCCGCACCGGCGTCGGAGCCCTCACCGGCCACCACGAAGGCATGCAGCCGCCGCACCCCGTGGGCGCTGGCGGGGGCCACCACCACGGCCGCCTCGACCTCGTCGTCCTGGCGCAGCACGGCCTCGATCTCGCCCAGTTCGATCCGGTGGCCCTGGATCTTCACCTGGAAGTCGTCCCGGCCCAGGATCTCGATGCTGCCGTCCGGCAGGTACCGGCCCAGGTCGCCGGTCAGGTAGGCGCGCTCGCCGGTCTCCGGGAGGCGTACGAAGCGGCTCTCGGTGCGCCCGGGGTCGTTCCAGTAGCCGAGCGCGAGGCCGACGTCGCTGGCCACGGCCATCTCGCCGACGACTCCGAGGGGGCGCTCGTAGGCCGCTGCGTCGACGATGTAGTAGCGCTGGTTGGTGATCGGCTTGCCGTACGGGATGCTCGTCCAGGCCGGGTCGACCTCGCCGATCGGCTGGAACAGCGACCAGCAGATCGTCTCGGTGGGACCGCCCGAGCCGACCACCTGGATCTTCGGGCTCTGGGCCCGCAGCCGGTCCGGCAGGGTCAGCGGGATCCAGTCGCCGGAGAGCACCGACAGCCGCAGCGACTCCAGCGGCCGGCCGCCGCCGCGCCGCTCGCGCACCTCGGCCTCACCGACGAGCAGCTCCATCAGGACCGGCACGGAGTTCCACAGGGTGACCCGCTCCGCCTGCACCAGATCGGCCCAGACATCGGGCTCGGCGTGCTCGAACGGCGGCGGCACCACGACGGTCCCGCCCTGCGTGAGCACTCCGAAGACGTCGTAGATCGAGGCGTCGAAGTGCAGCCCCGAGATGGCCAGCAGCCGGTCCCGCGCACCGACCTCGAAGCGTGCCGCGACGTCGCGGATCAGGTTGACCACACCGATGTGGTCGACCATCACGCCCTTCGGCTCGCCCGTGGAGCCCGAGGTGAAGATCGTGTACGCGAGGTCCGCGGGGGTCTGCGCGATGTCGGGCCGGGTGGCGTTGCCGGTCTCGAAGTCCTTGTCCACCCGGTAGCGGCGGGCCGTGGGCGGCCAGCTGACCCGGGACTCCAGTGAGGACTGCGTGAGGATCCGGTCGACCTTGGCCTCGGCCAGCAGCCGGCGCAGCCGCTCCGGCGGCACGGACGCGTCCAGCGGCAGATAGGCCGCGCCGGAGGCCAGGACCCCGTACACCGCGGCGTACTGCTCCCAGCCCTTCTCCATCACGACGGCGACCAGCTCGCCCGGGGCCGCCCCGTGCTCGCGCAGCGTGTGCCCGATCCGCCAGGCGTACGCGGCCAGTTCGGCATAGCTGAGCCGCCGCCCGGAGGCGTCCACCACGGCCTCGGCGTCGGGCGTGAGCTCGGCCTGCCGCGCGAACAGCTCGTGCAGGGTGGTGTACGGGATCTGCCCGGCGGTGTCGTTGACCTGCCGGCGCAGCTCCCGCTCGGCCGGCGGGACCAGGTCGAAGCGGTCGGTGTGCAGGCTGTCCGGGTCGTCGGTGAGCCGCTCCAGGAGGTCCACGTACACGCCGAAGGCGGCATCGACGAAACCGGGCGCGAACGCCCCGTCGACGAAGTCCCAGATGACGCGGAGCTCGCCGGCCAGCTCGCGCAGCTGCACGTCGAGCGTCACCTGCGGGGTCTGCGAGATCGAGTACACCTCCCGGCCCAGGTCCGTGACGGGCCGGCGCACGGGGTAGTCGAGCAGGCTGGTCACGACCACGGGCATCCCGGCCGTCGCGCCCACACCGTGCAGGCGCGTCAGCTCGCGCAGGACGCGCACGCCGTTGAAGGAGCCGTGCTCCACGTCGCGGGCGAGCTGGTCGCGCAGGGCGTGCGCACGGTCGAGGAAGGTCGCGCCCGAGCCGTCGGCGGCGAGCATCACCGCGTTGGTGAAGTCACCGAGCACACCGGTGATGTCCGGGTGCACCGCAGGGCGCTGGAAGACCGGGTAGTTGATCGTGAAGTCGGACTCCTCCGCCCAGGCCCGGACCACCTCGGCGAAGGCCGCGGTGAGCAGCACCGACGGGGTCAGGCCCGCCCCGTGCGCCCGCTGCGAGAACCGCTGCCAGTCGGCGGGGGAGAGGCGGTGCTCGCGCCGGTCGAAGCGGACCTCGCCGGCGTCCCCGCCGGAGCCGCCCGTGGGCAGCGACGGGGCCGGCGGCAGCGTGGGCACGCGCTGCACCCAGTAGTCGCGGGCGGCGCGGAAGGCCTCGGTGTGCGGCAGGGCCTCGGCGCGCCAGCGGGCGTACTCGGCGAAGCCGATGCCGGGTTCCGGCAGCTCCGCGTCCGGGTTCTCGTACAGGTCGACCAGCTCGGGGAAGAGCACCTGGAAGGCACTGGAGGCGTCCAGCACCTGCAGGTCGATCCCCAGGTGGACCCGGCCGAGGTCCTCCGGACCGCCCAGCCGGATGATCCGCAGGTCGAACAGCGGCCAGCTGCCCACCGGGAAGACCACGTGGCTCATCTCCTCGCGCAGTGCGGCGAGGTGCTCCCGGGCGGCGTCGGCGGACAGGCCGGTCAGGTCCACGACCGGTATGTCGAAGGGCAGCGGGTCGGACGGCACCCACTGGGTGCCGTCGGTGCTGCCGATCGCGCGGAGCATGTCGTGACGGGCGACCACCTTGCGCCAGGCGGCGGCGAACCGCTCCGGGTCGAGGTCCGCGCGCTCCCACTCGAAGTATCCGTAGCAGCCGATGCCGCCCATCTCGACGGCTTCGCCTCGCCCGATCATCAGTGCCTGCTGCGTCTCGGTCATCGGGAAGGACGCGGCACTGTCCGCGCGAGCGGGCAGGAGCTCGGTCATGGTCCAACTCCATTCGGTGTTACGGGCCGTTGGCTTGTGCGTGCACGGGTGGATACGGGCCGGGACGCCCTGCTGCGGGGCAGGGCGAGGCTAGGGGCGGTGAGTTAGCCGCCGGTTATGCTCCGCGCGGCCGGCCGGGCCGCCGGGCACCGGTGCCCGCCCCTCCTCCAGGGAGAGTGCGAAGAGCCGAACGAGCGGGTGGAACAGGTAGCAGGGCTGGCCCCACTCGTCCGCGCCGCTGACCTCCAGCAGCGCCGCGTCGGCGAGCGCCTCCAGCAGCCGTTCTGCCTCGGCCTCCGGCAGGTCCAGCGCCGTCGCCGCCTCGGCGGCCGGGAACGGCTGCGCCCCCAGGGCGGCCAGCGCCGGGAACACTGCCCGCACCTCGGGCTCCAGCGCACGCCAGGACGGCAGCAGGGAGGTGTGCACGTCCAGGTCGCCCGAGTGCAGCTCCCGCAGCCGGGTGAGGGGATCGGCCAGCCTGCGGGCCAGCCGGTCCGGGGTGCAGTGCGGCCGGGCCGCGATCCGGGTGCCGACGATCCGCAGCGCCAGCGGCAGGCCGGCGCAGTGCTCGACGATCGCGGACGCGGCGCAGGGCGCGGACGCCACCCTGGCCGGGCCGGCCGCCGCGGCCAGCAGCTCCAGCGAGTCCCGCGGCTCCAGGGGCGCGAGGGCCACGGTGTGCGCGCCGGCCACGGTGGGCAGGGCCGTACGCCCGGTCACCAGCACTGCCGGCTCCGGGGTGTTGGGCAGCAGCGGCCCCAACTGGGCCGCCCCCGAGGCGTTGTCCAGCACGATGAGCAGCTGCCTGCCCCGGGTCCGCTCGCGGTAGAGGCGCACCAGCTGGTCCTGGTCGTCGGCGGCGGGTACGTCGTCCATCGGGCCCAGCGCCCGCAGCAGACGCCGCAGCACCCGGGCCGGGTGCCGCGGGGTGCCGTCCGCGGCGCGCAGGTCGGCGTACAACTGCCCGTCGGGGAAGTGCCGCTGGCAGCGGTGGGCCGCGTGCACGGCCAGGGCGGTCTTGCCCAGCCCCGCCATCCCGGTGACCAGGACCCGGCGCGGCCGCCCGCCGCCCTGCCCGTCGGGGGTCAGGGCGCGGCACACCAGGTCCAGTTCGGGACCCCGGCCCGTGAAGTCGACGGTGTCCGGGGGCAGCATCGCCGGAGCCGCGGCCGACGGCCCGGCGGGCCGCGGCCGGGCGCCCGCGCGTACGGCGGGGGCGGCACCCGGCCACCGGTCGAGCGTGCCGTCGAGCAGCGCCCGGTAGGTGGCCTGGAGCTCCTCGCCCGGATTGACCCCGAGCTCGTCCGCGAGCACCGCCCGGCCGTGGTGGTAGAGGTGGATGGCGTCCGCCTGCCGACCGGACCGGCACAGGGCGGTCATCAGCTGGCACCGGATGCGCTCGCGCAACGGGAACTCGGCGACGAGCCCGGTGAGCTCACCGGTGATCTGCTCGTGCCGGCCGAGGGCGAGGTCCGCGGCGATGCGGTGCTCCAGGGTCACGGCCCGCGCCTCCGTCAGCCGCGGGGCCTCGGCGTCGGCGAGGTATTCCGTGGCGTTCGCGAACGGCTGCCCGTTCCAGCGGGCCAGGGCGTCGCGCAGCAGCTCACCGGCGCGTTCGTAGTCCTCTTTGATCAATGCCTCGCGGCCGCCGCGCGCCAGCTTCTCGAATTCGTTCAGGTCCACGATCGCATTACCGATGCTCATGGCATATCCCGGCGGTCTGCGATCGATCACCACGTCGTCGCCGAGAATCTTGCGCAGGCGCGAAATATAGGTGTAGAGCTGTGCGCTGACGGTGGCCGGAGGCGCCCAGCCCCACAGCAGCCGGCACAGCCGCTCGTCCGACACGACCTCTTCGCGGGCCAGGAGGAGCGCCGCGAGCACGGTGTGCAGCTTCGCCCCGGAGAACGCGACCCGGTGGCCGTCCCGCCGTACCTCTACTGGCCCGAGCACTCGGAATTCCATGTACCGCCCCATCCGTGATTCCTGAGAAGAATCTTCGAACGAAGCTAGAGGAGGGCGTTGTCCCCTCGATATCGTGTCGATTTCGCGGGGGGCTCGGGTCATGAAATCGATGGAACACGGAAGAGAAAGGAGCCGTCCCTACTGTTCCATTCGTGCCGCAGCGAGCGGCGCAGAGATGATCCACCGAGAGGGGAATCCGAGATGCGCAGCACCCGGACGGCGAAGACGACGGCCGCTTGCCTGGTCGTTCTTGCGGGGATGTTCGTGGGCAACGGGGTCGCCTCGGCCGGCACGGCGCAGGCCGGCACCAGCGTCCAGGCGGACGACATGCCCTGGGGAGTCGTCAAGCCGCTGCACCCCTCCTACCCGGGATCCGCCGGCACGAACGGCGACATGCCCTGGGGCTGACCGCCTCGCGGCCCCCTGCACCGGGCCGCCCCGCACCACCGCACGAGCCGTGAAACCGCACCCCAGTGCATCCGCACCGTACGTCCGCGCATTCCGCCGCCGCGGCCCGATCCCTGCCGGACGGGCGTCAGTCCGCCGGATGCGCCAGCAGGGCCGTCAGTTCCTCCGGAGTGAAGGAACGATGCGGCAGCCCTCCGGGCCCCCCACCGCCCGGCTCTCCCCCCGCATCCTGCACGGCCGTCAGCAGCCGGCCCGCCTGCGCCCGCCAGGGCTGCGCGCCGACCTCGCCGAAGCCGGCACAGGCCCGCCGGAACCTCTCCGCCGCCTCCGCGCAGCGGCCCCCGAGCGCGTCCACGCACCCGAGGTCCGTCTCCACCCGGGCGTACAGGAACCGGTCCGCCAGCTCATCAGTGATCTCCAGGGCCTGCTGCAGCGTGTCCCCCGCCGCCTGCAGCAGGCCCTGGCTCCACTGCGTCTGGCCGAGGCCCCGCAGCGCGTGCGCCTCGCCGACCCGGTCGCCCTCGCCCCGGGTCAGCCGCAGCACGGCGCCGAACGCCTCGGCGGCCTCCCCGAGATCGCCCGCCCGCAGCCGTACCTCGGCCAGCCGGTACACGCTCTGCGCCTCGGCCCGTACCGATCCGGTACGCCGGCTGAGCGCCACCGCCCGCTCCGCGAGCGGCAGCGCACCGGCCACGTTGCCCCGGTCCAGCTCGATCTGCGCCTGGAAACCCAGCAGATGGGCCTCGTTCCCGATGTCCCCGGAGTCGTGGAAACCGCTGAGCGCCGCCTCGCAGTACTCCAGCGCCCGCTCCCAGTCGCCCTGGAAGCGCGCGCACATCGCCAGGTTCCGCTGCGCGAGCGCCGCCCCGCCCAGGTCGCCGGTGGTGCGCAGCAGCCGCAGCGCGGCCATGTTCCAGCCCTCGGCCTGCTCGTAGCGCCGCTGGTAGATCGCCAGCGACCCCAGCAGCCGCAGCATCGTCGCCTCGCCGGGCTCGTCGCCGGCCCGCCGGGCCGAGGCGAGGGCCTGCTCGGCGCTGCGCTGCCAGTCCTCCAGGTAGTTCTTCGTCTCGAAGTGCGGCACCGCGCTCTCGGTCAGCATCCAGGCGTATCCGGCCCGGCCCGTCTCCGCCGCCTGGGCCACCACGTCGGTCACCGCGGTGCGCTCCGACTCGAACCAGTCCATCGGCGAGCCCAGCAGCTCGTCGGCGAGCTCGCCGAGGAAGCCGGGGGCGGGCGCCGCCGGACGGCCCACCGGGAACTCTCGTCCGTCGATCCGCCGGTGTGCCTCCTCGGCCAGCCACAGCCAGGCGCCGAAGGCCCGCTCCAGCGCCGCGTCCGTCTCCTCCTCCGGCTCGTCCGATTCCGCCCGCTCCCGGGCGAACAGGCGCAGCAGGTCCTGGAACCGGTAGCGGGCCGCCCGGCCCGGAGCCGCCTCCGCCACCTCCAGCAGCTGGGCGTCGACCAGGTGGTCGATCAGCTCCTCCGCGTGCCACACGCTGGTGTCCAATACGGCCGCCCCCGCCCAGGCGGCGAAGTCCGCCGTGCGCAGCAGCCCGAGGCGCCGGTACATCCGGGCCGCCTCCGGCGGCAGGTCGCGGTAGGTGAGCCGGAAGCCCGCCCGCACCCCGCCCTCGCCCGGGCTCAGCACGTCGAGGCGGGAGCGGTGGTCGCGCAGCCGCTCCACGAGACTGCGCACGCTCAGGTTGGGCTTGGCCGCCAGCCGTGCCCCGGCGATCCGCAGCGCCAGCGGCAGGCAGTCGCACAGCGCGCCGAGCTGCTCCACCGCCACCGGGTCGCTGCCGAACCGGTCCGCCCCGGCCAGTTTGATCAGCAGGGCCGTCGCCTCGGTCGGCTCCAGCATCCGCAGCCGGAGGCTGAGCGCCGTGTAGTCGCCGGTCAGGTCGCCCAGGTTCTCCCGGCTGGTGGCCAGCACCACGCTGCGCCCGCCGCCGGGCAGAAGGGGTCTGAGCTGGTGGAAGGAACGTACGTTGTCCAGGACGATCAGCGTCTTGCGGGTGCTGAGCAGGCTCCGGAACAGCGAGGCCCGCTCGTCGGGGTCGGCCGGCACCTGGGGTGCGGCGATCCCGAGGGCGCGCAGGAAGCGGTCGAGCACGGCGGCGGGGGACACCGGCGCCTGCTCCTCGTCGTAGCCCCGCAGATCGGCGAAGAGCTGGCCGTCGGGGAACTGGTCGGCGACCTGGCTCGCCCAGTGCACCGCCAGTGCCGTCTTGCCGACCCCGCCCACGCCCACGATCGTCGCCAGTGCGGGGGTGTGGGGGTTGTACGGTTCCTTCAGCAGCCGGTCCAGCGAGGCCATCTCGCGCTGCCGCCCGGTGAACGCCATGACCCCCGCGGGGAGTTGGGCCGGGATCGTGTGCAAGGCGGCCGGCGCGGGGGCGACCACGGCCGGGGGCCGGGTCAGTTCCGGCGAGTCCCGCAGGATCAGGTCGTGCAACTGCCGCAGCCCCGGACCGGGTTCGATCCCGAGCTGCTCGGTCAGTAACCGCCGGCCGTGCAGGAACACGTCGAGGGCCTCGGCCCGCTGGCCCGACCGGTACAGCGCCAGCATGAGGTGCTCGCGGCACTGCTCGCGCAGCGGGTGCCGTGCCACCAGCTCGGTGAGCTCGCCGGTCAGCGCGCGGTGGCGGCCCAGCTGGAGCATCAGCCCCGCGCGCTCCTCGATGAGCGTGAGCCGCATCTGCTCCAGCCGCGTCGCCTCGGCCTCCAGCCGGGAACCGGGCGTCTCCTCGAGCGCCGCGCCCCGCCAGATGCTCAGCGCCTCCTCGAACAGCGTGCAGGCTTCCTCGGTGCGGCCGTGCCGGGCGGCGTCCCGGCCCTGGTCGGCCCGCTCCAGGAACTCCTGGACGTCGACGCGGTGCTCACCCTTGGCCAGCAGGTAGCCCGGGGGAGAGGTGATCAGCAGATCGGTCACCCCGGCCTGCTTGAAGGTCTTGCGCAGGGTGGCCACGCAGATCGCGATCTGGTTCCGTGCCGTCGCGGGAGGCGAATCCGGCCAGACGGCGTCCACCAGGGTGTCCACCGAGACGACGCGGTCGGCATAGAGCACCAGCATCGCGAGGACCGTCGCCTGGCGCCGGCCGTTGATGCGCAAGGGGCCGTCCTCGGCCTGGACGAGCAGTGGCCCCAGCAGTCTGAAGACAAACCGATTCAACAGGTCCCCCGCCTTTGAAACCCCGCGTCAGGCGCGAACGGTACCGCAAAGACGATTCCTCGGTGCAGTCAACCTTTGGGAAAAAGAGCGGCTGTTTCAGGCCAGCTTGTCCGTATAGCGGTAGGGGATCGACAGGGCCCTCACGGAGAGTCGCCGGTGCCGACCGAGGACAGCGCGCCCGACAGCCCCCGAAGCATCTCGGCCGTTCGGTGCACCTCCGCCTCGCCCCCCAGGCTCTCGCACAGGTGCCGGGCCAGTCCGGCCAGACAGGAGTCGATCTCCCGCTTCACCGCCGCGCCCCGCTCCGTGGCGGAGAGCAGTTTCGCCCGCCGGTGCGCCGGATTGTCCAGGTAGAGCGCGAGCCCCTGCGACACGAGCAGGTCCGCTATGCGCTGCACGCTCTGCCGGGTGGTCCCCACGCGCCGGGCCACCTCGGAGACGGACAGGGACTCGCCCGTCACCGTGCTGAGGATCTGCCAGCGCGCCGCGCTGAGCCCGAACGACAGCGCCAGCCGGTCGACGGCCGCGGTGAACCGCCCGTTCAGCCGGAAGACCGCCACGGCGGCCCGGCTGAACGCCTCGGCCTCACCGGACTCCGCTGTACGGGTCAACGCCGGTCCCCTTCCGTACGTCTTCCGGGTCGCTGCACGATAACAGCGCGTGGTCGCACGGACGAGAGCCGTGCACGCCCGGGGAGGAGGCGTCGGCCGCGACTGGTCCGTTGGCAGCCCCGTGGCCGACAGAACCCATGGCTAACCATGCCAATGGCCCTGCACATCGCGCACGAGTTGAGCCAGTGGGCCTTCAGGTGCTTATCTGTGTCCTATCCATGTACTTACGGCGCCGCGCAGCGCCGGACGGCAACGAGGCCGGTTCCGGAGCGCGGCGCCTTCGCCGTGCCCGTCCGCAGCCCACCACCCCCGGGCCCGCCGGGCCGGCGCGCACCACTGCAGGGGGGCGGCACACCGCTGTGAAGAGGATGTTCGTAGCTCCGGATCCGGGGCGTATGAGGCTCAGGACCTCGGCCCGCGCCGTGATCGGCGTCGGCGCCGCCGTAGCCCTCGCCGAAGTGTGCGGTCTTTCCCTGACCGCCTCCATCACCGGCGGACTCGCGGCCCTGCTCGCGCTCTTCACCGTCACCGACCCCACCGTGCGCCGCCAGGCCGTCACCACCGCCCTGCTGCCCGCCGCCGGATTCCCGGTCCTGGCCCTCGCCACCGCCCTGCACGGCGTCACGCCGCTCCGGGACGCCGCCTTCGTCCTCGTCGTCTTCTGCGGGGTCTACGCCCGCCGCTGGGGCCCGCGCGGGCACGCCCTCGGGATCTTCGCGTTCATGAACTTCTTCATCACGCAGTTCCTGCACGCCCTCCCCGCGCAGCTGCCCGAGCTGTACGCCGCCGTGGGCCTCGCCCTCGGCGCCGCCGCGGCCGTGCGCTTCCTGCTCTGGCCCATCGAGCGGCGCACCCCGCCGCCGGCCGCCCCCGCGCCGCTGCCGGGCCGCGGTCTGGCCCGGCACACGACCCGGCAGGCCTTCCAGGCGACCGCCGCCTGCGCCGTCGCCCTCACCGTCGGCCAGGTGCTCTCCGAGGACCGCTGGTACTGGGCCGTCGGCACCGCCTGGTGGATCTTCGTCAACACCGCCTCCCGCGGCGAAACGCTCGTCCGCGGCTTCCGCCGGGTGCTGGGCACCGTCGTCGGCGTGGCCGCCGGCGTCCTGATCGCCATCCCGCTGGACGGCGCGCCCCTCCCCACCGCCCTCCTGGTCGCGGTCTGCGTCTTCGGGATCTTCTACACGGCCGCTGTCTCGTACAGCTGGATGATCCTCGCGGTCACGCTGATGGCGGGGCTGCTCTACGGGCTCCTCGGCGTACTGGACCCCGGCCTGCTCGTACTCCGCCTGGAGGAGACGGCCGTCGGAGCCGTGTGCGCCGCGCTGGCCGTGGTCCTGGTCCTGCCGGTCACCACCCACGCCACGAACGACGCCTGGATCCAGCGCGCCCTGCACTGCGTGCACGCCGCCACCGCCCAGGCCACCGCCCGCCTCGCCGGCTCCCCGACGGCGGACCCCGCCCCGCACGCCGCCGAGCTGGAGACCCTGCTGGCCCGGGTCCGGATGGCACTCGCGCCGCTGGTCCACCCGCTCAGCCCGTTCCGCGCCCGCAAGGCCCGCGCCGGCCAGGTCATCGCCCTGCTGGACGACTGCGCCCGCGAGGTGCGCGGCCTGGCGACCGTCGCCGCCGACCCGGACGCCGGACACGACGCCCGCCTCGCCGCTGCCTGCTGGCGCGTCGAGGCGGCCGTGCAGGCGCTGACCGCCGGCGAGCGGGAGCTCGAAGAGCCCGCCGCGGCCGGCGCCACCGCGTCGCCCGCCGCCACCACCGAGCCCGCGCTCGCCCACCTCCAGGGCCTGGAGCGGGCCCTCGCCGAACTGGCCACCCCGCTCGGCAGCGACCCGAAGGCGCCGTTCGTCATCAGCGCCTGAGCAGCCCGCCCCAGGCCGGCGCCCGCCCCGCGGGCGTCCGGCCGGGGGAGTGCACGACCCCCAGGGCCTGGGTGGCCCGGGTCAGCGCCACGTACAGGTCGCTGGGCTCGAAGTCGGCCGGCTCCACCACGATCACCGTGTCGAACTCCAGCCCCTTGGCCTGGCGCGGATCCAGCAGGACGACCTCCCGCGTCAGATCGGGCTCCGCGCCCTCCCGTACCCCCGGCAGTACGCCGGCCAGCGCCCCGTGCAGCCCCCGCGGCGCGATCACCGCGAGCCGCCCCTCGGCCGGCCGCTCCCCCTCCACGGCCGCCGCCACCGCTCCGGCGAGGTCCTCCGCCGCCCGCGCCCACGGCCGCACCCCGGTGGCCCGCACCGACCGCGGCGGTTCGAATCCGGGATCGCGCTCGCGCAGTACGGCCGCCGCCACCTCCATGATCTCGGCCGGCGTGCGGTAGTTGACCCCGAGCCGGACCAGCTCCCAGCGCTCGCCGACGTACGGCGAGAGGATCCGCTCCCAGGACCCGCAGCCCGCCTCGTCCCCGGTCTGCGCCGGATCGCCGACCAGCGTCATCGAGCGGGTCGGGCAGCGCCGCATCAGCAGCCGCCACGCCATCTCCGACAGCTCCTGCGCCTCGTCCACGATCACGTGTCCGAAGGCCCAGGTGCGGTCGGCCGCGGCGCGCTCGGCGGCGCTGCGGTGGTCGGCCTCCTCGTGGCGCTCCGCCATCCGCTCCGCGTCGATGATGTCGTGCGCCGCGAGGTACTCGTTCTCCTCGTCCTCGAACTCGTACGACTGCGAACCGGCGGACACGTCCAGCACGCCCTGCGCATAGGCGATGCGCCGCTGCCGCTGCCGCTCCTCGGCGGCCCGCAGCGCGCTGTCGTCCTCCCCGAGCAGCTCGGCCGCCTCGTCCAGGAGCGGTACGTCGGCCGGGGTCCAGTCGGGCCGGGCCGACGGCGCCCGCCGGATGAGCCGGGCCTCGTCCGCGGGCAGGTGCGTGGGCTCCGCCAGGAAGTCGGCGACCAGCCGCTGCGGGGTGAGCGAGGGCCACAGCGAGTCGATGGCCGCGTGCACGGCGCGGCTCGTCGCGATCTCCTTGCCGAGCTGGGCGACATCGTCCGGGCCGAGCAGGTTCGGCCCGCCGTACGGATCGGCGCCCAGGCGGTCGGCGAGCTGCGCGGTGAGCGCGTCGATGATCCGGAAGGCGAACGCCGGCCGCGCCTGGTTGTGCGGCAGCCCCGTGGCCCGGGCGCGGTCGCGCGCCTCGTGGGCCATCGTCCGGTCCAGCAGCAGGGTCCCGTAGTCGTCGTGGTCGATCTCCAGCGCGGGTTCGGGGACGGTGTCGTACTCCTCTCCGGTGCCCGCCGGCACGTGTTCCGGCAGGCACTGCCGGTCGGCCACGACCCGGGCGAGGACCTGGGCCATCGCGGCCCGGCCCTTCACGGCGGCGGCCCCGGGCCGGTCGGTCCCGGTGGCGTGGACCCCGGGGAACAGCTCGCCGGGGGTGGACAGCAGCACACCCGTCTCACCGAGCGCGGGGAGCACCCCGCCGATGTAGCCCAGGAAGGCCGGGCCCGGTCCGACGATCAGCACTCCGCGCTTGGCGAGCAGCTCCCGGTGGGCGTACAGCAGGTAGGCGGCGCGGTGCAGCGCGACCGCGGTCTTGCCGGTGCCGGGTCCGCCCTCGACGACGAGGACCCCGCGGTGCGTGGAGCGGATGACCCGGTCCTGCTCGGCCTGGATGGTCCGCACGATGTCGTGCATGCGGCCGGTCCGCGCGGCGTCGAGCGCCGCCAGCAGTACGGCGTCCGCGTCGGCGCCCTCGTGCCCGGTGCGCTCCGCGTCGGTCAGGTCGAGGATCTCGTCGTGCAGGGCGGTGACCACCCGGCCCCGGCTGCTGATGTGCCGGCGTCGGCGCAGCCCCATCGGGGTGTGCCCGGTGGCGAGGTAGAAGGGGCGGGCGACCTCGGCCCGCCAGTCCAGGACCAGGGGGGTGCGCTCCGCGTCGTCGGCGCGGATCCCGATGCGGCCGATGTGGTGGTCCCGGCCGTCGGAGAACTCCAGACGCCCGAAACAGAGGCCGTTCTCACCGGCATTCAGGGCGGAGAGCAGACCGGACTGCTCGGCCACCATGACATCGCGCTCCAGGCGCGCCTGAAATCCGGTTCCGACGTCGCGCAATGCCCCTTCGACCGCCTGTTCGGCCTGGTCGCGCAGGTCATCGAGGCGCCGATAGAGATCGGTGACGAATTGCTGCTCATTCCGGAATTCCTCGGTTGACAATTGCACTCCTGCCGCGCTACAGTGTCCTCGTAAGCTTTCTTGCGTCATCACTCGGGTGAAGTCGCGAACTATTCAATATACGCCTTCTCCTCCCTCGGCAGCGAATTCGGCCGGGGGATTTTTTGCGTACCGTGGATCTCATGACCACCGCACACGGCCCTGCCGACGGAATCGTCTACCGCCTCGCCCGCCCCGAGGACGCGGGCGCCATCGAGGCCCTGGACAGCTCCTTCACCACCCCCACCGTCTTCGAGGTGGCCGCGTCCGGCGACGGCTTCGGCTTCCTGCTCCGCGAGGTCCCCGTGGACCCGCCCGTGCACAAGGCCTTCCCGCCCGAGGAGCACGACGAACAGGGGTTCGCCGGCTCCCGGGGCCCCGACGTGGACGCGGACGCGCGCACCTTCGTGGCCCTCGAAGGGGGCGAGCTCTGCGGGTTCGCCGCCGTCGGCTACGCCGCGTGGAACCGCCGGCTGACGATCGAGGACATCGAGGTCGCCCCCGGCCACCGGGGTCGCGGGATCGGCAGCGCCCTGATGGAGCGCGCCGCGGAGTTCGCCCGCGAACGGGGCGCGGAACACCTGTGGCTGGAGGTCAGCTCGGTCAACGCCCCGGCCGTGCACGCGTACCGGCGCATGGGGTTCGGCTTCTGCGGCCTCGACACCGCCCTCTACGGGGGCACGCCCTCCGCGGGCGAGCAGGCGCTCTTCATGAGCCGGCCCTGCCGCTGACCCGTCTCGACCGGTCGCCCCGTCGCGCGAGGGGCCGCGTGCGCCGGCGCGCGCACATCACCTGATGGATCGTCAACTCCCTCGGTGCGCCGGATCCTACGCCTTCGCGCCCCCTGTTCGCAGCCCGTTCCGCGAGGATCACCCGGAGGAGTGTTCCGGGAGCTCATGCCACGCGCCGCTGACCTGCGGCAGGTACAACGGGTAATTGATTACTGCACATTCATGCGGCACGTACAGGGTGGATCTGGTCGGACAGGGGGTAACCCGCCGGAATGGAAATTCTTCAACAGCGCTCCACCACCGCTCAGGTGTGGCAGGCGGCCGAGGAGTTCATCCGACTCTTCCACAGGGAGAACGCCGGCGCGGGTGATCCGCGCGCCCGGCTCGCCGCCGTGAGGGCGGAACTCGCGGACACCGGTACCTACGCGCACACGCCGGAGGAGCTGGTCCACGGGGCGCGTGTCGCCTGGCGCAACAGCAACCGCTGCATAGGCAGGCTCTACTGGAACTCGCTGCGGGTCCGCGACCGCCGCGGACTCACCGACGCGGACGCCATCGCCGCCGAGTGCTTCGACCACCTGCGCGAGGCCACGAACGGCGGCCGCGTCAGACCCACCATCACGGTGTTCGCCCCGGAGGCCCCGGACCGCCCGGGGCCGTTGATCTGGAGCGAGCAGCTCGTCCGGTACGCCGGCTACGGCGACCACCCCTCGATCACGGTCGGCGACTCCCGCAACGCCCCGCTGACCGAGGCGCTGCTCCGGCTCGGCTGGTCCGGCGGCGCCGGCACCCCCTTCGACCTCCTCCCGCTGGTGGTCCAGGGCGTCGACGACAAGCCCCGGTGGTTCGACACCCCGGCGGACGCCGTCCTGGAAGTACCGATCCGCCACCCCGACGGCGACGGATGGGCGGACTGGGGGCTGCGCTGGCACGCCGTACCCGCCATCTCCAACATGTGCCTGGAGATCGGCGGCATCCACTACCCGGCCGCGCCCTTCAACGGCTGGTACATGGGCACCGAGATAGGAGCCCGCAACCTCGCCGACACCGACCGCTACAACCTCCTGCCCGCCGTCGCCCGCCGTCTGGGCCTGGACACCTCCAGCGACCGCTCCCTGTGGAAGGACCGCGCTCTCGTCGAGCTCAACCGGGCGGTCCTGCACTCCTTCGACCGTGCCGGGGTCACGATCGCCGACCACCACAGCGAGTCGCGGCGCTTCCTCTCCCACATGGAACGGGAGGAGCGCAAGGGCCGCGAGGTCGGCGCCGACTGGTCCTGGATCGTGCCGCCGATGTCCGGCGCCGCGACCCCGGTCTTCCACCGCACCTATGAGGACCGTCCCAGCAGCACGGCCTACGTCCACCACTCCGGCGCGCAGGAACGGGCCCAGGGACGCGATTTGGTCTAGACCTTCTGTTACCGTCGGCTCCGGACGGATCCGACAGCGGTGAGAGGGGTTTCCTGTGGGCGGCGCGGACAGCACGGACCGGAGCGGCGAACACCGGGCCTACATCGGTTCCTTCACCTCGGGGGGCGGCCGCGGTGTGACCATCGCGACCGTGGATCCGAAGACCGGGGCGCTGACTCCGCTCTCGGTCGCCACCGCCGAGGATCCGTCGTACCTCGCCCTCGCCCGGGACACCGGCGTCCTCTACGCGGTGAGCGAGACCGAGCGGGGCGGGGTGGCGGCCTTCCGGCCCACCGCGGGCGGCCTCGCCCCGCTCGGCGCACCGGTGCGCGTCGGGGGCTCCGGCCCCACCCACGTCAGCGTGGCCGGACGCCGCCTGTTCACCGCCAACTACACCTCGGGCAGCGTCAGCAGCCTCGCGCTGGACGCCGACGGCCGCCCGTACGGGCCCTCCCGCGTCCTCGCGCACCGCGGCTCCGGACCCGACACCGCCCGGCAGGAGGGTCCGCACGCCCACCAGGTGCTGCCCGACCCGACCGGCCGCTGGGTGCTCAGCGTGGACCTCGGCACCGACTCGGTACGGGTCTGTGCCCCGGACCCCGTCACGGGGGAGCTGCGGGTGCACGCCGAGACGGCGCTGCGCGCCGGGACCGGACCCCGCCACCTGGTCTTCCACCCGACAGGCGGCACGGTCTACGTCCTGCACGAGCTGGAGCCGCAGGTGACCGTCTGCCGCTGGAACGGCGCTTCCGGGCACCTGGAACCGGTCGGCGAGGTTCCGGTGGCCTCCTCGGGCGCTTCAGGGGCCGTGCGGGCGTACCCCTCGGCGGTCGTCGCCTCACCCGACGGACGGTTCGTCTGGGCGGCCGTCCGCGGGGCCGACGTGCTGGTCACGCTGTCGCTCGCCGACGGACCGGGCAGGCCGCGGCTCACCGGCACCGTGGACTGCGGCGGAGCCTGGCCGCGGGACCTCGCCGTGGACGCCGCCGGGAGCCGCCTCTACGCGGCCAACGAGCACTCGGGCGACGTCACCTGGTTCGACGTGGACCCGCTGACCGGGCAGCCGCACCGGGCCGGCTCGCTGGCCGTGCCCGCGGCCACCTGCGTGGTCCTCGGCCGGGAGCCGTAACCGCGCGAAGGCCCCCGCCGGCCGGGAGCACCGGTGCGGCGGGGGCCTTCGTGAAGTGTCGGGCGGGTCAGTGCGCGGGCGAGCCCTGGGGGATCCCCAGAGCCGCGGTGTACTGCGCGACGGCCAGCTTGCCGAGTGCCGGGTAGGCGCCGAGCACCTCGGCGGTGGCGCAGTCGGCTTCCTTGCAGGCGGTGTCCAGCAGCCCGTCGGCGGCCTCCGGGCCGATCAGGTACGGGGCGAGCGCGAGCTGAGTGGAACCCTCGCGGCGCAGCTGCTCGGCGACCGCGGCCACCGAGCCCTCCTGGTCCAGCGCGGCGGCCTGGACGGGCACGGCGAGGCGGGCGGCGAGCAGCATGCCCGTGATCCCGGCGGCCTGCACGGCCTCCTCGCCACCGGTGGTCGCCAGGACGATGCCGTCGGCGGCCGTGGTCACGGTGAAGAGGCGTGCGCGGTCGGCGCGGGCCAGGCCGGCCTCGGAGAGGCGCACGTGCAGGCCCTCGGCCAGCAGCGGGTGCGGACCGAGGACGTCGGCCAGCTCGGCGGCGGCGGAGGAGTCCATCAGCGCCTGGCGCATCCGGCGCAGCAGGTCGCTGTCCGGGCCGGCCAGCAGCGGGACGACCACGGCGTCCGGGCCGGACTGGTCGGGCACCTCGTGGCCGGCGGCGCGGGCGAACTCCACGCGCGCGGTCCGGTCGGCCGCGACGGCGCTCAGCACGCCGGACAGGGACGGGAACTCGGAGGCGTCGTCACCCTCGAGGAAACCGATGCGGGCGTCGAGGCCCGGCAGCTCGGAGCGGCCGATGCTGATGATCTCTTCCGCGAGCCCCCGCGAAGCGGCCGACGGCGCACCGGGCACGGCGAGTACCAGCGCGGGCGCGCCCTCGGGCGCAGCCGCGGGCTCGGGCCGGCGGTGCCGTCCGGTCGGGCGGGGTCGCGGCATTCGTACGGGCAGGCCATTTGCGGGGCCAGTGGGGGAGCTCATGGCGCCGCATGCTACTGGCTTATCGGAAGAAGGTGTTCGGGCAGGGCCTTCTCGTGCCGCATCTGTCCGTATTTATCCGTTGAATTGCAGATACGCTCAACTGACGGACGGCAAGCGCCAGTCCACAGGCTGTGAACCCTGGCCCACCAGCAGCTCGTTCGTCCTGCTGAACGGCCGGGAGCCGAAGAATCCGTAATCGGCCGACTTGGGGGAGGGGTGCGAGGACTCCACCACGGGCAGGTCGCCGAGCAGTGGCCGCAGGTTGCGGGCCGCGCGGCCCCACAGGATGGAGACCAGCGGCTTGCCGCGGGCGGCCAGCGCGCGGATGGCCTGGTCGGTGACGGCCTCCCAGCCCTTGCCCTGGTGCGCGTTCGACCGGCGGGGCGCCGTCGTGAGCGAGCGGTTCAGCAGGAGCACGCCCTGCCGGGTCCACGGGGTGAGGTCGCCGTTCGCGGGCCGGCCGGTCCCGATGTCCCGGTGCATCTCCAGGAAGATGTTGTCCAGGCTCGGCGGCACCGGCCGGACGTCGGGGGCCACCGAGAAGGACAGGCCCACGGCGTGCCCCGGCGTCGGGTACGGGTCCTGCCCCACGATGAGGACCTTGACCTCGTCGAAGGGCTGCTGGAAGGCGCGCAGCACATTGGCCCCGGCGGGGACGTACGTCCTCCCCGCCGCGATCTCGGCTCGCAGGAAGTCGCCCATCGCGGCGATCTGCGTCGCCACCGGCTCCAGAGCGCGGGCCCAGCCCGGCTCGACGATCTCGTTCAACGGTCGTGCTGCCACGGTGGATCACTCTACTGGCCGATCGTCGCCGCCCGCACACACAGGACGTCCGGCAGGTGCTCGGCCAGCAACTGCCAGCTGTCGCCGTCGTCGTGGCTGGCGTACAGCTCGCCGTTGCGGTTGCCGAAGTAGATCCCCGCCGGGTCCGCGTCGTCCGTGCAGAGCGCGTCCCGGAGCACCGTGCCGTAGTGGTCGGAGTCGGGCAGTCCGCGCGTCAGGGGCTCCCAGGTGGCGCCCGCGTCCTCGGTGCGGAAGACCCGGCACCGGTGCTCGGCGGGGACCCGGTCGGAGTCGGCGTTCAGCGGGAAGACGTAGGCGGTGTCCGGCCGGTGCGGGTGGGCCGCCACCGCGAAGCCGAAGTCGGAGGGCAGCCCGCCGCCGATGTCGGTCCACCGGCCTCCCGCGTCGTCGCTGCGGTAGACGCCCCAGTGGTTCTGCAGGTAGAGCCGGTCGGTGTCCCCGGCGTCCCGGGCGATCTTGTGGACGCACTGGCCGAACTCGGGGTTCGGTTCGGGCAGGAACACCGCCGAGACTCCGTTGTTGGACGGCTTCCAGCTCGCGCCGCCGTCCTCGGTCCGGAACACCCCGGCCGTGGAGACGGCGACCGTCACCGTGTCCGGGTCGCGGGGATCGGTGAGCACCGTGTGCAGGCCCTCGCCGCCTCCGCCGGGAACCCACTTCCCGCGGGTCGGGTGCTCCCACAGGGGGCGGACCAGTTCGAAGGACTCGCCCCGGTCCGTCGAGCGGAAGAGCGCGGCCGGCTCCGTCCCGGCGTAGACCACGTCCGGTGCCTCCGGTCCGGCCGGCTGCAGCTGCCAGACCCGCTCCAGCGAGGCGCCGGTGTCCTGGGGGAACTTCACGGCGGCCCTGGCCGGTTCCCGCCAGGTGGCCCCGAGGTCGTCGGAGCTGAAGACGGACGGCCCCCAGTGGGTGCTGTCCCCGCCGACCAGCAGCCGGGGAGCCGGTCCGCGCCGGTCCACGGCGACGGCGTAGACGGCCTGGGCGTTGAAGTGGGGCTCGCCGAACTCCCACGGCCCGTCCCCCCGGCGGCGGCCGATGAACAGTCCCTTGCGGGTTCCCACGAGCAGCAGTACGTCGGCCATGGCCGGCACCTCCGGACCTCGTCGTCCTTGCGCGGATTCGTTCCTTGCAGAGCGTCTTTCCGGCCAGTCTGCACCCGACCACCGACAGGGGCCCGGTGGGCGCCGCGCACCTCACATCGGATGATCTATACCGATCATTTACCGCCCGGAAATGATTGCGCCTTGCATGGGGGTGTTCGCAATGGGTTGACTTCAAGCCACTGCTTGCCGCGCGTGAGAGGACGTATGTGGCCACCGAGCACCTGTCTCCGCTCGACCTCGCTTTCTGGCGGATGGAAACCGCCGACCACCCCATGCACCTCGGCGCCCTGGCCGTGTTCCGCGCCGCCGCGGCACCCCCCGGCTCCGGCGCCGGACGTGCGGCCGAGCGCGCCGCCGCCCTCCTGACCGCGCGCTGCGCGGCCGTGCCCGGCCTGCGCCGCCGGATCCGGGACGTGCTGCTGCCCCTCGGCGCCGCCGCCTGGTCGCCGGACCCCGGCTTCGATCCGGCGCGGCACGTCTTCCTCGTCCGCACGGACCGCACCTGCGTGCACGAGGCCGCCGGGCCCCTGATGGCCCGCCCCCTGGACCGCGAGCTGCCGCCCTGGGAGGCGCACGTACTGGACGGGCCGGACCCGGACTCCTTCGCCGTGCTCTTCAAGTTCCACCACGCCCTCGCCGACGGCCTGGGCGCCCTCGCCCTCGCGGCCGCGCTCTTCGACGAGGTCCCGGGTCCGCGGGCCCCCGCGCGCGCGGTCCCGGGGCAGCGGGCCGGCACCGTCCTGAGCCGGCTCCCGGGAGCCCTGGCCGCCCGGGTCCAGGGTGTCGGCCAGGCCCTGGAGATCGGCGCCGCGGTGGCCCGCGGCGGGCTGCCGCTCGGTGTTCCGGCCGCGCTCACGGCCGGTCCCGCCGGCGCCGGCGGGCGTACCGTCGCCGGTCTCGCGCTCGACCTGGACGAGGTCAACCTGATCCGCAAGGGGGCCGGAGGCACCGTCAACGACGTGCTGATCACCCTGGTCGCGGGCGCGCTGCGGCGCTGGCTGGCCGAGCGGGGCGACCCCGAACCCCTGGGTGCCGGTCCGCGCGCCCTGATCCCCGTGTCGCGCCGCCGCGGGCCCCGGGGCGGCGAAGGCGCCGGGAACCGGCTCTCCGGCTACCTGCTCCGGCTGCCGCTCGCCGAGCCCGATCCGCTGCGCCGGCTGGACCGCGTACGCGCCGGCATGGACCGCAACAAGGACGCCGGGCCCGCCCGCGGCGCGGGGGCCGTGGCCCTGCTCGCGGACCACGTCCACCCGCTCGGCCACCGGCTCGGCGGCCCCCTCGTCGCCCAGGCGGCACGGCTGCTCTACGACATCCTCGTCACCAGCGTCCCGCTGCCCGGTCTCACCTTCTCCCTCGGCGGCAGCCGGGTCCACGAGGTCTACCCGCTCGCCCCGCTGGCCCGCGGCCAGTCGCTGGCCGTCGCCGTCTCCACCTACAAGGGGACGGTCCACTACGGCCTGGTCGCCGACGGGGCCGCCGTCCCGGACCTGGCGGCGCTGGCCGGGGCGCTGCGTGCGGAGCTCGACGCACTTGTACGAGAGGTCTCGTAGTACGAGGGGATTCGTAGTATGGTGAGTCTCGTACTTAGCCGCCGACCCCGGCGCGCCCGGTGACCTCTGGAGAGCCCCGATGAGTGCTGCCCCCGCCGTACCCGCCGCCTTCGCCGCCCTGTTCGAGCCGTACGCCCTGCGCTCGGTCACCGTCCCGAACCGCGTCTGGATGGCCGCGATGTGCCAGTACAGCGCCGAGGCCTTCGGCCCGAACGCGGGCGTGGCCAACGACTGGCACTTCGCCCACTACGCCGCCCGCGCGACCGGCGGCACCGGCCTGATCGTCCAGGAGGCCACCGCGGTCTCCCCGGAGGGCCGGATCTCCCCGTACGACCTCGGCATCTGGAACGACACCCAGGTCGAGGCCCTGCGCCGGATCACCGGCTTCCTCAAGGCCCGGGGGACCGTTCCCGGCATCCAGATCGCCCACGCCGGCCGCAAGGCGTCCACCGACCGGACCTGGACCGGCGGCGGACCGGTCGGCCCCGACGCCCACGGCTGGCAGCCGGTCGCGCCCAGCGCCGTACCGTTCGCCGAGGGCCACGCGGTGCCGCACGAGCTGACGGCCGATGAGATCGCCGAGATCACCGGCCAGTTCGCGGACGCGGCCGGACGGGCGCTCGCGGCGGGCTACGAGGTCGTCGAGATCCACGGCGCCCACGGCTACCTCATCGGGGAGTTCCTCTCCCCGCACAGCAACAAGCGCACCGACGCCTACGGCGGATCCTTCGAGAACCGGACCCGCTTCGCCATCGAGGTCGTCGACGCCGTACGGGCGGTGTGGCCCGAGGAGCTCCCGCTCCTCTTCCGGATCTCCGCCACCGACTGGCTGGAGGGGGAGGGCTGGACCGCCGACGAGACCGTGCGCCTGGCCCGGCTCCTCCAGGAGCACGGCGTGGACCTCCTGGACGTCTCCACCGGAGGCCTCGCTCCCGGCGTGACGATCCCGGTCGGCCCCGGCTACCAGGTGCCGTTCGCCGCCCGGGTGAAGGCCGAGACGACCCTCCCCGTGGCCGCGGTCGGCCTGATCACCGAGCCGGAGCAGGCCGAGAAGATCCTGGCCAACGGCGAGGCCGACGCGGTCCTGCTGGGCCGCGAGCTGCTGCGCGACCCGTTCTGGGCCCGCCGTGCGGCCGACGAGCTGGGTGCGTCCATCCGTACGCCTGAGCAGTACCACCGGTCCTGGTGACGGGGGTGCGGCCGCCGCCGCCGGGCGGCGGCCGCACCCCCGTCCCCGCCGATGTCGGCGATCCCCACGCCTCCTTCGACGACTCTCGTACCATGGGGGCCCGGACCAAGCCGAGTGAGTGGAGCAGGGACATGACGGATCGGGACACCTCCCGCACCCTGGCCCACCCGGAGGCCGCCGAGATCCGCCTGGAGGGCGTGCTGCACGCGCTCTCCGACCCGGTGCGGCTCTCCATCGTCCTGGACCTGGCCGGTTCGGCGGACGACCTGGCCTGCTCGCACTTCGACCTGCCGGTCACCAAGTCCACGACCACGCACCACTTCCGCGTCCTGCGCGAGAGCGGTGTCGTACGCCAGGCCTACCGCGGGACCACGAAGCTCAACGCCCTGCGCCGCGAGGACCTGGAGGCACTCTTCCCGGGCCTGCTCGACAGCGTCCTGACGGCGGCCGCGGCCGAGGCGGCCCGCCTCACGCCCTGAGCCGCTGCCGCGTCGCCCGGCAGGATTCGCAGGACACGGCCCTACCACCCGGCAACCGCACCCGGGAGGCGAGGACGCGCTGCCGTACGAGGTCCGCCGCGACCGGCAGGTCCGACTCCCGCCCGGCGGCTGTCGGCGTCGATGACGACCTGCCCGTTCGCCGAGAACCGGTAGGTGCGGGAGGAGGCGGCGACCTGTCGGCCGCGGACCGGGACGAGGGCGCCGTCCACGACCCGCAACCGGTCCACGTCAGCGACCGGCTTCGGAGCCGGCTCCAGCGCGAGCTGCCGCACCGTGTGTCCGGTGCGGTGGTTGCACGGCCAACAGCAGCACCCGTTCCGCCAATGGCAGACACCACGAAAGGCCCGCCACCGAGCCTTCTGCAACCCCGTTCAGGGGCTTCCTTGCGCGGGGCGAGGGCCGGTGCTCAGGTGGAACGGCGCCTGCGTCGCAGAGCTTCGGGCCTGTGCACGGCCGAGCGCCCGGAGGCGTCGCTCTCCACCTCGTACTGCGGCTCCTCCGCCGAGGCGTCGACGGTGCGGCCGGCAACCCGGCCGCGCTCCGTGATCTTCCTCTTCACCGTGCCGTTGACGGTCCGGCCGTGGCTCTTCCACGAGACCCCGTCGCCCCGCGCGTGCTTGTCCTTGCCGGCCACGGGCTTCTGCCTTCCTGTCGTTCCGCTTCCAGCCCCAGCCCCAGCACCAGCCCCAGCCGGGTCGGGTTTTCCCGGCCCCGTTCCGGGAAGACGCCGTCTGCCGTCCCGGGGTCCTGATCCTGGGGCGGTCCATGCCGGCGGTAGGACGGGGCGGCGCGGAGGACATCGGTCGGCCAGTGAGCGACCCCGGCCCTCCGGAGGGCGGACGAGCCCGCCGCCCGGCGCCTGCCCCTGCCGGGCCGGGCGAAACACGGGGTCGGAAGGGGGCGGAAGGGGCGGCACCCGCACCCGGGGCAGGTGCGGCTCGGGCCCCGGAACACCCGCCCGCCTCCATCGAGTGCTCGCCGCGGCGGCTCCGGTACCGCAACGACGACGGCCGAGGCATGGGCAAACGCAACCGCGAGGCATTGGCACCGGAATGCGTCCCGCGCTACCAGCGAGGTTCTCGGCGTACGTCGATCTGCCCGACGCCGCCATCGTGACCACGAGGGCGCAGCCGGCCACTCCCTGGAGAACATCGCGGACTATGCGTCGAGGTGCCAGATGGACGCGTTGAGGGCGCTCGCGAAGGCCACCCACAACAGGTAGGGGACAAGGAGAAGTGCCGCTGGGAGGCTGAGCCGCCGGAAGCGGACGACGGTCGTGCTGAGCGCGGCCAGGAGAAGCAGGATGTCCAGCAGCGCAAGTCCGTACTGGCGGGCGGCGAAGAACAAGGGGGTCCAGGCGAGGTTGAGCGTGAGCTGAATGGACCACCAGACCAGTGCCGTTCGGACCCGGTCGCGGTCGGGGTGGCGCCAGACCAGCCACGCGGCGATGCCGATCGTGGCGTAGAGGGCGGTCCAGACGGGCCCGAAGAGCCATGCGGGAGGAGCCCACACAGGCCGGTCCAGGGACTCGTAGACCATGCCCGCGTCGGAGGAGGCGAAGGCGCCGAGAGCCGCAACGCCGTAACTCACGGCGAGGAAGAAAAAGAGAGCCCGAAGGCTTCCCGCCCCGCGCCGGCGCACCGGCGGCGTCGCAGAAGGTGCCACAGCGTACTCCTGGTGGACTCGGTGAACCGGGCGTCCGGATGACGATCGTCTTCCCTCTCATTCGCCTCCCACGCGGTCACCGGATGCGTCCGGCAGTCAGCCACCAAGGCATTCCCGACGCCCGCTTGAGCCCGTGCCGCGCAAGGCAGCCCGCTGCGCCTGGGCGAGGCGAGCCCATGGCCGCGCAGTGTCCCATCTGAATCAGGTAGCGGGCCCGATGGAGACGCCCGGCAGGCGTCCGGCCGGCGCGGTCGGCTCGGCGACCAGCAGCGACCTCACGCTCTGGACCCGCCCTGTCGCCTTCGGTAGGTACGTGGAGGCCGGACATGGATCAGGTCGCAATCCAGGCCCGTATGCATCGGTTTGCGCTCGTATACTCGGGCGAGTTCATGGACGAAGGCAGGGGGAAGCGGTGAAGCTTGCCGAGGCACTGGCGGAGCGCGCGGAGGCGACGCGGCGTGTGGAGCAGTTGCGAGCGCGAGTCGTCAGCAGTGCGCGGTACCAGGAGGGGGAGACGCCCGCCGAGGACGCGACTCAGCTGTTGGCCGAGGCCGGGGAAGTGCTGGACACCCTCGAAATGCTGATCCGGCGGATCAACCGGACCAATGCCACCGTGGTGCTGGGCCCGGACGGCGGCACGCTCACCGACGCACTCGCGCGCCGGGACGTCTTGCGATTGCGACACTCGGTGGTCACTGCGGCGGCGGACGCCGCGGCAGGTACGGGTGATCGTGGATACGGCCGACAGCTTCGGTCCGAGCTGATGATGCTCGCGGCGCTTCCGGTCGCGGAACTGCGTGCTCGGGCGGATGCGCTCGCCCGGGACATCCGGGAGGTCGATGTGCGGATCCAGCGTGCGAACTGGGAGGTCGACCTGCTGGACTGACCGGTCCAGCAGATCAAGAGGATGTGGAGCAGGTAGCCGCTTCGGAGGCGTGCACACACCGAGGGTCGGCGGTTCTCCGACCCACCTGTGGTGCGTGAAGAGCAACGCTGGGGTTCGATTCCCCCTCAACAGTGCAGCTCAGCACGGCGTACAGGTAATGGTGCACACCGCACAGCACATCACCACGTGCAGATCCGGGGCGACGAGGGCGGGATCGGGGTTTTCCACATCGCAGTACCACGGGAACGATCTTCTCCGGGGTCCCGTTGACGGGTCGGCGCTTTGCCCTGTACCGATGGCGGTGGCGTTGTCTGATCCCGTACCCGATCTAGGTCCGCTGTTGTCCTCGTTGGGCCCTAGGGTCGTCGCATCGAGCGACCTGACGAAAGGACGAGAGCGATGAGGCACTCTGCGCCCGAGGGTTACACCAGCATTGCGCCGTGGGTGGTCACCGACGACACGGGCGCGCTGCTCGACTTCATCACCAACGCCTTCGGCGGCGAGGAACTCGCACGGGTGTCCGTCGAGGACGGCACCATCGGCCACGGTGAGATCCGTGTCGGCGACACGGTGGTCCTGGCCTTCGACCGGCGGCCCGACTGGCCCGTGATGCCCTCGCTCCTGAGGATCTACGTACCGGACGCGGACGCCGCCATGGCCGCTGCCGTCGCACAGGGGGCGCAGGTGATCACCGAGCCCGCTGACAGCGCGTGGGGTGATCGCGGCGGCCGGGTACGGGATCCGTTCGGCAACATCTGGTGGGTGGTGAGCAGGGTCGAGGACGTCCCACCGGACCACGCCTGGGCGCGCATGTCCGAGCCGAAGTACGCCGAGGCGATGCGCACGGCCCAGGAGACGCTGGACGCCGCGCTGAGCGGCCGGGTCACCGGGGTGGCGAGTGCCCCGCGGCGCCCGGCACACTGAACTCTGTCGGGCTCGTGGTGTCGACGCCGACGGTCCGGCCTGGCCGAGCGGGACGGGCGTGGGGGCGTTCCCGGCGGTCACCGTCACGCCTTCGGCGGCGTTCTGCGCGGTCAGCACCAGTGGGCCGAAGACGGGGTTGGCCGGCAGGTCGTAGCCGGGTGGGGCCTGGGTCTCCTGCCAGTAGTAGAGGCCGGTCTCGACGGTGCGGGCGCAGGTGCCGTCGTTCGCGGTGGTGCAGGTGTCGCCGATCTGGGTGTCCGGGTCGATGCCGGTGGTCTGGAGGCCGGGGATGCCGTTGGTCTCCTCCCGCAGCCGGAAGACGGCGCCCGCCAGCAGGGCTCCGGTCGACACGTCCTCCTTGACCACCCGGACGTCGCCGAGGGGCACATCGGGCCCCTCACAACCCGGAGGTCCGGTGTCGCAGCGGGGCGGAGGGCACCATTCCCACCCGTCGGCCACGGCGTGGTCCGGACACCGGGCGGCACTCACGGCAGGCCTGTCGCGGACAGCAGTGCCGGCCTCGGCCGCCGCGGCGTACGAGGAGGCGGAGAGCACCAGCCCCGTGACCGCCACCGCGAGCGCCCAGGCCCGCCGGCCGTCCCATCCGCTGCTGCTCCGGGGCTCCGCTCCCGACATGATCGGGGCGCGTGCGCGGCCCGGCGCGGCGACACTCCCGCACAGGGGCGTTCCGGCGGGACGACCACCCGGAAGCGCCACGCCGACGCGCGGGACCGGGCCGCGGGCGACGGAGGGCGGGCCTCGCGAGAGCGGGCCTCGCGAGAGCGGTGGGCGCGCACAGGGCGGCCGAGTGCGCCGTCGGCCACCGGCCGTCGGGGGCCTGTCCCGGGCGGGCCCGGGATCCGGCACCCGCCGGGGCGGGACGGCTACGCAGGCCCCGCGTCCGGCGTGTTCGCCGCGGCCAAGAGACCGCTCCAGTCCGGGATCTTGACGGAGCGTCGGCCCAGGGAGTGGCCCAGGGCCGCCTCTGCCGACTCGATGGCCAGCCAGCCCGGCCACTCCACCGGGTGCAGGCCCGCCGTCCGCAGCGCGTCCAGGGGGTCGCCGGGCAGTTCGCGCCGGGCCAGCGCCCCCGCGTCCTGCAGGAGTGAGGAGGCGGTCTCCTTGGCGCACGGCCGGTTCGTGCCGATCACCCCGGTCGGGCCCCGCTTGATCCAGCCCGCCACGTACTCGCCGACCGAGGCCCGGCCCGCGCGCAGCACCCGGCCCGCCGCGTGCGGAACCGTGCCCTTCGCCGGGTCGAAGGGCAGCCCGGCCAGGGGCACGCCCATGTACCCGACCGAGCGCAGCACCAGCTGAGCCTCGACGTCCTCGTGGACGCCCGTCCCGGTCACCCCGCCGCGGCCGTCCGGAGCGGTCCGCTCGAAGCGCATCCCGGCGACCCGCCCGTCGGGCCCGCCGAGGACCTCCACCGGCCGCAGGTAGAACCGCAGCGCGATCCGGCGCGGCCCCGCGCCCGGGGGCCCGCCGGCCCAGCCGCGCAGGACCTCCAGATTGCGCCGTGCCACCGCCGGCAGCGCGGCGGCCGCGCCCGGATCGGCGTACAGGGGGTCCAGTGCCAGCTCCTCCGGGTCCGCCCAGGCGTCCACACCCGGCAGCGTGCCCAGTTCCCGCAGCTCCTTGGTGGTGAACCTGCCCTGGGAGGGTCCGCGTCGGGCCACCATCGCCACCCTGCGCACCCCGCTGTCGGCAAGCGCGCCGAGCGCCGGCTGCGGCATGTCCGTCGGTGCCAGCTCCGCCGTGCCGCGGGCCAGGATCCGGGTCACGTCCACCGCGACGTTCCCCGCCCCGACCACCACCGCCGAATCGACCCCGGGCAGGTCGAAGACCTCGGCGGCGGCATCCGGGTGCCCGCTGTACCAGGACACGAAGGCCGTCGCGGAGTGCACCCCGGGCAGTTCCTCGCCGGGGATCCCCAGCAGCCGGTCCCGCGCCGCGCCCACGCAGTACACGACCGCGTGGTACAGCTCCAGCAGCCGCTGCGTCGGCAGGGCCGCCCCGCCGACCTCGACGTTGCCGAGGAAGCGGATCCGCTCGTCCTCCAGCACCGTGCGCAGACTGCCCTGCAGCGACTTGATCTTCTCGTGGTCCGGCGCGACCCCGTACCGCACGAGTCCGTAGGGGGCGGGCAGCCGGTCCAGTACGTCGACCCGCACCCCGGGCACCTCGCGCTGCTGGACCAGCGTCTGGGCCGCGTAGACCCCGCTGGGGCCCGATCCGACGACGGCGACACGAAGCACGGCGGAGCTCCTCCCGCAGGTGGTCCCAGCATGACACCGGCCCCTCGCGGAGTCAGCCCATCGCGCGCATCCGGTGGATCTCGGCGCTCTGTGTTGCCACCACCTCGTTGGCCATCTCCTCCACGGCCGGGTTGTTCCCGCCGGCCAGCGCCTCGCCCGCCATCGTCAGGGCCCCCTCGTGGTGGGCGGTCATCAGCTTCAGGAAGAGCCGGTCGAAGTCGGCGCCGCGGGCGTCGGAGAGCTCCCGGAGCTGCTGCTCGGTCGCCATGCCCGGCATCGATCCGTGGTCGTGCCCGTGCCCGTGACCGGGGGCGGGGGCGGGCGTGCCGGAGCCTGGCGCCGAGTGGAGGGCCAACCACTTCTGCATCGCGCCGATTTCAGGCTTCTGGGCGGCCGAGATCCGCTCCGCGAGCCGTTTGACGGGGTCCGTCGCCGCCCGCTCGGGAGCCAGTGCGCTCATCGTCAGGGCCTGCCGGTGGTGTTCGATCATCCGCTGCACGTAGGACTGGTCGGCGGCGTTCGGGCTGTCGTCGGGTTTCGCCTTGGCGGCCTGTTCGGGGGTGAGCGTGCGGGACTTCTCGCCCGGCCTGCCCGGCGCGACGATCGAGGCCTGCCCGTCGTCGGCCCGGTCCGCACCGTCGTCCTGGCAGCCGGTGAGCGTCAGCAGGAGGCCGGCGGTGGCCGTCGCCGCGGCGAGCCGTAAGGGCCGCGTGGTCAAGGCCTTGCGGCCCCGGAGGTCTTTTGCCATGTCCATGAAGGGAAGATACTGCCGGGGTCCTGGTTCCGTTCCCCTGCGGACGGAACCGATCGGGCTCCCATGGGAGGCACAGTGACCTCGCTACACACCAGGAGAGCGGGCAACAGGAGGGTGGGGGTGGCCGTCGCGGCGGCCGGACTCCTCGCGACCCTCCTCGCGGCCGGACCGGCCGCGGCCACCCCCGACCCGGGCGACTTGACGCCCGGCCACGGCAACCACCAGAGTGCCGGCACTCCCGAGGGCGGCGAACTCGCCCCCGGGGCCATCCCCGGCCAGGACGAGATCGTGCACAGCGCCAACATCAAACCCCTGGCCAACATCCCCTCCACCGACCCCACGGTGGTCAACTCGGACCTCGCGTTCCAGGGCAGGTACGCCTACGCGGGCAACTACAACGGCTTCACGATCTACGACATAGCCAACCCCAAGGCTCCGAAGAAGGTCACCGAGGTGCTCTGCCCCGGCGGGCAGAACGACATCTCCGTCGACGGCGACCTGCTCTTCCTCTCCACGGACTCCTCCCGCAGCGACGACTCCTGCAACAGCGTCTCGCAGCCCGCGACGGAGAAGTCCTCGTGGGAGGGCATCAAGATCTTCGACATCAAGGACAAGAGGAACCCCCGGTACATCAAGTCCGTCGAGACGGCCTGCGGCTCCCACACCCACACGCTGGTCCCGGGCCGCAAGGACATCTACCTCTACGTCGCCTCCTACTCCCCGAACGAGGCCTTCCCCGACTGCAAGCCGCCGCACGACGGCATCTCCGTGGTGAAGGTCCCGAAGAAGAGCCCGACGCAGGCCGCGGTCGTGGCCTTCCCGGTGCTCTTCCCCGACGGCGGCAACCCGGGCGCGCCCACCAACCCGGGCGTCTCCAGGACGACGGGCTGCCACGACATCACCGTGCTGCCGTCGAAGGACCTGGCCGCCGGAGCCTGCATGGGCGACGGCATCCTCTTCGACATCAGCAGGCCCGAGCAGCCGCGCGTCATCGACCGGGTGCAGGACAACGTGAACTTCGCGTTCTGGCACTCGGCCACCTTCAACGAGCGTGCGAACAAGGTGGTGTTCACCGACGAACTCGGCGGCGGTGGCGGCGCCACCTGCAACGAGGCCACCGGCCCCAACCGGGGCGCCGACGGGATCTACGACATCACCGGCCGCGGGGACCAGCGCAAACTCGTCTTCCGCAGCTACTTCAAGATCCCGCGGCACCAGGCCGACACCGAGAACTGCGTGGCGCACAACGGCTCGCTGGTCCCGGTCGGCGGCGGCCGCGACATCATGGTGCAGGCCTGGTACCAGGGCGGCGTCTCGGTGTGGGAGTTCACCGACTCCGCGCGGCCCAGGGAGATCGCCTACTTCGAGCGCGGACCGCTGTCGACGGACAAGCTGGGTCTCGGCGGTTCCTGGTCGGCGTACTACTACAACGGGCACATCTACTCGAACGACATTGCCAAGGGCCTCGACGTGCTGCGGCTCGACGACCGGCGGACGGACAGCGCCAAGCGGGTCCGCATGGACCGGCTCAACGTACAGACCCAGCCCGAGTACCGCTGAACCGTGTGAGGTCAGGGGTGTGAGGGAAACGTTCCGCCGGGCGGCAGCCCGCCGTCCGGTGGAACACCGAGCTCCCAGTCCAGCCCGTAGCGCTGGAACAGCTCCGCCCGCAGCCGGACGGCCGGCATCGGGGCCCCGGGCAGCAGCACCGCCACGACCGCGCCCATCAGCAGGGCGCGCAGCAGCGGGTAGTCCGCGTCCACGTCCGCCGAGCCGTACCGGGCGACAGTGTCCCGCAGCAGCTCGGCCAGCCGCCGCTGCTCCGGGCACTGCACGAAGCCGTCGGCCGTGAGGATGCCCGCCATGTGCGTCCGCATCAGCAGGGGCTCGTCCCGGGCGAGCCCCAGGATCGCGTCGATGGCGCGCGCCAGCAGCTCCCGCCCGTCCTCGCAGCGGGGCTCCCGCTCCAGCGCGGCGCCCAGGGTGAGGTGCATCAACCGGTGCACGGCCGACTGCAGCAACTGCCGTTTGCCCGGGAAGTAGTACGAGACCAGGCCGCGCGCGGCGCCCGCCCGGTCGGCGATGTCGCCGAGGGTCGTGGCCTCGTAGCCGCGTTCGGCGACGAGTTCCACCGTGGACTGCAGCAGCCGCTCCCGGGAACGTCTGCGCAATTCTTCATTGACCGATGCGCTGCGCGGGGACATGCTTACTCCTGCGTTGACTGGCTCACAGCCAATATACTCAGCGCACGGGGTCGCCTGCTCTGGGTGACACGGGGGATCATCCAGGGCAGGCGCGCCGCACCCTCAGCGCTCCGCCCGCTCGCGTCTGCGGCTGCCGACGGTGACCGTCGTCACCAGGACCACCAGAGCCGCGCCCAGGAGCCAGCCCGCCAGGACGTCCGAGAACCAGTGCACGCCGAGGTAGAGCCGGGTGAAGCCGACGCCGACGACCGACACGGCCGCCGCGGCCCAGGCGGCCGGGGCCCACTTCGGGGCCGGGCGGGGGATCAGCCACAGCAGCACCCCGCACACCACCGTCGCCGTCATGGCATGGCCGGACGGGTAGGCCGCGTAGTGCGCCGAGTCCACCGGGTCCGACCACACCGGGCGCTCCCGCCCCACCGCCGCCTTCAGCCCCTGCTGCACCAGTGAGGCCACCACCGCCGCCAGCGCCACCCTTAGGGCCCGCTCGCGGTCGCCGCGCCACCACAGCAGGAAGCAGGCTACGGCCGCCAGCACCCGCATCGTCCACGGGTCCCAGACCCAGTCGGACAGCACCCGCATGGACTGCGTCACCCCGGAGTGGGCGACGGCGTGGGCGTGCAGGTCCCGCGCGACCCGTTCGTCCCAGGCCGACAGGGGCTGCCACCCCGCCACCACCAGAGCGGTCAGCACCGCCCCGAGCACCGCGCAGCCGATCCCCAGCCACCGAAATAGATCGTTCCGCATAGAGGGATCCTCGCACCGGCGGCGCCCGGGCGAGGTCGGGCTCGCGCTACGCCAGGGCGCTCAGCCCGGGTACGAAGGCCACCAGCAGCGGGATCGCCGGTACCAGGGTCGCCAGCGCGGTCAGCCGCAGCCGGCGGCCCGGGGAGAGCCGGGGCGCGGCCGACAGCAGCCTGCGCACCCGCTGCGGGACGTGCGCCTCCGGGGCGGAGGAGGCCGCGAACACCCCTCGGTCCTCGTTGAGTCCGACGAGCGCCAGCGCGACCGTCAGCCGCCCGAACCGCCGCGAGGCCATGTCGTCGGCGGCCAGCTCCACCAGCCGGTGCATCTCCGCCTCGAAGGCCGCGAAGACCGGCACCTGCGGGAAGCCCCGGGCCAGCGCCCGCGAACAGTGCAGCAGCCAGTCGTGCCGGGCCGCGGCGTGCCCCTGCTCGTGTGCCATCACGGCATCCAGCTGGCTGCCCTTGAGCCGGCCCAGCGCCGCCGTCGTGACCACCAGCTGCGGGGACGCACCCGGCAGCCACCAGGCGTCCGGCCGCGGGCCCTCCAGTACGACGAGCCGCGCGCCCACGGGGTCCTCCCCGGGCAGCAGCGGGGCCCGCACCAGCAGTTCGCTGCCCTGCGCGCGCCGCCGGGCCCGGGCCCTCAGCACCTCCCCGGTCAGCATCGCCCCGGTCCACAGGCCGCCGCCCGCGAGGGCGAGGGCGGTGGCCGCGGCCCACGGGCCGCCGGACGCGCCCAGCGCGTACGCGTCGACCACCCCGTGCGGGGCGGCGGCGAAGAGCCGGCCCCGGACCGCCTGCCAGGCCGCCGCGGCGCTCAGCAGCATGGACAGCCCGAAGCACAGGAGCACCGCGCCGACCACGCACTGCCACACCCACAGGGCCACGACCGGTTCTCGTTCGGGCCACTGGGCCCGGGCCAGCAGACGGGGGGCGAGCACCGCGGTCAGGGCGCCGAGCACGAGGAGGGCGGCGGGGACCATCATGGCCACCAGCCTATGAGCGCCGGGCTACCTCCGGGTATGAGACGGGGTCATTGGTGACGCAGGACACGTTTGCCCGGCGTCGTCACATCGACAGCAGCATTGCCAACATCCCCATTCCCATGGCGAGTCGGCAGGCCCTGACGAGCTCCGCGGACGTGGTGTACAAGGGCTCGGGGGACGGACCACCCGCGGTGACCAGCCGCGTGCCGCCGAGCACCACGTAGCCGGCGTAGTAGAGCAGGAGCGTCCCGGTCAGCAGCGGGAGCCCGGCGCCCTGCCCGTGGCCGTGCCCGCCGCCGGAACCCGCCGCGGCTGCCATGTAGACCATCGCCAGCGACCCCACCAGGTGGTGCGCGTGGTGCGCCCCGCCCCGCAGCAGCCACAGGGCGTGCAGGGCCGCGGCGCAGAAGACCGCGCCCAGCACGGGCGGCCGCCACCCGCCGCCGTCCCCGAGGGGCACCGCCATCAGCGCCATGCCGAACCCCATCACCGCCTCCCCGGCGGCGGCCCCGCCCCCTCCGCGCACCCGCCGCAGGCAGTACGCACCGCTCACCGCACACAGCAGGACCAGCAGCCAGGAGGAGACGCAGGCGGAGAGGGACGAGGCGGATCCGTGCACGGCGGAACCTCCCGGTTCGTCGGCGTCACGGGGAGAGATGCCCTTCTCATACGGCCCTCACTCGGCTCCGGGATAGGCTCTCCCTGCCGTCCCAGGCATGTCATATGCCACCGCATCGAACGGAGCGCCCATGTCGACCGCCCAGCCCGCAGCCCTCAGCTTCCGCAGTGCCGTCGAGTCGGACGTGCCGGAACTGGTGGCGCTCGTGGAGTCGGCGTACCGCGGGGACGCCAGTCGGGCCGGCTGGACCACCGAGGCGGACTACCTGGACGGCCAGCGCACCGACCCGGACGGGGTCCGCGCCGTCATCGACAGCGAGGACGGGGTCCTGCTCGTCGTCGAGCGCTCGGGCGGGCTCGTCGCCTGCTGCCACATCGAACACCGCGGCGACCACGCCTACTTCGGCATGTTCGCCGTTCGTCCGGGTCTCCAGGGCGGCGGCCTCGGCAGGGAGATCCTCGCCGAGGCGGAGCGCCGCGCCCGCGAGACGTGGGGCGCCCGGGAGATGCGGATGACGGTGGTGAACGTGCGGGAGGAGCTCATCGCCTACTACGTGCGCCGCGGCTACCGGCGCACCGGCGAGCTGAGCCCCTTCCCGTACGGCGACGAGCGCTTCGGCATCCCGCTCCGCGACGACCTCGCCTTCGAACTGCTGGTCAAGCCGCTCCAGCCGTGAGCCGCCCGCCCACCCCCTCAGGCGGTGAAGCGGCCCGTGCTGCGGATCTCCGGGAAGTCCGTGGCCACGCCGTCCAGTCCGAGCGCCCGCGCCAGCCGCAGCTGGTCGAGGGTGTTGACCGCGAGGCCCGTCACCCGCAGGCCGGCCGTGTGCGCCGCCTCCACCGTCTCCAGGGCGATCCGGTGGATGTCGAGGGCGACCGTCGCCGCACCGGCGGCCAGCGCCCGGCCCACGACCGCCTCGGTGCCGCCGTCGAGGGAGCGCACGAGCAGGGTGGTCCGCACGCCCGGCACCCGGCGGGCCGCCCCGGCGAGCACCGCCTCGTGCGCCGAGGCGATCTCCACCCGCGAGACGAGGTCGCGGCGCAGGATCAGCTCCGCGAGCACGCCGGCCGCGGCCTGGTCCCCGACGCACGCGTGGAGCGGTGACCGGACCGTGTCCAGCACCTCCTCGAACACCGGGACGCGCTCGCCCTGACCGGCGTCCAGCCCGCGCAGCTCGGCCAGGGTCAGGTCGGCGACGGCTCCCGAGCCGTCGGTGGTCCGGTCCACCTCGGGGTCGTGCACGGCGACGAGGACGCCGTCCTTGCTCAGCCGGAGGTCCAGGGCGATGGCGTCCATGCCGGAACGTTCCGCTCGGACGAACGACCGGAGGGTGTTCTCCGGTTCGACGCCCATGACCCCGCGGTGACCGATGGTGAGGAAAGTCAAGGTTCTCTCGCTTCCGTCGACGGCGGCTCCCCGCGCGGTCGCGGTGTCCCTACCGGCCGCGCGCGATGAGGTCGCATGCTAGTGCGCCGCCCGTGGATAGGGACCGCCCGTGCACGGCCCCGCGGGAGCGCCACCGACCGCTTCCCGCCAGGGTTGTGCGCCCCCGGGAGGCCTTCCCCGGCCGTGCCGCGTCACCCGGGCGTGGGCGCGTCCCCGCCGGCTTGACGCCCGGCCGCCCCGTCCTGCGGGGAGAGTTCCGCCAGGTCTGCCAACAGGGCCTCGCCCAGCTCCAGTTCGGCCAGGTGCCGGCGCTCGCTCCAGCGCAGGGCGAGGCCCGGGAAGGCCCATTCCGGCACATCGGCCGCCTGCTCCACGGCCTCCCGCACGGCAGCCAGTTCGCCCCGGGTGCGCTCCAGGTGCTCGCCGACCATCGCGCGCAGCCGCGCCGGTTCGGCCAGGTGGCCGAGCCAGATCCGCAGTAGCAGCCCGTGCTTGAGGACCGGCGGACCGGCCTGCGCGGTGTCGGCGGCCCAGCCCGACAGGGCCTCGCGCCCGGCCCCGGTGATGGCGTACCGGCGCTTGGCCCGCGGCTCCTCCGGCCCCGAGCGCGCGGAGGACGCGTACCCCAGTTCCTCCAGACGGCGCAGCTCCGCGTAGATCTGGCTGATGGCCGGCGACCAGTAGAAGAAGCGCAGTGAGGAGTCCGCCCACTTCTTCAGCTCGTAGCCGGTCCGCTCGCCGGGGAAGGACAGCAGGCCGAGAACGGCCCACGCGGTCGCCGGAAGGTCCTGCGTCATCTCTTGCTTCTTCGACATATGACTACTAGTCATATTCCGAATTGAAGTAGCACCGGGCACGCGACGCAACCCTGGAGGCACCGTGAAATTCTCCGTGATCTTCGAAGCTCAGCTTGCCGACCCGACGGTGGAGCGGGAGCACCGCCTCATCCGCGACTGCGTCGAGCAGGCCGTGTTCGCCGAACGCATGGGATTCGACCGGATCTGGGCCGTGGAGCACCACTCTCTGAAGTGGTACGCCCACATGAGCGCTCCCGAGAGCTTTTCATTGCGCATGGGTACGGGTCGGTCTGGACCCGCGCAGTCTAGGGGCCGGGGCCTGCGGTGACCCGAGCCGAGCGGCTCGCCCTGCTCGGCGACGAGGCCGTCGCCCGCGTCCGGCGGGAGGCTGAGGCGGCCCCGCCCATGGACGCGATGCTGCGCGACGCCCTGCGGCGGATCCTGACCCGGCCCGCGCGCCGCGCGGCGCCGGCCGTCCTGCCGGCCGCCGACGGCGTAGGCCTGGCGGCCTGACCCGGACATGACGACGGCCCCGAGGGCGGAGTTCCTCGGGGCCGGTCGCGTGCGGAGGGGTCAGGTTTTGTCGATCAGTTCTCCGATCAGTTGGAGTGCGTCGTCGAGGGAGCTGCGGAGGCTCTCGATCATGACGATGGAGGAGGCGGCCCCGAGGGTGGCGAGGTCGGCGATTCTGGACTGTGCGAGCGCGCGGGCGTCGGCGTCATAGCGGGTCTGCTGCGTGGGGTTGAGCCGCAGGCGGCAAGAGTCCGGCATTTCGTGCACTTTGCATCACCCTGAGTCGTCGTTCGGTGGCTCTGTCAGCACCCTTACGGTTTCAAGCCACTGGCGCAATGGTTATCGGTCAAGCGGTTGGCCGGTACATCAGATCGTGATGGTGTACCCAGCCGGGTACAGACAAACCCTCATGATCGTTACAACGTGGGCGGGTGCTCACCGAACCGCCACCCGCCTGGGTAATCGCCCGCCAGCGGGCCATCGGTGTACGCCTGCGCCAAGCGCGGACCCGCGCGAACCTGTCGCAGGAGCGGCTTGCTGAGCTGGCTGGCATTGACCGGAAGACGGTCGTACGTCTGGAGGGTGGCCAGCGGGACGTTCGCTTGACGGTCTGGCTGAGGCTTGCTCACGCTCTCGGTGTGCCGTTGGCCGACCTCTTACGCGAGTAGCCCCGGCCGGAGGGGGGCAGCCGGCCGGGGCGGTTGACGCTCGTCAGGCTGAGGTGTACTCGCGGTCGCTGGCCCCGCCCCCGCGGCACGCGAGGCACGGCTGGCTGTAAACGACCCGGTACTGGCCATCCACCAGGATGGTCCGCCTTAGGTCTCGGCACGCCGAGCACTTGGCGACGGCCACGCCCCTGCGGCGGGGCACCGCGCCCTTACGGCGCAACTCCTGCAGGTGGTTGATCAACGGACCGTAATCGGGGCGTTCCTGCGCGCTCATGTCCGTCAGCCTAGCGAGCATGACTAGTTGGGGTGGTCCGCGCGACAGTTTGCCTCACAGTTCCCGTCGGCACACCCGTTGTCGTGCTGGCAGCTGGCTGCGACGGGGATCCCCTCCAGCGGGCCGGTCCACAGCTCCATGTCGACCTCGAAGCCGGCCTCTCGGATCCGGCCAATGGTGTGGTCGAGGGCGCCCGGCGTGTACCGGGTCGGGTCCGGGAGTTCGGGCAGGTGGTGAACGAACCTGCCGAGTCGCTCGCACAGCTGGGCGTAGACGACGGTGTGCAGGATGAGCGCGTGCCAGCCCTCGTCGACGGTCCGGGACGGGCGCATGCCGCCGGGGAACTGCGCGGCGGCCGCGACGAACTTAAGGCCTTCCAGGGTGATGCGCTCGGCGTTGGTCTGCGACATGTCGGGGTTGTTGCTGGCGACGGTCGCGGCGACGCCCTCGAAGTCGGCGGCGCTGATGAGCGAGCGGGCGTCTCGGCGCTGGGTCAGGGTGAACGTCCCGCCGCCCTGCGGGCGCGTGTCCGAGGTCGGGGCGCCGCCCCGCGGGGCGAACGGGGGCAGGGGGTGTTCGGGGCCGGAGGTGCAGGCAGAGGTCATGGTGTGCTCCTCGGTGAGATTCTGATGGTGCGATGGGCCCGCCCCGGGCGTCCGGCGGGGGGACTGCCGGGCGCGCCGGGGCGGGAGTCTGCTGGTGCCGACGACGGCAGGGGGTGGATCAGGTGATGCCGTGGCGGCCGCCCTGGGAGCAGCCCGGGGCGTGGACCACGGCGCCGCCCTCGGGCCCGCCCAGGGGCAGCGGCTTGGCGCCGCAGCTGCACGGCATGAGCGGCGGGGGCGTGTCCGCCCGCTGCCAGGTGATCTCGTCGGTCGTCACTGGCTGGCCGCCTCGATGTTCGCGACGGCCGTGGACAGTTCGACGCCGCCGCCGTGCGGGCGGATGTAGGCGATGTCCGCCCAGCGGTCCGGTCCGACGGGGCTCCCAGTGTTCTCGACGAGCACGGCCATGAGGATGCCCTCGGTGCCGGACGCGATGTCGCGCACGGGCTGGTGCAAGAGGGCGTGCGGCACGTGCTGGTGTGCGTCGTGCGGGGTGGCCATGGCGGGGCTCCCTCTACCGTCGTCAGCGGGTGGAGTGGCCCGTATACCTGCGGAGTCCAGGGCCACACGAGGATGATGGGCTGGCACGCACATGGGCAGATAGGCCATGCCGTGGCCATCCGCGGCCACGTAACGGCCACGGCCGGGGACAGACGCGATGACACCTCACACTGGGGCCATGAGCCCCCGCAACGACGCGCTCAGGGCCGCCCGGCTCCGGGTGGGCTGGCGCACCATGGAGCAGGCCGCAGCCCAGCTCCAAGCGCACGGACAACGGTTCCTCGACGACCCGCACTACACCGTCAGCGCCCGCACCTGGCGCCGGTGGGAAGGCGGCACGCCCGGCTGGCCGCCGGAAGAGACCGCGACCGTGCTCCACGACGCGCTCGGCCGCTGGCCCGAGGAGCTGGGGTTCACGGCGCCCGCCGGATGGATCCGCCCCGAGGCACATCAAGAGGACGACTTGAAACGCAGGACATTCGTCTCCGTCACCGCGGCCGCCCTGATGCCCGGGCCCGTCGCCACACAGCACGTCGACCCCGCCCTGATCGACTACTTCCAGCAGCAGCTCGAAGGGCACTACCGGGCCGACATGTTCCTCGGCCCGCACGACCTCATCGGCACCGTGTCTGCCCAGTACCAGCTCATCGACAAACTCGTCCGCAGCGCCCGCGGCGAGACCCGGCGCGGCCTGCTCCGGGTCGGAGCCGCCTACGCCGCGCTCGTCGGCTGGCTCTACCAGGACGCCGGCGACCTCGGCGCCGCCGCGTTCTGGCGCGGGGTCACGCAGGAAATAGCGGTCCGGTCCCGGGACCCTCACCTCATCGGCTACTCCCTCGTCAACCAAGCCCAGGTCCGGACCGACCTCGGCGACGGCCACGGCGTCATCGACCTCTGCGAGGCCGCCCTCGACGACGCGGACCTCCTCGTGCCGAAGGTGAGGATCATGGCCATGCAGCAGCAGGCCCACGGTGCCAGCCTCACCGGGGACCGGGACTCCGTCGACCGGCTCATCGACACCGCGGACGGGCTGCTCGCACGGGTCGATGACGACTTGCCGTGGGGCAATGCCTGCCGCCGGACACCGGGCTACCTGGAGGTGCAGCGGGCCACCTGCTACGGCCGGCTCGGCCTCGGTTCGGAGGCCGACCGGCTGTGGACGCAGGTGCTTGCTGCGGTGCCCGCCACCGCGCGCCGGGACCGCGGCGTGTACCTCGCCCGGCATGCCACCGCCGTAGCCGTGTCGCGGGACCCGGATCACGCGGTCGAGATCGCGCGCGAGGCGGCGACCATCGCGGTCGAGACCCGGTCGGTGCGGATGCTGCGCGAACTCGGGGCGCTGGAGCGGGCCATGCAGCCATGGCACGATGCGCCGGTAGGCCGGGACCTCGCCGAGGTTCTGGGGCCCGTGAACGAGGGGAGCTGACATGGGCGTACCGAAGCCGTTGACGCACGAGGAGATCGCCGAGCACTTGGCGGCGCTGCCCGGGTGGGAGCAGGTGGGCGACGAGATTACCCGCGCCTACCCGATCCGCTACCACGCGGCCGTGGCCGCGATCGTGACGATCGCCGACCGGTCCCGTCGGATTCAGCATCACGCCGACCTCGACCTGAGGATCGACCACCTGCGCGCCAGCATTACCACGCACGACGCCGGGAACCGGCTCACCGCAGCCGACTTCGACCTCGCCCGGCGCATCGACGCGATCGTCGCCGCGCACCAGGCCCTGCCGCTCGACTGACCCCGGACACGACGAAAGCGCCCCCTCCCGCCCGAAGGCGAGAGGGGGCGTTGTGCTGTTCAGACGATCCGGGTCAGCCGAAGCCAACTGCCAGTCTTGACGATGGTCGGGGTGCCAGAGGAAGCGGTCTGCGCCCAACGCAGCTGCAGCGACCCCGCGGTCCCACCGACAGTCAGCCGACCGGCCGGCCGTACTGAGGACCCGGCCGCAATGATGCCGACGCCGGACGAGGTCGCCGCGTCGTTCCGCTGGAGCTTGATCGACCCAATGTTGTTGGTATTGCCCGCGCTGATCCCGCCCTCCGTCCACGACATCGTCGCCCCGGCCGGAACCGACCAGCCGATCGTCAGATCGCCAGCCGGGTCGGCCTCGACGTCGAGGAACAGATCGACCGCGTACCAGCCTCCGGCCGCCACGCTGAGCGTGAGGTGATCGTCGTCCTGGAGAGAGGTACTGCTGGTGACCGACTCGTCGGCGGTCTTCACCGCGATGCGGGTCTCAGCCTCCGCCGAGGTCATCCGCGTCTCCAGGTCCGTGATACGGAGCAGCGCATCGTCCAGGAAGCCGTTCAAGGCGTTGCCGCTGCTGAGCGGGTAGAACTGGCCGGTGGCCCATGCGCGGTCGCCGTGCGGGTCGGACGCGGCCGCGTGAGCCGTCACCTTCCCCGTGGCGCCAGCCGTCGTCTCCAGGGCCGCTGTGTCCGTGATGCCGTGCACCGCGGTGCTGTCCGCCGCGTGCACCGACAGGGCGGCGGCCGCAGTGGCCTCCGCGGCGGCCTGCGCACCGTCTGCCTTGGTCTGCGCGGCGGCCGGGGTCTCGGCGCCGATCGCCGCCGGGGTGACCGGGTCCGTACCGCCGGAGCCGTGCGAGGTGGCGTGCGCGGTGGGCGTTCGGGAGTTCGTTGTCGTCGGGTCGGTGGAGCGCAGAGCGGTGTCTGCGCCCGCGCCGGCCGCGCCGAGCGGGGGCTGGGGGCCTGCCGGGCCGGTCGCGCCCTGCTCGCCTTGCGGGCCCTGCACGCCGATAGCACCCGTAGGCCCGGTAGCGCCCGTGGGGCCAGCCGGGCCCGTTGCGCCTGTCGGCCCGGTGGCGCCGCGCACATAGCCGGGCAGGCCCGGATCGGCCACGACCAGATCGTCGATGTGGAGATCCCCCACCCCGTCCGGCACCTCAAACACCCGTCGGCGGACCGGCACCCCGCCGACGGCCTCCACGAGCCGGTAGTAGCGGCCCGTCGCCGGCTCAATGCCCGGCTCGTCGGTCGGCAGCAGCAGCGCCGACCATGCCCCGTCCACCACCGGCACCGCAGTGTCCGGGGCGGCCAGAACCCGGTCGCCGGCCTCGTCCGTCCAGCGGCGCGGGATCGCGGACAGAGTCACAGTGACGTCGGCGGCCGGATTGTCAGTGAAGAGGTCGTCCACGCGGCCGCGGACGGTACGTCGGGGCACGGCGGCCTCCTCAGTCGATGCTGTACGGAATGAGCTCCGGCGGCACCGGATCCGGGTCGGTTCCCGCGTCGCGGAGCTGCCGGTGAGCGGAGCGGAGCAGGCGCATCGCCTGCCGGAGAAGCTTCTCCAGGGTGGAGACCTTGACGGTCTGGGCCTCGACGAGCGCCGTGAGGTGGTCCACCTTGCCTTCGAGCGTGGTGATCTTGCCGCTCATGTGCTGCCAGATCTCCGGCGCGACCTCAAGAACAGGCGGGCCGTCGTCCGTGTCAGCCGGACCGATCGGCGCCGCCTTCGGCGCGGACACCCGCGCCACCAGGACAGCACCGATCGCGCCGATCACCGCGATCACCACACCGAGGACAGAGTTGTCACCGCCCATCGGCCACCCCCTCACCTGCGCCTCTGCGCGTCCGCCCCCCTGTAATGACTGCGATCACGACCACCAGGAAGAGCGGCGCGAGGTACAACGGCAGCGATGCCCACGCTGTGTCGACCGAGCCAGTGGCGGCGGCCGCGAGGAACGCGGCGGCCCACCACAGGGGCGGCCCGGCCAGGGCGCCGAATCCGACGACGTCCCGGCCCGGCCGCACTACGGCCGTTACCAGCCCGAGCACGCCGCAGGCGATCCAGAGGCCGCCCCACGCCTCCATACACATCAGGGTGAGGAGCGGGGCCGTTGCGGTGGCGACCCCCGGGCGGTCCGCGACGACCAGCCCGGCGCCGTACCAGACCCACAGGGCGCCGACTCCGGCCAGGGTGACGCCTCGCCACTGGAGGTGCCGCCACAGGGCGGCCAGCACTAGACGCCCTTGGCGAGGCTGGCCGAGTTGCTCACGTCCCGCCAGCGGGCGACGAGGCCCTTGCCGAGGGCGACGACCGCGGCGACACCACCGGCGCCCGCGGCGTACCACATCGACCCGTCGAGCGGCTGCGTGATCACGATGCCGCCGATGGTCCCCTGCAGGAACGTGCTGAGCACGCGCTCCAGGAGGTCGCGGCCGTAGGTTGCGGCGGTCTTAACGACGGTCTCGCCGGAGGGGAAAGCGATCGGGTTGGCCATGGCTAGGCCCCCTTCGTGGTGAGGGCCTTGACGGCCGCGGTGAGTTCGGCGAGCTGCGCCTTGACGGTGCCGAGTTCGGCCTTGACGCTGCCGAGCTCCTTGAAGACGACGTTGTGCCGGTTGTCGGTCCAAGCGAGGATGTCGGCGGCCGACACCTGGCGGCCGTCGGGGATCTCAATGCGGTGGGACCAGAGGTCCGCGGGGGTGGGCATGTCGTCCTCCTGGGACTGGCCGTTGGCCCGGGCGACGATGCCCGGGAAGATCACTTCGCGGAACTGCTTCACCCGGGCATCGCCCGGGCAGTCGGTGCCGCCCTTAGCCCACGCAGCGTGGAGCCGGTGGTACCCGTAGCCGGGGTCCGACGCCGAGCGGCAGATCCGCAACGGGATGTCGGGGTGCTGCTGGTGAAGCCACACGCCGAGCTTGATCAGCTCCTCGACCTGGGAGTTGCTCCAGGGGTCCGTGTGGTTGCTGTTCGACGCCGTCTCGATGGACACCGCGCCCGTACCGTCCGGCCGCAGGTTCGCCAGGTAGTTGGCGTCCGCCCGCGTCTCCGTGCCGATGTACTGGCCGGGCGCGCCGTAGTAGTCGAGCCCGAAGTGCGACTCCAGGTTCGTCGAGTCGCGCCAGTATTCGTAGGTCCGGCGGACGGACCAGGGGGCTGCGATCGAGTGCAGGATGAACTGCGTCGGCCGGATCGCCGGTTGGTTGTCGGACTCCGGCTGGAGCTCCATCCGGACGGCGCCGGAGTACCAGGCCATCAGACACGCTCCGGCCAGTGCCAGGTACCGCCGCGCTGCTCCTCGGAGTACGCGCACCCGCGGTTGAAGAAGACGCCCTCCGGGTTGAGGACGGCGAGCCCAGCGATCCACTGGCCTTCCGTGCCGTTCGGGCAGCCGTCGAAGGGCTCGGCGGTCAGGTACTCGGGGACCTCGGTGATGACGGCCGCGCGGCACTGCGAGGTGTACTCGCCGTCCGGCGTGCCGTAGCTGACGTAGTGGACGACCCGTCCGACGGACGGCTGCTGCTCGGGCACTGAGAGCCTCCAGGGCATGAGAAAAGCCCCCGGCCGACGGCACGGAGGCGATAGGAAGGGGGCGGATCAGGCGATGCGCAGCGCGCGCAGCCACGACCCCGCATAGATCGTCGTAGCCGTGGCATTGGAGGCGTCCTGCGCCCAGCGGAGCGTCATGTTCCCCGCGGTCCCGAACGTCGTGACCGTCGCCGTGATCGACGCGGTGGTCTTCGTGCCACCCGTGCCGTACGTACCGACCGTCAAGTTCCCCGCCGTGGTGCCGTTCGACGCGTACGCCGCGGCCCCGCCCGTCGCGGGCGCGTTCGGCGACCACAGGATCGTCGCCAGCGCCGGTAGGGACCACGTCAACTTGAGGTTGCCGGCGTTGTACACGCCGTCGTAAAACAGGGCGCCCTCGATCGTGTACGTCGACGCTGCGGCCAGCGGAATGATCAGGTGGTTGTCGTCCTGCAGCGCGGTGCTGCTCGTGACCGACTCGTCGGCGGCCTTGATGACGGTGAACGGCTGCATCGACGACAGCAACGCCGCAGTGAGCTTCTGCCCTGCGTAGAGGGACGGATAGGCGGCCATCAGGCTCCTTACAGGGCGAGGATGAGGGGGGTCGCGAGGCCGACCGGAGCGGCCGCCAAGTGCGGTTTGACGATGCCGTTGACGCTGCGGGTGACCGTGAACGTCTGCGGGCTGGAAGCGCCGGACATCGCCGTCACCGTCATCACCTCGCCCCCGATCAGGATGTTGAAGGGCACGTCGGTGGCGTACCAGATCGGGCCCGACGCCGTGGCCACGGACAGGCTCGTGGCGGTCGAGGTGACGCCGGAGACCAGCGTCGAGCCGGCGGTGTCCAGGCGCCCCAGCGTCGAGTCGTCGAGGACGCCGACGTTCCACGGGCCTGCGGGCGAGCAGGTGAGGGTGACCGTCCACTCGAACGTCTTGAACTGGTCCTCGCCGCCCTCCACCAGCAGATCCACCGGGCCCGGCGGCAGCCACGACGGCAAGTCCGTGATCCGGATGACGTCCCCCGGCTGCAGCGCGGCCACGGAGGGCACCAGCTCCGGGTACTTGTGGAGCAGGATCCGGACCTTCGGATACCGGGCCTCGTCCCACGTGCCCCGGTGCAGCAGCCAGCCGGCGATGTCCGGCAGCTGGCCGTCCTCGTAGACGTTCAGGGTGGTGGAGTCGTCGTACAGGCCCACCCCGTCCGGCGGCGGCGCCGTCGACAGCGGCCCGGAGCTGAGCACCGCGCGCGCCGACGAACCGTCCCTGCGCTGTGCCGTGCGGTCGTTGCGCGTGTACCGGTCGTCGTCGGTCTGCTCCAGCGGCGCGACCAGCTGCCCGTACGGGATCGTGACCCGCGGGGCCTGGCTGTACATCGACGCCCGCGTCCGGTAGACGAGGCCGAGGCGTGTCCGGTCCTCGACGAGGATCCCGCCGTCGGCCGCCTCGATCTCGTCGAACAGGTCCAGCAGCTTCGCGGGCCGCTGGGGGCCGAGGCGGGTGTGCAAGCCCGGCCCGTCCGCGATCGACACCGGAATGCCCTCCTCGGCGCACAGGCGCAGCAGGCGGGCGCCGGCCTCCTCGCCGCTGTAGCCGATGTCCGCGTCGAACCATTCGGTCGGGTCCGCGTCCGGGTAGACAACGAGGTGGCCGAGGGCCATCCCGGACAGTAGCGTCCCGAAACCGGTGTCGATGTCCGTGACGCTGCCGGGCGTGCCGGCGACGGAGAAGTTCATGATGTCGCGGAGCCCGAACTCGTCGACAACACCGCAGGTGAAGTCGATGTTGGCGCCGTCCCACTGGGCGGTGAGCTCCAGTCGCCGCCACACGCCGTCGCCGACCGCGGCGGCCGGGGTGAACGCCTGGCTGGTGAGGAGGGCGCCGGCCGTGGAGTACACGTCACAGACGATCTGCGTCGACGTGAACGAGACGACGACGCCGCGGCCGGTGCCGGTCGTCTGGATCGACAGCAGCGCGCTCTTCGAGGCGGGCAGGGCCTCCAGGCTGTACATCATCGCCACGAGATACCCGGTCGTTGACGACGTATACGGCGGGATCGACCCGTGCATCGTCGCCGCCGCCCCGATCGTCGGCAGCGAGGCGGCGCCCGCGCACGACTGGTCCGCCGCGAAGTCGAAGTCCGCGACGCGCAGCGGCTGGACGCCGACGATCGCGGACGCGGCCCGGGTGGAGTCGGAGCCGTCCTCCATCGGCCAGTAGGCGACCGGCCCCGACCCCAACGTCGGCAGCGACCGGCGCAGCGTCGAGGCGAGGGGCTTCGCGCCGCGGCCGAGCCGCCGCAGGATCCCCGCCGCAGCGATCGGCGTCGTCACGTTGAACTCGTTCGTCCACCGCGGCGTCATGTCCGCCGCCTCCAGCACCGCCCGCGTCCGCCGGCTGGTGATGAGGCCGGTGGCGGCGCTCCAGGACCGCCCGGCAGCGTCCGACCACGAAGTCGTCCCGGACGCCAACCCGCTGAACACCGGGTTCGCGACCGCGCTGCCGCCGATCCCTGACCGGACCTCGATCGCGTGGTACTCCCGGGCGATCGGCTCGAACGCCAGGGCGCCGATATCGCCGACCTGGAGGTCCGCCGTCGAGTTGAAAATCGAGGTGGCGCCGCCAGCGGTGGTGATGTCCGGGGTGCCGAGCTGGGTCCACGGTCCGGCGATCGTGTCGGCCGTGTAGTAGGTGACCGTGTACCCGCCGAGCCCGTTGGACACGTCGAGGGTGACGCGGATCGCGCCCCGCTGCCCGGGCGCGAACGGCACCTCCGCGTCGGAGCCGAGGACGGTGCCCGTGACCCCGTTCGTGGACCAGCCGAACGCCAAGCGTCCGGAGTCCTGCATGCGCAAATACCAGGACTGCTGGCCAACGATGCCCCACTTCCCCATCACCTCCCAGCCGGAGGAGGCGGTGGTGCCGCCCCAGAGGGCGGGGGTGAGGTCGGCGCGGACGTCGATGTCCCCGACGATGTCGAGGGCGGCCGCGTCCGGGGTGGAGGCGCGGCCGATGCTGTCCGGCGGCACCACGAGGGCGACGTTGGCGCCGCCGTGGGTGATCCGGGTCGGCGTGTTGCGGCCGAGCTCCCCGTAGTACGGGCTGTTCGGGTTGCGGGTGGAGTACTTGCCGTCGGCGTTCTTCAGGGTCAGCGAGGCCGCCGCCGGGTCCGTGCGGGACCCCTCCGCGCGGCGGCCCCAGCTGTAGGTAACGGCCTGCGAGTGGAGCATGTCGTCCGTGACGGACGTGTAGGACCCGCCGGGCTGCAGCTCGACGTCGATGTCCGGCACGGCCATAGAGGGGTCCTCCTACTGCTCGAATGCGGTGATGACGGAGCCGCGTCCGTCGGTCTGGACGATGCTGCGGATCAGGGCCTTGAGGCCGTCGGGGCCGACGAACTCGATGACCGTGCGGCTCGGGCCGCCGCCGTAGCCGCCCGCGCCTGCGCCCGCGAGGGCCATGCCGGGGATCGCCCCGGTGAGGCCGCCGAGCTGCGCCTGCAGCGCCGGGATCCGGTCGTCTACGCCGCCCATCAGGCCGTCCATGAGGAGGCGGCCAGCGGGCCGGAGCAGACGGGAGTCCCGCTCGGCGGGCCCCTTCCAGTCCGGGATCATGTCGGTGACCGACCCGAGCTTGCCTTTCAGGGCGCTGATCTTTGACGAGACGCCGTCAATCAGGCCCTGAATCAGGCGCGAGCCGGCGTTCCAGAGCACGCTGCCGAGGTCGCCGAGCGCGTTGCGGGCCATGCTGGGCAGCTCGCGGAGCTTGGCGATGGCCTCGTCCCGCTTCTGGCGGACGCCTTCGTTGAAGCGGCCGCCCGCCTCCTGGACGCGGGACCACAGGGCGCCCGCCAGGCCGGCCAGCGCCTCGGACGCCTTCGCGGGTAGCTCCCGGAACATGCGGATCCAGGCGTCGACAATCCCGCTGACCATGGTTTTGGCGGCCTGCCAGGCGCCGGAGAAGTCTCCGGCGAGGATGGCGGCGATCATCTGGAAGGCGGGGATGACGACGCCGGAGACGACGGCGGCGAGCTCGTTGCCGAAGACGCTGGCGAGCTTGGCGACCAGGCCGATGACCATGGTCAGGACGGGTGTTGCCTTGGTTAGGACGTCGGCCGCCAGCAAGATCAACTGAGCGATGACGGGGCCTAGAGCTACGAGCAATTGGGCAAAAATACCCGCAAGTTGAGCGACTAGAGGGGCGAAGGCTGCCGTCTGCTCCGACAGGATCGGCAGGACCGCCGACGCCAGTACACCCAGGGCGTCGACGATGGGCTGGATCGCAGGGATCAAGGCGGCCAGAATCGGCTGGAGCGCAGACGTCAAAATTCCGGCAAACTGCGCCACAAGTGGGGCAAGTTGGGTGAAAATAGACGCCGCGAGAGACAGGAGCGGAACCAAGGCAGGCAGGAGCCCAGACACCAGCGCACCGACCACACCGAGCAGCGGCGACGCGGCATCGATCAAGGCCCCTACGGCAACCGCCGCGACCTGCAGAACAGGGCCGAGGGCAGCGATGGTCGAACTGAGGATCGGGCCGAGGGCGGCTACCAGCCGCTGTATCGGTGGGCCAAGGGCGGTAAAAATGGGAGCAATGGCTCGCAGGGCCTGCGCGAAAAGCGGGGCGACGGTCGTTCCGACCACGGACATCGTCTCGAAAATCGCCCGCAGCCCGGCCTGCACGCCGGGGCTCGCGAAAGCCGTCGCCAGGGCGCCGGAGACGTCCCGGAGGACGCCGAGCATGCCGCCGCCCTCCGCCTGCGCGGCCCCGAAGACACTGCCGACGATGGAGAAGACGTTCCCGGCGACCTCGCCGATCTGCTTGATCAGGCCGATGGCCTTCTCGATCGCGGCCTCCACGCGGCCGTCCTCGAACGCCTTGCTGAACTTGTCCGAGAGAGAGTCCGCGCCCTCGCCCGCGCGCGCCGTGAGCCGGGCGAACGCGGGCGCGGCCGCCGCACCGACCTGGGTGAGGCCGAGCATGAGCTGCGACGGAATCCGGGAAAGGTTGGTGAGGCCGATGTTCGCGCCGGAGATGGCCTGCCCGAGGACACCGGACTTGGACATGCCGACGGCGGTGTTCCCGATGTTCCGGCCCATCAGGTTCAGGGCGCCAGCCGCACCCGTGAGACCGTTCTTCAGGACGGGCAAGGTGTGCTTGCCCATGTCCTTCAGGATTCCGTCGAGGCCCTGGAACAGGCGCTCCTGGACGCCCTGCTGCAAGGCCTTCAGCTGGGGCTGAAGGGTGCGGATCTCCCCGACGAACGCGCGGGCGTTCGGCGACAGCTTCTTCAGGGCTTCCGCGTACGCCTGCGGGTTGGACGGGTCCAGCGCCGCGGACACAGCGTCCTTGACGCCGACCATGCCCAGCTTCAGGGCCTTCGTGGCGAGCTGGACGGCGATCAGACCGGTCACCGCCAGACCGGCGGCCGGAGCGATCTGCGCCACGGTCGCGCCGAGCCCGGCCACCAGCGGCACCGCTACGCCCAGCCCGGCCCCAGCCTTCAGGATGGTCGCCGCGATCCCGCCGAGCCCGCCGGCCAGGCCACCGAGACGGCCCAGACTCAGGCCGAACCCCCGGCTGGACTCCTCGGCGTCGGCGAAGCCCACCGAGATGCGTTCGCTGAGGCTGGCGAAGGTGCCGTCGAGTCGGCGGAGGCGGCCCTCGGTGTCCTGCTGGAAGCCGCGCATGGCCAGTTCGGCCTCGCCCAGGCCGCGGGTCATGCCGCTGCTGTCGGCCTCGATGTTCGCGACCAGCTCGCCGACGTTGAGTGCCATGGGTCCCCCTCCGGGCTACGTGCGGCCGCCACGGAGGCCGAAACGGATCTGGTCGGGGTCGTCGATGACGGACAGCTCGTCGCCTGCCACCCGCTGGAACGCGGACTCAGGGGAGAGGCCGTTGAGGAGCTGCCAGAACTCGCGTTCGCCTAGGTACGGGAGGTCTTCCGGCCGGAGGCCGTACTCGCGGCGGAAGTCCGCGACGATCGCCCACCAGTGGCGCGTGACTGCGATCTCCGTGCGGCTCGGTTCCCGGTTACCGCGGCTGCCGCTTTTCCCGGGTCCGGGCTGTTCGCGACCTCGTAGGCTTCGCTGAACGTGACGTCACGGCCGCTGCCTTGCAGGTAGCCCCACATGATCGCGACGAGGAGCCCGTTGGCACCCATGCCGTTGTCGACCCACTGATCGAACACGCCGTCGCCATAGAGCAGCGCGACGACCGGGGCGAAGTCCTCGACGTCGGATTCGGAGCTGAGGTGTCCGGCCATCCTCTTGAAGCCGAGCGGCACGTCGTCGGGCACCTGCACCTCGACGCCCTGGATGATCTCGGTGCGTACCCCGAACTCCTGGGCCTTGAAGTCCTCCCAGGACTGCGCCTTCCCGGCGCGCGCGCCGGTCACGGCTTGGCCGCGGTTGTCGACGGGCCGGAGCGGGTCACGGTGACGGACCATGTGGCCTTGTCGTTGTTGCCGCCGCCCTGGTCGCCGAGCTGGAACGTGGCGTCCGCCCATACCTCCCAGGTGGTGTCGCCGGGGGCTGCGAACCGGAACCCGCACTGGCTGTCGGCGCCGAGCCGGGCGGCCTGCGCCTCCGCGAGGGCCATCGCCGGGTCGAGGGCGCCGGTGGACGGGTCCTTCAGGCGGAAGCCCTCCAGCGTGATGGACATGCCTTCCTGCATGTTCTCCGTCTCGGCGCGGCCCTGGCTGCCGAAGGTGGTGGTGTCGACGGCTTCGTACTCGAAGCTGCGGGAGAAGGTGTTGATGCCGCCGACCCCGGAACCGGCCGACGCCGTCCGGAAGGCGGTCCAGGTGCCGGGGCTGAGGAAGTCTTCGATCTCGAAGAAGCAGTCCCTCGCGTTGTACTTCTGCGGTGCCATGGGGTCCTCCGGGCATGGCGAAGAGCCCACACGGCGCGGCCGGCGGGCTGGACAGGATGGGTGGTCAGGACCGGTGGACGGTCGTCTCGCGGGTCTCGAACTCGAAGTTCACGACGTGCTCGAAGCGCCGGTTGTCGTCGGCGCCTAGGGACTCTGGTGCGGCCTGGAGGGCGTGGCAGGAGATGACGTTGGTGCCGTCCGGGAGGATCACCGGGCCGAGGCCGTGGAGCTCCGAGCGGATCGCCTTGGCCCGGCGGCGGGAGACCCGCGGGTCGGTGGTGCCGCGGACGCGGATCTGTACGCGGGGCTGGTCGTAGGGGAGGAGGCTGTCGGGTTCGGGGCCGCCGTAGCCAGTCAGGACCACGCACTGGTCGGGCGTGGACGGCATGCCCTCCATGAAGAGGTCGCCGCCGACGTCGTCGGGTGTGTAGGTGACGAGGTCCCGCTCGTGCAGGTAGAGGGCCACGCCGTGGAGGAGGTCCGGGTCATCAGCCACGCAGCCACCTCCACAGCGAGACCCGCATCAGCTCGCGTACGGCGGCCGCGGACTCCAGGAGGGCGAGTTCCAGGTACTTCGCGCGGCGGCCCGGCAGGTGCTTCCATGTCAGCTCTTCGTGCTGGCGGCGGGCGTACACCGTGTCGTACTGGACCTGCCCGTTGAGGCCGTCGCGGACGACGCGGCCGGAGCGTTCGAGGGTGCCCTCACGCAGCGGCACCGTCTTGTTGGACTCGCCGAGGACATGCTCCAACGACTTCTGGACGCCTTCCTCGGCGAGGCGGCGGCCGCGGCTGGTCCACAGCCGGTCGCCGTCCCACCGCATCGTGACGCGCTGACTCATTCGAGAGTCACCTCCCTGTGATCCGGGGTGGGCAGCCCCCCGCCGTCGTGGAGCTGCGAGGTGATGACCGAGGCGACCCGCCCGGACGGCGTGGTCACCCGGGACTCGGGCGGGCAGGCCTGCGTGGGCAGCAGGTAGACGGTGGTGGAGGCGGTGACCTCCTCGCCCTGCTGGTTGCGGACCGTGCGGACCTTCTCCTCGACGAACGCCCGCGCGACCACCGGGGCCGCGTACTGGGGGCCGTAGGCGGAGTCCCCCAGGTAGGCCTCGATGGACACCGTGTGCCGCAGAAGCCAGCCGGGGATCACCACGTCGACACCGCCCCCAGCTGGAGAAGGTCCGGCGTGAGGTCCGGGTTGCGGAGTGCGTCCCCGACCGCCGGGGCGACCTGCCGGCCGGGCGCGTCGGCGCCGGACACGGATGTGACCGAACGGCCGAGCTGCACCCCGCCGATCTTCACGTTGCCCCAGCCGACTCCGGCCGCGCCGGTGGTGTCGCCGACCTCCACCCCCCACAGTGCTTGCGCGCACGTGGCGTCCGCGAATGCGGCGGCGACGAGCGCGTTGGAGGGGAGGCCGGCGTCGGTGACGTCGTACCGGCACATGCGGAACACCTGCGCGTCGAGGAAGCTGCTTGCGGCGCGCAGCCGGTGGTCGATGTCGGCGGGAGGGGCTTGCCCGGTGTAGTCCTCGTACTGGTCGGCGGTGGCGTAGACGCGGGCCATGGCCGCCACCTCCTACGCGCTGTTGCCGACGATGATCACGTCATAGGTGACCGAGGTCGAGCCGGCCGAGTTGGCGACCTTGATGAGGTCGGCGGTCGTCGCGGTCACGACCATGCCGGTCGCATCCGCGCTGCCGGACATCGCCGCGAACGTCGCTCCGGGCCGCAGGGTGATCGTCCCGGCCGCGTTCAGGAGCCCCACCCAGTCCGCCGAGGCGTTCGCGCCGACGACCACGTTGTTGGTGTTCCCGGCGGCCGCCGAGATGAGGATGAACTTGACCCGCGCGAACGAGGTAGTCGTCCCATAGGCGTCCGTCAGGGACCCGGCAAGGTCGAGTGTCTCCGTCGCCGACGCAGACAGCGTCCGGGTGTCGGCGAAGATCCGGTCGGCCTTGCCCGCGCCGCTGCCGCTTTCGAGGTGGACGCCGTACCGCTTGATCAGGTCATCGGCAGCGCTGCTGAGGTCGCTGGCCTTCGTATTGCGCACGGTGGCGCTGATGCCGAAATCGCTGGTCACGGCCATTCCGGATCCTCCTCGGGCTGCTCGTCCGCCATGTCGGCGGTTTCGTCGGTGGTCTCGTCGGGCTCCACCTCGGCCTCGACGGGGGCCGGTTCAGGCACGTCGAGCGGGACGACCACGTAGCCGGGCTCGGCCCGAAACCAGGCCAGCGACCGGGCCTGGTTCTCGGTGACGACGGCGTGCCCGTTCGCGAAGCCCACGCCCATCACGCCGCCGGTGACCGCCCCCGGCGCGGTGACCGCGTACCGGGCGGGCGGCACCGGCGGCGGTGCGGGCGGGCTCTCGATCTCTTCGGGAGCCACGTCGTCCACCTCAGGTGATCTCGACGTACGGCACGAACTGCTTGGCCGTCGGTGTCGCGATCGTCGCCGGGGCGGTCGTGGTCAGCGAGGACCCGGACGACTGCGACAGGGCCCGCTCACCGGTCGCGATGGCCGGCGCCGCGATCGTCCCGAGCAGCGTCGGTACGGCGGTGGCCTTGACCATGATCCCGACGTAGTAGATCCCCGACTCGGTGATCGTCTTCGGGGCCGCCAGGGCCTTCGTCATCGTGGTGTTCGCCGCCCACGCAGTCGACGTCTGGTCGGCGGTCTGGCCGAGCAGTGCCGGGGTGGCCGCGTTGGAGTACAGGGCGAACCACCAGTTGGTGGGGGTGTCGGCCGCCGTCGCGCCGGACCGGAAGGAGATGTTCGTGACGACGTCCCCGGCGGCCAGGTAGATCGGCACCGACGTCATGACCTGGGTGGTCAGCGCGACCTGGCCGGTGTCACCGGCCGAGTCGTACAGGCCCGTCCGCGGGAGGTTCCGGCGGAAGAACGTGTCCGCCGAAGCCGGGTCGGAGGAGTTGAGGTGCATGAGGGCGTCGCGGACGTTGCGGATGTAGCCGCCGAGCTGCGTCACTGGCTCGATCCCTTCTTGAGGATGGTGGCGCGGGCCTCGCCCGCGGCTTCGGCGGCGAGCACGCGGGCCCGCTCGTCCTCGTCGGCGTCGGCCAGGTAGGCCAGGACATCGACGACGGTGTGGCCAGACGGGTCGAAGGCCTCGGCCGGCTCCGTCGGAGCCGGTTCCGGGGTGGTCTCGGGCTCGACCGGGGCGGCCGGTTCAGGGGCCTCGTCGGCCTGCTCCGGCTCTGCCTCGGTGACGCGGTAGCCGCGCCGACGGAAGTAGGCCAGGGCCGCGGCGTGCACGGTCGCGTCCAGCGTGGCCTCACCCCGGGTGAATGCCACACCGGCGACCTCGCCGGAGAACTCCGGTTCGGGAGAGTTGATGGTGAGCATCAGGCCACCTTGATGTTGCGGAGCGCCCCGCAGGCCTTGACGTTCCGGAGCACCATCGCGGCCGGACCCATCTCGATCTCGCCGCTCTTGACGGCGCCGGCCTGGCTGAAGTCCGGCATGAACGTCTGGACCAGCGGGTTCCCAGCCACTGACGCACCGTGGAGCGCGTCCAGGCCGAAGCTGGCCGCGTACAGGTCCGTCAGGTTCGTCGAGGTGCCCGAGTCCGCGGAACCGCCGTGCGCGCGGGTCTCGTTCGGGATGATCGGGGCGCTGCCCATGGCGTTGTCGCCGAGGTCGACGAGGACCCACGGCCCGTACGTCTCGATCTGCCGGCCGAGGTCGTCGCGGGTCTGGGTGTAGATCCCGGCCCAGCGGGCGAGCGCCCGGAGGCGGGTGATGGAGCGGGTGTTGCCGAGGATGGCCTTCACGCCGGGCGGGAGGGCGCCGGGCATGCCCTGGTCGCCGCCGCCGGTGTGCGACGGGACGATCCGGGACAGCCACTCGTCGACGACGTCGAGCATCGCCATGGCCTCGGCCTGCGTGTCGATGGTGCCCCGGGTGAAGTCGAGGATGCCGGTCGTGATGCCCTCGGTGAGGGGCACGTACTCGGTGGATGCGCCGGTGAGGGACTTGTCGAGGCCGTCGTAGCCGTTCGCGTCGACCGCGGTGTCGCCGTTGATGAGCTCGTCCTGGAAGCGGGTCCGGGTCGCGGTCAGGAGCTGCTGCATCTGGAACGAGACCTCGTTGGAGGCAGCCTGGCCCAGCCGCGCCAGGACCCGGTCGACGCTGAAGCTGCCGCCGAGCGGCTTGAGGGTCACCGTGTACTGCTGGCGGGCCGCCTGGCCGGGCGTGTACTCGGAGTTCATCGCGCGGAACTGGGCGGAGCGGGCGGCGGTGAGGCGGGTGTAGCCGTAGGTGAGGCTGGAGCCGCCGGTTCCCGGGGTGACCGTGTCGTCGAAGACGATCTGGTCGAGGAGCCAGCTGTAGCGGCGGAGGTTGTCGATGACGGCGTAGTCGACGTCCGCCGCGGTGTTGACCTGGGCCTGAGCGAGGGTGATGGGCACGGGGTCCTCCTGTGGTTACGTGCCGAAGCTGCCGCGCACGGCGGCGGAGAGTGAGGTGGGGCGCTGGCGGGTCGAGGCCTCGCCGGTGCCACCGGAGAGGTCGCCGCCGGACGCGGCCGCGGCCTGCGCGGCGCTGAAGGCGGGGTTGTCCTTGACCGCGGTCTTGATTGCCGCGTCGAGGGCGGCGGTGAATCCCTTGTCGGAGGGGTCCAGGTCGCCGATGTCCCGCAGGAACGACCGGGAGTCGAGGAGCGCGGCTGCGCGGGCGCCGGCCTTGTCGGCGCGGGACCACACGGCGAGCTCGACGTCCTTCGCCCGGATGATGCCTGCGCTCTCGGTGAGCTTGGCGTCCTTCTGGCTGATCGCCTCGGCGAGGGCCTTCGGGTCCGGCGGGCCGTCGTCCTTGACGAGGCCGAGTGCCTTGCCGAGCTTCGCGGTGAGGTCGGCGACGGCTGTGTCGGCGGCCTGCTGCTTCGCGGCGGTGCGTTCCTTCGCCGCTTCCTTCCGGGCGTCGGCGAGGTCCTTCTCCAGCCGCTTCACGGTGGCCGAGAGGTCGTCGCCTGCGGCCGCCTGGCCGGTCTGCTGCCCTGCGGCGGCTTGGCCGCTGCCGCCGGTCGTGTCTGCGGAGGTGTCGGCGCCGGTGCTACCGGCTGCGTCGCCGCTGCCGGATGCGGATCCGTCGCCGTCCCCTCCGTCCGCGTACAGGAACGGGGAGAAAGGGCCGTGGCCGTAGGGGTGTGCCCAGCCGGTGGCGATGAGCCGGTGGCGGGGGAGGAAGCGTCGGGTCATGGGTGCCCTCCAGGGCATGGGGCGCCCGCACCTGGCGGGTCGTCGGGGATGGCTCGGGGTCCGCGCCTGGCGGTCCCCGGGGGTGGTGCATGCCGCGCGGTGGCGGCTTCAGGAGTGACCCGCGCCAGGCGGATCGGTGTTCCCGGCCCGCACCAGGCGGGCCGAAGTCTGTTCACGCCGGGGCGGGGTGCCCTACGGTCACGTGATGGGAATCAACAGGTCTCTGCTGCCGACGAACGAGCCGTGTCCCCGCTGCGGAATCAACAAGGTCTCCGAGCGCCAAGAGCGAGCCGCCTGGGGCGGAGCGTCTCAGGTGAAGATCGGTAAGCCGTACTGCGCCAACGGCTGCACGCAGCAACAGCTCGAGGAGTTCGAGCGGGAGCAGGCGGGCGAGGCGTAGCTCACCGCGCGCGGCCGATCTGCTCGCGCGCGGGCTGGCGGACGATGTGCTCGTGCGCGGCCACGTGCTCCCGCGCGGCCTTCTGCCACGCGCGGACCTTCGCCGCGGCCTTCTCCCGAGCCTTGTCGTCCAGCGCGGCGGCCTGACGGCGCTTCCACTGCCGGATATGCCGCTCGATCTCACGCTGCCGCTGCGTGTCCTCGTACGTCGTCCCCGGCGTCGGATGGTCCGGCGGCCGAGTCGTCACCCCGGGCAGGTACAGCGCCAGGGAGTGCCGGCAGTTCGGGTGGAACAGGCCGGCGGCGCGGGCCTCCGGCAGGCTGCCCGCGATATGCACGGCCACCGTCGTCGGTGGCCGCAGCATGCCGCGCAGCCCGGTCGGCTGGACGGTGTGCTCGGTGCGGACGGTACGCGGCCCGGACGGCCCCGACAGGGCCAGCACCTCGCCCTCCCACGGCCTGCATACCTCGCACTCCAGCGGGGCGTTGGACACGATGACCAGGCCTTGGCCGACCTCGGCCATGGCGTCGATGTGCCCGTCGATCGCAGCGCGCGCGGTGACGGAGCGGACGGCCATCTCCGCGTACGCGGCCAGCTCCCAGGCGTGCCCGCGGGAGTCGACGAACCCGGTGACGCCGCGGCGTGCGAACTCGTCGAGGGCCCGCTGTGAGGCGTCCCGGCGGGTCATGCCGGTCAGGAGCTGCGTGCCGGCCGCCCGGGTGGTGACCTTGCGGAACACGTCGAGGATGGCCCGGGTGATTCGCTGGTACAGGGGTCGGGTGTCGGCCGCGTAGGAGGCGGCGAGCCGGTCGACGGCGGGCGCGCCGGGCAGGATCCGGCGGGCGTGAAGCTCCCGGCCGATGTCCAGCGCGCCCATCTCGGCCACGGCCGCCTGCCTGCCGCGCCCGTACGCCGTGGCGAGGGCCTCCGCGACAGCCCCGTTGGCGTCCTGCTGCAGGGCGTCGGTGACGGTCTCGATGGCCTGCCGTAGGTCGCCGATGGACCGGAGTTTCAGCTCGGCCCAGCGGGGGCTGTCGATGCCCTGGGCGAGGGCGTCGCGGAGGATCTCGATCAGGGCGAGTTCGGCATCCGAGTAGAGCATGGTGATGGCGGCGGCGAGGTCTTCGGCGAGGGCCGGGGAGACGGGCATCAGGTCCGCCTCCCCGGGCTACTCGGCGGCCGGTGTTCCGAAGCCGGGGGTGCCGGGTCCTTCGGCGCCGACCGCGGTCGGGTCGGCGACGTCCCGGCCGGACTCCTTGAGGATCCGCCGGACCTCGGCCTTCTGGTCGTCGGCGTCCATGTCCGGGTTGACCAGCGCCACCAGGGTCTCCGTCGACGCGGCCTCCGCGCGACGCAGCAACTCGGCCGACTCTGCGAGGACTTTGGTGTCGTCCTGGACGGAGTCCCGGAAGTGGACCCGCGGCCGCTCGACCTCGACAGTCGGCAGGCTCGGGAACATAGGGGAGGCCTCCAGGATGAGGAGGGTCTCGACGATGTCCGCGATGCCGACGGCCTCCAGCTCGGCCTTCCGCGCGCGCGTGGACATCGAGCGGGCCGTGCGGGCCTTGATCTCCGTCGCGGTGGCCGCGGTGCCGTCCTCGGTGTCCCCGAACGTCCCACCCGAGTAGCCGGCGGTGCGGATGACCTTGCTGGACAGGTCGGCGATCGTCTCGCGGTGGGAGAGGTGGCGGATCTCGAACTGGTTGAGGGTGATCTGGTGGTCGGAGGTGGGCGGGATGTTCATCGGGGCGTAGACCTCGCGGTCCTCCCACGACACTCCCTGTCCGGGCCCGCCGGACTGGAGGTAGCCGGCGGGGACGAGGATCCGGGACCGGGCGAGGCGGACGTCGCGCATCCAGCTCGTGTACACCTCGTCGATCGCGGACAGGAACGTCTCGCTGCCCTGGTAGTCGCTGGTGCCGAGGCTGGCGGCGCCGGGCAGGTCGTGCCAGTCGGGGGCGGCGACAGTGTTCGGAATGTAAGTGCTGGCGAGCCGATTGCCGATCGGCAGGGTCTGCTCCGGCAGGAACCCGGCGGTCTCCGTGAACGCGCTGAGGTCGAGGGGCTTGCCGAGGTTGTCCTCGGTGCCCTCGTACACGCCGTGGAGAATCTTCCCGGGTTCGTGGCGTTCCAGGTGGCGGATGACTTTCTGGCCGTCGACGCCGAGGACGGTCCAGTAGGTGACGGCGCGGAGCCGGCCGTGGACGAAGGTGGGGGCGGCGCCGTCGGCGCGGACGAGGCTGATCCACGGCCGGTCGCTGATGGTGAGGTCCCAGACGATGCGGAGGTAGGCGCCGCCGAGCGCGGCGGACATCTCGCCCTGTGCGAGGAGGGTGCGGCGGAGGCCGTCCTCCATCAGCTGCTCCAGCCGTTCCCGGGTGCCGGTGTTATCGGTGAGGAGCGTGGGGGGTTCGGAGAAGAGGAGGTCGGAGCTGGTGCGGGCGAGGTCGCGGGCGAGCGGCAGGTGCAGGTTGGCGCGCTTCTCACCGAGGGGGGTGGGTTCGCCCCAGAACCAGCGCGCGACGGTGCCGACGAGCCCGCCGCGGTACTGCGACGGCCGGTTGGCGGGGGTGCCGTAGCGGGCGGTGTCGCGGTGCCGGTTCTGGTAGCGGTAGGTGAGCCGGTCGGGGTTGGCGGAGTACCAGGCGGACCAGGTCTCGATGTCGGAGCGGACGGCGGGGTCGATCGGCGGCCACGGGGCGCCCTTGTCAGGGAGCGGCATCGGGCACCTCCGGGTCTCGGGTTGTGGCCATCAGCTGCGGTCCAACTCGACGACGGGCCCGGCGTAGTTCAGCCAGCTGCAGGCGAGTTCGTCGTAGCGCTCCATGAGCGGCAGGTTGGTCATCTCCAGCTCGGCGGCCTCCAGGAGGCGCGCGGCATTGTCGAGGGCCTGCTCGGCGGTCGGTCGGCTCACGCTGCCACCTCCAGCTTCGGGCGGAGCAGGGGCCGCCATTCGTGGGACGTCGAGTGCAGGGCGTACCGCAGGGCGTCCACGCTGTGGTCGTCGACCTTCAGCGGCTTGTCCTCGCCCTTCTCGGCCGCCTTCGGGTCCCAGGCATACGAGCCGATCTCGGAGAGCAGGCCCTTGCAGGAGCGGTGCACGGACAGCGCGTTGGAGCCGAGCGCCACGCCCACGGAGCGGATGCCGTCCCGCACGTCGTTCTGGGCCTTCGCGACGCCGGGAACACCGTCTGCCCACAGCTGCGTCATGAACGACGCCGCGGACGGGTCGACGAACACCCACTGCGGCGTCACCCCGCGGCCGCCGCCGTGCTCGTAGCTGCCGAGCCAGTCCCGGAACGCCTCGCTGTACGCCGCGTCGGTGAGCTGCCGGCGCGCGGTGCGCGAGTCGTGCCGGTACTCGGAAGCCACGTAGAGGCGGCGGTCCGTACCGACGCCCACGAGGAGTGCCGACAGGGGGTTGATGGTGCCGTAGTCGATGCCCACGCACATCCACCGGTCGATCGCGGGGATGATGTCGACGACGTGGCGGGCGTCGTCCCACATGTCGTAGACGACGCCTTCGGCAAGGCACCATTCGCCGAGGACGTACCGCTTGTAGAACAGCCCCTGATATTCGATCTTCAGGTTGGCGACGTACGCGGCCGGCAGGTACGGGTTGTCGTCGAGGCTGAACGAGAACCGGTGCAGGTCGATCGCGTCGGCGGCCTGCGACTCGGCGATCGTGCCGTCGCGGCGAACGTGCAGGCGGGCCCGGTCGAGGAACTTCTTCTTCAGCCAGTGGTTGGGGCCCTCGGGGTTCGTCGTCCCGAACCACTGGGCGCCGTCGATGCTGAGACGGGTGCCGAGCATCGAGAAGAACGTCTCGGGGAACGTGGTGACCTCGTCCAGGTAGGCGCCTGCGAGTGTGAGGCCCTTGATCTTCTCGGCGGCGCGTTCGTCGTTGGCGCCTGCGGTGTAGATGGTCCGGCCGAGGAGTACCAGCTCGCCCGCGCCGGCCTTGTAGACGCAGCGCTTCGGCCCCAGCATCTCGATCATCGGGTCGATGATGTTCCGCTTCAGGGTGCGCTCCGTCTTGCCGACCATCAGCAGCGGTCCGGCGGGGCCGGTGCGGACGTATCGCAGCCACACCATGATCGAGCTGATGGTCTTCGAGGAGCGGACCGCGCCCTCCCACAGGTTTCCGCGAGCGGTGGCGAGCTGGGTGGAGCGGAGTTGCTTCCCGGCGAGGGCCTTGTACATGGCAGGCCCCCTCGCGGTCGGCTACTCCGGCGCCGGGGTGCCGCCCATCATTCCCCTCAGCCACTGGTCGACGGCGGCCATGCCCTCGGTCTCGGTCTCCGGCGGTACGAGGCGCAGGGCCTGCGCGGAGGCGGCCGTGGCGGCGGCCATCAGCGCCCGCTTGTCGGCTGGCGGAGGCTCGGCGACGGCGTGCTGTTCGTAGGTGTTGTCCTTGCCGCCGAAGTTGTAGACGACGGTCGGCTCCCACAACTGTGCGGAGAGGCGAAGGGCATCGTCGGTGAGGGCGTCGGCGAGGATCGCGCGCTTCTCTTCCAGCTCGGCGCGGCGCAGCTTGGCTTGGGCGGTGCGGTGCGCGGTGGCGGTTTCGATGCCGGTGAGGTCGAAGGTGAGGCCCATGGCGGCGCAGTGGTTGGAGATGACGCGGCCGTTGCGGCCGAGGCGGCGGGCGATTTCGTTGCGGCCGTGGCCTTCCGCGTGGAGGCGGCGGATTTCGGCGAGGTCGGCGTCGGTGATGGGGTTGCTGTGTTGGTTGGCGCCCACGGGTCACCTCCGGTGGTATGGGGCCCGCCGTCCGGGGCTCGACCGCAGTGGGGTGCGGGAGTCCGGGCCGGACGACGGGGTCTGGGTATGCATCAGCCCCGCGCGGTGGCGGGGCTGACGAGGGGTTTCTGCGTCCGGGCACGCCGGATCTGCGGCCCATGATGGGGCACAGCCAACCGGTTTTGCAACTAGGCGCAAAACGCGGGCGAGGTCTATGCAGGCGCCGGGCCGGTCCCCGTGATCTTCAAGGTCCAGACGGTCCCGTTGAAGCTCGGGAACACGAACGCCTGGCCCGTGCGCCCGTCGGCGAGCCGGAGTTCGGTGGGGTCGTTCCTCGTCATATCCGGGGGTGTGAAGCCAGCGGGCTTGTTCTGGACGTGGAACGAGAGGGAGCCGCCCCATGACTGCAAGCGTCCTGAGGGCCCGTCTTCTCGGAGTCGAGCATCTGGGTAGGTGACGCCGTCGATGGTGAGGGGGCCGCTGTAGTGGAACGGTGCGTCGCTCATGTGCTCATCATCTCCATGGGGTCTGCCATCGGGGAACGGAAGAGCCCCACCGCACGGGGGACGTGGCGGCGGGGCTCTTCCAGGTAACCCCGGCTGGAGTGGGAGGCCGGGGTGCCCCCAGGTGGTGGCGTCACGCTACTCCCGGACTGGCCGGAACAACACCCCTCGTGCTGGCCTGATTCAGCTGGTGGGCCGCCATTCGCCGCGGTAGTCCTGGTGGATCATCGGTAGCACGCCTTGCAGTAGCGCGCGTTAGGGCGTGAGGGCGTGACGCGGGTGTTCTCCGAGGTGTATTCGTGGCCTTGCGGACAGTGCGTTCGGCTTGCCGTGGGGTGGGTGCCGTGCCGCACCGCGTCGAGCAAGTTGTCGCTGTGTGTTCCGTAGGCCAAGTTCTCTGCGGAGCAGTTCAGCCTGTCGCCGTCGAGGTGGCGAACTTGAGCTTGGGGCGGCCGAGGTCCCAGGAAGGCGAGAGCAACAAGCCGGTGCACCTCGTGGGTTGTCTGCACGCCGCCAGCAACGAGGCTGACGGCCCAGTAGCCCCGTGCGTTGACCTTGAGTTTGAGCAGGCCGCCCCGCGTACGCGGTCTGGCCTTGGAGTTGATCTGCCCGGTGTCGCTGACTTCGTAGGTGTGCTCGTACCCGGGTATCGGCCGCCATTCAGCCACGCCATTCCTCCTTGAAATCATCGTGTCCGGCGTAAGGGAGAGCGAGCGCGCGGAGGATCGGGCACGCGTTGACGTCGGGTGTGATCGGGTCGTCCATGTTGTCGAGGCCGCACCCGGCGCACCGCCGGTCGTCTTCCGGTGCTTCGCCCTCTCGCAGGCCGAGGGCGGCCATCTTGGGGGAAACGACGGCGGGGATGTTGTGCAGGAGGAGGATCCGCCGCTTGGCGTCGACCTCGGCGAGGACACGGGCCGGATCATGGCGGGCGATGTGAAGTCCGTCAGCGGTGGTCTCGAAAACCGGCGCTTCGCCGCTCCAGCGGGATCCGCCCACGACGACTACCGATTCGTCGGCGGTGAGGATCTGCTCGGCGTGCCTCTCGTCGTCCAGGACCCAGGGGCCGCCTGTTGCTGCTCGGGCTGCCTGCTCGTCCTCGTCGAGGCGGGCGCGGAGGAACTGCACGAGGTCGTCCATGCCGTCCATCATCCCTCCTTGCGGGCGCCCGGGACGGGCTTCGGCGGGGTCGGGTAGTGCCTGCCGCGGGACGCCGAATACGTCGTCTCGTGCCGCGGATCCGGCCGGGTTTCGGGCTTCATGGGCATGGTCTTGCGGAGTGCCATGATGGCGGTCCTGTCTCTCGTGAGGTGACGGGGTCCCGGGGCGGCCGGTAGCTGCCAGGCGGCGGCCGCCCCGGAGTTCAGACGGTGTACGCGCGGCGCTCGCCCGGGACCCGGACGACGCTGCCGCTGTGGCCGATGGGCTCTACACGCAACCCCTCTCGGGGGTCGGCCGGGGCCGCGTTGTTGGCGTTGGTGTTGGCGCCTGAGCTGCACAAACAACCCCCAGAAGGGGCACCGCTCCCGGCGCCGGGAAGGGGCGGCACATCGTCGCGGTGGACGCCCGGCCCGTTCTTCCCGGCCGCGCGCACCCCGTCCCGGATGCGGATGCCGGCCTCGTCGAGGAGCGCGCGGGCAGCCTTGGTGTCGGGCAGCCCGGCGGCGTCGGCGAGCTGGGTGAGCCGCACGTGCTGGCCGCCGTCGGCGAGGCGTTGGAGGACGCTGACGATGTCGACGGCCTCGGCGTCGCCTGGCTCCTCGTCGCGCTTCTGGAACCGGGCGGTCAACGCTCGTCCGCGGCGGACTGCCTGCGTGGCGAGCAGGCCGGCCACGAAGTACGCGGACTCGGGTACGGCGTAGGCCACCGTGCTGGCCGCGGCCAGGCCGACGGCGAGGACGCAGCCACCAGCGACTCGGTTGCCGCCCGGCTCCTCCTGCTGCTCCTCGGCGGTCACGAGATCATCCCGGTGAGCCAGGCTCCGGACAGGTTCGCGGCGGATGCGAGCGGGACGGCGGCGTAGCGGGCGATGCTGCCGGTGAGGCCGAGGCCGATGCCGGAGAGCCAGCCGCGCCATTTCGAGCCGGCGGCGCCGCGCCGGCGGCGGGCGATGAACCCGGCGAGGATGAGCAGGGTCATGAACAGGCCGCCCTGGGTGAGCGGTGCGGCGGCCGAGCCGGGTGCGGTTCCGCTCTGGGCGCCGACGCCGTAGATCAGGATCCCGTCGCCGAAGGTGTTGAGGCCCCACAGGGCGGTGTCGCCGAGCCAGCCGACGAGGCCGCCGACGACCATGACGGTGAGGGCGCCGATGGCCCAGCAGAGGAGGAAGGGGAGGAGGTCGCCGAGGTGGGGGAGGGCGTTGCTCTGGAGGGTCTTGAGGCCGGGGTACCAGACGGCGATCTCCCAGACGAGGAAGATCAGGCCGAAGAGGACGGCGCCGAGAGTGGGCGTGATCATCAGTTGTAGCCCTCCCCGCCCTGGCCGATGCCGGGCGCGTTCTTCTTGCGGGACAGGACGGTGCGGACGTAGGACTCGCCGACGGTGAGGCCCGTGGTGCGCTTCACGCGCTCCACGACCGCAGCAGCTTTCGCATCAGGGCCCAGCGCTGATGCGGCGTCGAGGATCGCGCTGCTCTTGTTGATGGCGGGCGGCGCGCTGACCTGCGGCGCATCAGGCGCATCGTCACGCTGCACGGTGATGCGCTCGGGTGTGGCGCCGAGGACGAGAGCGACCTGGACGGCGGACACGTGGACGCCGTAGGAGGTGAGTTCCGCGGCGAGTTCGGCGGGAGGGACGGTCGGGGTCGCGGAGTGGGCGAAGCGGATCGCGTCGGCCGGGTCCATGTCAGCGAAGGTGCGCCGCAGAACGGCTGATGCGCTGCGGTCCACGGGGTGATGCGGCTGCGGCGGCGGTGATGCGCTGCTGGCCACGTGGGTAACGGCGCGCTTCTTGGTGGCGGCCCACGCGTCTTCGGTGGCGAGGAGCCAGCCCCACATCCCGTACCGGGGCAGGGTGACGGGGGTGTCGCCTGCGGCGGCGCGGTTGCGGGCGCGGACCCCGGACCAGGCGAGGCCGGTGATGAGGAGCAGCGCGACGGTGGGGGTGGCGAACAGCAAGGTTGCGCCGAGACCGCCGTCGATGTGGACGGCGTGCAGGCGGTTGAGGTAAACGGAGACGCCGGCCATGCCGAGCGTGGCGAGGTGCGGTCCGAGGGCGGACCGGCTTTCCTGGACGGCCTGCCCGGCAAGGTAGAGCGCGGCGATGGCGGTTCCGTCGTAGACAGCGGCGGTGAGGATGGCGAGGCCGTGGGGCACGCCGTAGATGCCGTGGGCGACGACGTAGAGGGACCAGGCGGTGATGCCGGCGGCGGATGCGCCGATGAGGGCCAGGCTGGCCCACCAGATGATGCGGGTGCGCACGGTGTGCTCCGGGGGCGTGTGGTGGGCCGGGCCGCGCGGGGGGATGGCGCGGCCCGGCCGGTCTGGGATGGGGTCAGGCCTGGCGCCAGGTGCCGGCGATGGCGCCAGCGGCGTACGTGTCGTACTCGACGGCTGCGGCGTAGTCGCCGGCGGCGCGGGCTTCGTCGGCGAGCTGGGTGTAGAGGGCGGCGGCCTGCCGGGCGTGGTCCTGGGCCTGCTGGCGGCGGGTGGCGTTCACGGGCGCTCCTTCGAGGTGGCCGGGCGGGGTTAGCGCTGTTTGGCGAGTAAGGCGCGGATGTGGGCGGCGGTCTCGTAGTCGCGGGCGCAGGCTTCGACGGTGGCGGGCTCGGAGAGGATCGTGTTCTCGCGCGGGGTGCGGTCCGGCTCGGGCGGGGCAGGCGCGCTCGGCTTGTCGATCACGTCAGGCTCCCGGCGGCGCGGCGGATGTGGAGGGCGAGTTCGCCGCCGGTGATGCCCTTGGGGAGGCTGTCCTCGTCGGGGAGCGCGGCGAGGGCGCGGTCGAGGGCGTGCTCCTGCACGGCGGGCGGGTACTCGCCGAGGATGTCGGCGCCGGCGGCGGTGAACGCCATGCCGAGTGCGTAGCGGTTCGCGGGCTGTTCGGGCTGGTAGTCGCTGAGGCGGTCGGCGACGTAGTGGAGAACCTGCGCGGCGACGGGCATGTCCTGGCGGGCTCGGCGGAGGTGTTCGTCGGCCTGCTGCTGGGCGGTCATCGGGCACCGCCCGGGGACCGCTTCGCGATGGCCGCGACGGCGTCCTCGACGGGAACGGGTTCCATGCGGGCCTTGCCGCACAGAGCACACGCACCCCCGTCCCACCTGTGGCCGGGGTCGGTGTCCGCCCCAGAGAAAGAGTTCGGGCACGGGTCGATGTCGGCCAGCGGAACGATCTCACGGACGCGGTCCTTGCTGACGATCAGCGGGTTACCGGCGCCGTCGCGCAGGCTGTAGTAGAGCGGCGCCTCGTGTTCGATCACAGCCCGAATGGACTGCAGGCTGTGGAAGCGGAGCACCATCGTCTCGGACGGACCGGAGGCGGGGTTGGTGTCGCCCAGGGTGTTCGGCGGTGTGGGGTGCTGGCTACTGTGTGCCATGGCTGTTCCTCCTGGTAGGCAGGTGGAGTGGCCGGCCCCGGCCGGGCTCTGACACACCGGCCGGGGCCGTTCTGTTGAGACAGCTCTGGGAGGGCCGCTCTGGACTCAATGTATGTCATGGCATACATTGGGGCAAGTGGCCCGCCGAAGAAGGGATGCGGGCGTGAGCGACGACGTAGGCGAGGAGGCGCAGAAGGTGTTCGACGCGCTGTCGGAAGTGGAGGCGATCGAAGATCCGGTCGCGCGCGCCGTGGCGATCAGTAAGGTGCTCGCCGATCACGACGAGCGCGCGCCTCGCCTTCGGGATCTGCGGCGGGAGGCGGTGTTGCAGATGCGCGCGGACAAGATGCCGTACCGGAAGATCGCCGCCCTGCTCGGCGTCTCACTGGGCACCGTGCAGAACATCGAGCGCGGGCATGCTGGCGCGTGGGGCACGAAGTCGCGGGCCAAGCCGGCCGCCGAGTAGCCGCGCACAGCAGAGCCCCCGGCCCTGGCGGATCGGGGGCTCGCTGCTGCCCGGGGTTCGCGCGGCGCGTAGACTCGAACACATGTCCGACCTGCCGCCCGATCTGCCCCGCCTCCGCACTCTGGAGACGTGGCTCGCCCTGAACCTCGACCGGGTCCGGCAGCAGATCACCGCCGCCGAACGGCAGGCCGCCGCCGACGCTGCCCGCCGGGAGCCTCCCCTGCCGCCGGACTGGCTGATCGAGCACGGCATCGGCGTCGGCCGCAGCCCGGTCCGCGTGCACGTCGGCTCATGCTGGGACACCCGCTCCCGCTGCGCGGCCGCTGACCGGGACAGCGCCCGGCGGGCCCTCGCAGAGGGCGTCGAGGCGTGCACGCACTGCCGGCCGGACACGGCGCTCGGCGTGCTGGACTGACCAGCGGCCCGCAGGCTGGGGGTATGAGCGAACGGCCCATCGTGATCAAGCGGCCCCGCGGTACCGGCGGCCGGCGCGTCCGCATCGACGGCCAGATCGCCGGGCTCGCGTACAGCCTCGCCGACGTCGTCGAGTTCCTGCGGATCGCCGGCCTCGACCTGGACGAGCAGCAGGTGGCCGAGTCCCCGCTGATCGACTGGGATGGCGCTCCGGCGACCGTGTGGGCCGAGTCCCCGCCGTGACCCACCCGCCCGGGCGGCGTTAGGTCGGGCGTGGACCTCGAAGATCTGATGGAGCAGCCCGGCGAGCGGCTCCCGCTCCTTACCCGTGGCGAGGCGGATGCGCTGGTGCAGCTCCTCGGCAGGCTCGATGGCGCCGACGAGCACGTGCAGCGGGCGGGGCTAGAGCTGCAGGCCCGGATCGGGATGCGCCTCCCGGCGCTGTAGGTCGGCCAGGCGGGCCCGTAGCTGGAGCAGGATGACCTGGCGGAGCTGCTCGCGTTCGGTCTCGATGCCGTCTTGCAGGCGGAGGCGCCATAGGTACCACTCCCGGCGGAGTGCGGGCCGGATCTCCCGGGACTGGTAGGCGAAGCGTGTGCCGTGGGGCTGCGGCGGGACTCCGGCGGGGAGGATCGGGCCGGGCAGGCTCTTGTTGCACCGCGGCTGCTCGATGAAGATCGCAGCGCGCTCCGCGGCGTCGGCTTCCCGCTCGGTCGGGAACCACTGGCGTTCGTGGCGGTCGACCTCCCGCCACCAGAACATCTCTTTGCGGTGCTCGCGCCAGCGGCGGGTGGGGTCGTTGGACGCGCCGATGTAGAGCAGGTAGCCGGCTGCGTCGTAGAGGCGGTAGACGGACGTAGGCCCTTCGGTCATGGGCGGATCGTGTCATCGCCCACTGACAGTGGCGGCTTGGGTCGCGGCGGCCTGCTCGTGGGGGTGTGGACTACGTGACGACCTTGCCGAGGGCCAGGACGTCGGCCTGCCCCACGTGCCAGTGCCCTTCGTCCTGCACTCGTGAGCTGCCGTGCTGCGTTCCTGGGGTGTCGCCGTTCAGGCGATGCCAAGGAAGGCGGGCCGGTCGGTTGACGACGATCAGTCTGGGCTGTGGCGTCCGGCATTCCAGCGCCACGTACAGCCACCAGTCCTCGCCGCATCCGAGCATCGCGCTGTGCTGCCGGTCGACGAGGGAGACGCTCGTGGGTCCGCCCCTGCCTTTGACCTCGATCAGGCGCGCCAGTGAGCCGTCGGGGTGTCGGGAGACCAGATCGCAGGTCAGGCGGTTGACGTCTTGGTGTCGTTGGGCGAGCCAGTCGCGGACCTCGCTCCCCAGGTCGCCCCAGTTGCTACTGACGTCAGTCACCTGCCGGCCTTGCGACTGTTCGTATTCCACGGCCAGGGCCATGGCTATCTGCTCGACCTTGTTGGCGATCATGCGCCGGAGCTTGCCAGCCGAGTTCAGCTGCGTCAGCCGGTTGTTGAATCTTCGATTGTCACAGTTCGGATACCGGCACCCGCGCGTCCGCTTGTGCGCATACGGTGACCGGACTTGCACACGTCCCCTGGGGGTTTCCATGTCGCAGCAGTTCCCGCCTGGCCAGCCGCAGCCCGGTTACGGCTACCCGCCCCCGCCGCAGCCGAAGAAGAACTCCGCCGGGAAGATCATCGGGTTCGGGTGTCTCGGGATCGTCGGCCTGTTCGTGCTCCTCGCGATCGTCGGCGCGCTCATCGGCGACAGTGGCGACAGCAAGGCGGACAGCAAGCCGACCCCGCCGGCGGCCGCTGCTCCGTCGTCGGCGCCTGCGAAGGCCCCGGAGTCGAAGCCGGCCGAGCCGGAGAAGAAGGCCGCGGTGGAGGTCGTGGCGAAGCCGACCGAGTTCACGAAGACGATCCTGGCGCAGGGTGACGGTTACACGAGCGTGTCGGTGACCGTCACCAACAACTCGTCGAAGCCGATCAACGTGAACCCGCTGTACTTCGCGATCACCGACACCAACGGCAGCAAGCACACCGCCGAACTGGGCGTCGACAAGAACCAGATCGACACGGTGGAGCTCGCGCCGGGTGAGAACGTGACCGGCGTGATCACCGGCAAGGGGTCGTGGACGGCGAAGACCGTGACCTACACCGACGGGCTGATCGGGAAGTCGGTCCGGGCCGACGTTTCCTGACCCACTGCGGGCTGCTGCGCCCCACCTCCTGGCCGCTCCGGGGGTGGGGCGCAGCCATGTTCAGGCCGCGATCACGCCGCTCTCGGTCCACAGCGCTCCGCAGCCGGTGCAGCGCGCGCACGGTGTCGCCCCCCCGCCGCCGTACACCTCAATCGTGCCGCCGCACTGGCAGCTGTGCTCGGGCCCGAGTTCCTTCATTCGGTCGCCGCTGGTGTCGAGCGCGGCCTCCGCCCGGCGCAGCGCCTCCATGGCGACGGTGCGGATGTACCGCTCCTGCACGTCGTCGAGCGTGCGGAACGGGCCGGGCCGGCGTTCGATGCGGGCGAGGAGCCACAGCGCTGTGTACGTGGCGGGCGGGGTGCCGGGGCGCTGGAATCGCCAGCGGCGCCGGTCGGCGAGGTCGGCGCGGGAGGCTGCGGTGCGGCGGGCCCGGTCGGCGGCGGGCCAGTCCGAGCCGGGGAGGGGGATGGGGTCGATCTGTACGGCGGCCGCGGTGACCTCGGCGCAGTGCGCGAGCGCGGCCTCGATGGCGCGCATGGTGTCGTACAGGGCCAGGTTGAGGGGGACGGGTCGCTGGCCGAGTTGTGCGGGGTCGCGTTCGTCGGCGCGGAGTGCTGCGGCTTCGGTGGGGTCGTGGTGGTCGATGGCGGTGAGGTAGCCGCGGAGGCCGAGGCCGAAGGCGCCGTGGATGGGGCGGTCGCCGAGCGCGTTGTGGAGATCAGGCCACATGGTGATGAGGGTGCGGAGGGTGGTGGCGGTGGTGGTCATCGTGGCTCCGGGTGCTGGTCGGGCGGTATCTTGATCAGCACCTGGGGGCGTGCCCGGTCTTGGCGGACGGTGGGCGCGCCCCTCGCGCATGCTCAGAGGCGGCCGCTCCGGCGAGCGGCGGACATGTTGCGGGACTTCACTGCGGACAAGCACTGCGGGCTGCATGTCTTGGCTGCCGCCCTGCCTGGCCGGAACGGAACTTCCGCGCCGCAATTCGTGCACGACTGGCGCGGCTTGCGAAGCTGTTTGCCGCGCTTGGCGCCGTTCGCCTTGCTCGCAGCCATCTGAGCAGGCGTCCGTGGCCGTTCGGCGAGTGCCTTCAGCGTACGGCGGTGCACGGTGCGCCCCGCCCCCGAAAGCGCGATCTTGCGGCCCTTCTTCGGCCTCTCCTTGGGGGCGATTCCACCCCTGTCGACGAGCAGCTGGCGGTGCTTTTCGGAGTACTCGGGTGAGCAGATGGAAGCCCGTTTCACCAGTCCCGCAAGTCGCCGAAGCTCGTGTCTGTCGACTCCGTGACGCTGCACCGTGTGGAGAGCCAGCAGCGAGTACGGCCCACGCCCACAGAAGGGGCACATCGCAGCCTCGATGGCCGCCCGGATGGCTTCCTCAGTCGGGGCAACGACCTGACCGTGCTGACCCTCAGGGCTCCTCTCCTGCTTCCTCTTGGCGGCGATGACGTCAACGCCGGTCCCACGTGATCGCCTGCGGTCCGGACGGACGCCCACGGCTACAGCCCTCGCTTCGGTCGGATGGTGAGCTGCTGGAGCCGCTCGTACTTCTGCTCCGTGGTGTGGCCGTCCCAGGGCAGGACGAGCCCGTTCTGCCACTCAACGTGGGCGAACAGGTCCATGTCGTCGGGGGCGACGTGCCAAGACATCTGTCCAGTGGGGCCTTCGATGGTGACGACGGCCCAGTCGGGGCTGTCGGGGTCGGTGTAGGCAATCTGGGAGGGGTAGAGGCTGGCGAGGTGGGCGACGAAGTGGGCGCGCTCGCGGTACGCCTTGTCCCGCTCGGCTTCGACCTGTTGCACGGTCGGCTTCCGGAACGGCTGCCAGTGCTTGGGCGGTTCGGCGGTGAGCGGGACGGCGCGGGGCTCGACGTACAGGTTGCCGCGCTCGTCGGCGACCTTGCGGCCGTCGGCGTCGAGGACGAACGCCTCGTAGTGCAGCTCCCGGCCGGCGGCTCCCTCCTCGATGTGCAGGTCCGAGTCGATGGGGACGGTGAGCGGGTCGATGCCGTGGGCGGTGAGCCAGGCTCCGACCTTGGTGTACATGTCGCCCATGGTCACTTCTCCTTGCGGTCGTTGACGCGGACGGCGGCCCAGAGCACGCCGAGGAATGCGGCGGTGGCGCAGATGAGCGCGATTGCGGTGGTGGACACGTTGGCTCCTCAGCGGATGAAGTCGACGGCGAGGCGGAACAGGTGCGAGATGGTGCTGAACGCGAGGCAGACCAGGATCGTCACGTAGAGCCGGCGGGGGACGGTGATGGTGTGAGGCGTGCTCACGGGCGGGGCTCCCTGGGCTCGTCAAGGGCGGCGCGGACCATGGCGAGGGCGTGCCCTCCGGCGGCTTCCCCAGTGGCGAGGAAGTGCAGGCGCCACTGCTCCTCGACCTCGCGGGCGCGGGCGATGGCGGCCTCGGCCTGCTCGGCGCGGTGCCGGGGTGTCCCGGGCGCTCCGGAGTCGAGGGTGGCCACGGTGGCGCGCCAGGTGGCCAGCTCCTGCGCCTGGTGGTCGAGGGCGGCGCGCAGCTGCTCGCGCTCGGCGTACAGCTGGTCGAGTGCGTCGCTGGTGATCGTGTCGACGGTGTGCCGGGCGGGCTGTTCGGTGGCCGGTTCGGGGCCGTCGCAGGTCAGGCGGCATTCGCAGCACGTCCCGCAGGGTTCGACGCCTGCGGAGACGCCGCAGACGCCGCGCGTGCACGGTCCGGTGCAGGCGAACCGGCTGATGGGCTGGTCGGTCACAGGACGCCTCCGGTGGGTACGTCGCGGGTGGTCGGGCTGGTGCACCAGGGGCAGCCGGTGACGGGGCTGGTGTGGTGCTGCTGGTGGATCGCGGCGGAGTGGACGCAGTGCTCCGGCTCGGGGCGCGGCTCGGCGGGCTGGGCGAGGATGGCGCGGGCCACGCGGACCGTGTTGCGCCGGTCGTAGTCCTCGTCTGCCGGGAAGCCCGGCCCGTCGGTGAGGGAAACGAGCCGGTCGATGACGAGGGCTTCCCGAGTGAGCAGGTCGGCCAGTGGGGCAGCGATGTGGGGCGCGACGAGGGTGGAGCTCTGTGGCTGTGTCAGCGCCCAGGCGGCGGCGCGAAGGTCTTGTGAGGGCGTCATCGGTGTCTCCGGTGTCGTGGCCGTGTGCGGCCGTGTGCGGGCCTGTCGGGTGCGGGCGGGGCCGCAGGGGTGGTGCGGCCCCAGTACGTGGCGTGAGGGTCGGTGTGGCGGGTCTGCCGGTCCTGCTCCTCGCCGTGGCGGAGGGCGTAGCTGAAGGCGACCGCGGCGAGGGCTATGACGGTGAGGCCGCCGGCGACGAGGAGCAGGGTCAACACGGGGCTACTCCGAGGGCTTCGCGGCGGCGTGGTGCGGGCAGTCGGACCCGCGCTCGAAGCCGCTGATCATGTCGACGGTGTCGGTCGCCCGGTCCAGCAAGCGGGGCGGGTCTTCGCGCCTGGTCCACGGTCGGCAGGTGCAGCCGTCGACCAGAAACGGCGCGGGCTGCTGGCTCATGCTCCGGCCCCCGCGCACTCCGGGCCGCAGAGCGCGTGCTCCTCGTCGGTGTGGGCCTGCTCCCGTTCATGCCGGTCGCAGAGCTCGCCGTCCTCGCACGGGTTCGGGGTGCTGCAGGCGGCCCCCTCGGTGGCGCGGGTCAGGTCGGCCAGTTCGTTGGCGGCGTCCTCGTCTCCGCCAGCGGCGCGCACCGCGAGCGGCAGGCTGGACCACATGTCGCCGAACCACTCCATCGCCCACTCGTCGCCGCCGGAGCGGGCGGTCTCCATGTCCCCGTGGATCCGCTGGAGGGCTTCGACAAGCGGCTGATTCAGGGCGCGGAGTTCGTTGATGGTGGCCATGAGGGCGGGCATGGTCTGGGCGGTGGTGGCGTGGCGGGCGGTCATGAGGGCGGGTCCTTCCGGTGGTGTGGGTGGTGTCCGGGTCGGCCGCCCCGGGAGGACGACCGGCAACGGGGCGGGGGGTCAGGTGGTCAGCCGCCGGTGATGACGGTGGCGGCGATCATGGCGACGAAGTCCCGGCGGTCTGCCTCGCTCATGTCCGGCGCGAACGCGAAGTGGATCCGGGCCCGCCCGTCGCCGATGTTCAGCTGCTGCTCGCTGGGCTGCAGGCTGTCGGCACCGAGGTGCACGGCCCACTCGGAGAGATCGGCGGCGCCCTGCACGAGGCTGTGAATCTTCCGCTGCGCCTCGTTGTAGGCGTTGCCGTCGTCGTGGTTGTAGGGCAGCAGGTCGCCCCAGGTCTGGCGGTCGTCACCCTCGCTGGTGGACTTGACGTAGGCGTCCTCCATGCCCTCGCCGATGCTCATGAAGTCGGGGTCATCGGCGAGGGCGGCGAGGGCGGTGACGGCCTGGGCGCGGAGGTCGGTGTCGGTGTACGGCTGCTCGGTCATGTGGGTTTCTCCTTGTGCGCGGGTCGGGTCAGGCTTCGTTGTCGGTCTGCTCGTCGTCGGCCCACAGGCCGTCGTGGTCGTGCTGCTCCACCGGCACACCCACCGGGCATCCGGGGCAGTAGTCCCGTGCCTCCTCGTCCGACCAGCCGTCCACGGCTGCCGTGTGGTGGTGCCGGTCGGCTTGCTGGGCGGGGGTGGTGCGCCGGATGTGGCCGGTGATGGTGAAGGACGTGCAGTCCTCGCAGTCGCATGTGGTCTGCGTGGTGGTCGGGCGGGTGCTGCGCATGGTCTGCTCCTGGTGGGTGGGTCGGGTCAGGCGGGGCGCAGCTCGTCGGCGGTGTACGACGCGGGCAGCTGGTCCGGGTCGCCGTCGAGGAGGACGCCGTAGGAGCCGCCGATCTTCGGGCCGGTGATGGTGCCGAGGGTTCCGGCTGGGGCGGCGTGGGCGCCGGGCCAGGCTGCGGGGGCGTTGACGGTGGTACGGACTCGCTGGCCGAGGGTGAAGGTCACGGGGGTCTCCTGGTGTGTGGTGTGCTGGTGGTGGCCGGCCCGCATTGCCCGCGGGCCGGCCGTCCGCGTGGTCACGGGGTGTGTGGGTCCTGGCTGCCGGGCGGCCGGTGCCCGGCGGGCTTCGAGCAGCGGCCGCCGCCGACGAAGGTGACGTCGCAGTACTCGACGGGCGGCCGGCGGTCGAGGTCGGACACCCAGGCCGCGCACACCGCAGCGACCTGGATCAGCTCGGCGCGCAGCTGAGCAGGGTCGGTCTCGGCCATGACCTCGGTGAACTCCTCGTAGAGGATGTGGCCCCAGGTCAGGCAGTCCTCGTCGGCCGCGTGCTGGCACTGGGCGTTGGCCTCGTCCGCCCAGCTCGCGTTGCCGATGCTGGTGCCGTCGCGGTGCCGCTGGTCGCCCCATTTGGCGAGCTGCCGGCCGCGCTCCGCGGCCAGCTCGGCCATGAACCCGGCGAGCCCTGGGGCGGCCGGGAGGATGCTGCCGAAGTAGGCCGCCACCTTGACGGTGAGCTGGGCTGCAAGGTCAGCGGTGCCTTCGGGGTGGCCGAGACGAACGGGGGTGTCGTGGATGGCGGTGCCGATCGTGGCGGCGAGGTCGGCGAAGAGGTGGGGGTCGACGGTGCGGCGGCGTGAGGCCTGCTCGGCGGCGAGGCGGGCTTCCTTCTCGGCGAGGGTTTCCGCTGGCAGGGCGTGGTCGTGCGGGGTCGGCACGGTCGGCATCAGGCAGCCCTCCGAACACCAGCAGCCGGCGCCGGCGGCAGCGAGAACGGCCGCAGGTCCCTGGGCTCGATCAGCCCGTACGCCAGGCACAGCGCAACAGCGTGCTGCCGGTTCCGGGCCCGCAGGAGCCGGAACGCGTGCGCCAGCTGGGTCTTGACGGTGTTCGGGCTGACCTGGAGTACGACGGCGGCCTCTTCGTTGCTGTGGCCGCTGGCTACGAGCTTGAGGAGCTGGAGGCGGCGGCGGGTGAGCTTGGGGGCGGTGCGGAGTCGGGCGGTGGTGGGGTGTTGGGCGGTCACGTGGGGTGTCCTTCCTGGGCGCGCGTGGGCGGGTCGAACCGGAGCGGCGGTCAGGCGGCGAGGGCGGCTTTCCAGCGTTCGACGGTGCGGGTGCTTGCGCCGGAGAGGCGGGCGATGTGGCGGGTGGAGTAGCCGAGTTTGAGGAGGCGTTTTCCGGTGGCGCGGCGTTCGGCTTCGGTGAGGCCGTCGGGGAAGGCGCGGCGGATGACGGCGGTTTCGACGTTTTCTGGGTCGAGGTCGGTGCGGAGGGTGGTGTGGATGTTGCCGTGGCGTTGGAGTCGCATGCGGCAGGGGTGGCAGAGGGTTCTGCGGGGGGCGCGGGTGCGGGGGCAGTTGGGGGTGCGGCAGGGGGTCATGGGGTGCCTTTCAGGCTGCGTCGGGGTGGCTGCCGGTGGTGGGGTCGCAGGCGAGGCAGGTGTCGTATCCGCGGTTGAGGCGGAAGCCGTGGAGTTCGTTGCCGCAGACGGTGCAGTGGGGGGTCGACGGGGTGTCGTTTTCGTCGTCCTCCCCCTCACCTCCCCCCTCCCTAGAGGGGGAGCGGGGGGAGGGAGGTTTTGTAGGGGCATCCCCCGGACCTCCCCCCGCGTTTGGGGGGATGTCTGACCTGGGGTTTTCGTCTACCTCCCCCGGGGTCCCCCCGGTTTTGGGGGGAGTTTGCTGTTCAAGATCGCGGGGGAGGTTCGGGGGGAGGTTTTCGGAGCCGCTGAGGGCCTCGTCGAAGGAGTCCTTCCGCTTGCGGATCCGGACCGCTTCTTCGATCTTGTCCTTGCGCATCTGGATGTCCCGCTCGGTGCACCACTTGCTCACCCGCGGGCTGCCCCAGGAGATCGGAACGCCGGCGACGGCGAGGCGGTGGACGAGCCACTCGGGGCTGCCGACAGCCAGCACGGGCGGCCGCTCGTCGAGGGACTCCAGCACCACGGAGGTCACCGGCCGGCCGTCGGGCTTCTTCTCGCCGTCGAGGGTGACGACCTTGATGCCGAACTGGAGGTCGGCGCCCTCCGCGTTGTCCTTCTGCTTGCCGACCTTCATCGTGATCACGATGTTGGAGGCGTTGTCGCCCTTCTTCGAGACGTGCATCTCGGACTGGAGAGCGCCCTTGGCGGCGGAGGCGCCGCGGCCGTGCTCGCCGACGTGCCCGGTGTGGTGGATGGGCAGGACGCAGGCGCCGGTGGCGCGGCGGAGGTCGTCGAGGCGCTCGACGACGATGCCGAGCTCGGTGTTGGAGTTCTCCTCGACGCCGACGGAGACGCGGGCCTGGGTGTCGATGACGATGAGCGCCGGTTCCAGGCGGCGCATGGCCTCGATCCACACGTCCCACTCGGGGCCGCGGGTCTGGACGGGGCGGGGCAGGAACAGGGCGTTGTCCATGCGCATGCCGTGGTGCTTCTCCCAGGCGCGGACGCGCTGGCGGATGCCGGCCATGCCCTCGGCGACGAGGTAGACGACGGTGCCCTGCCGGACGTACTGGCCGTGCCACTTCTTGCCGGTCGCGACGTGTCCGGCGATGTCGATGACGACGAAGGACTTCATGTGCCCGGAGGGGCCGATGATCCGGGCGAGGGTGTCGAGGTGGAGGAGGTCACCGACGAGGGGTTCCAGGGTGGGGATGTTGTCGAGGGCGTTGGTGTCGAGGAGCTCGGCGAGGAGCGCGTCGACGGGGTCCCCGGAGCGGCCGGCGGCGCGTTCCTGCTGCCGCTTGAGGTAGTCGTCGATGAAGGTGACGGCGTGGCCGGGCTCGGCGTCGGGGGCGGTGGCGTACTGGACGATGCGGCGGCCGAGGTCTGCGTCCGCGCGGAGGTCGGATGCGGCCCGGACCTTGCCCGCCCAGTGGGCGGCGTCGCCGCCGCCGACGTAGTCGTTGACCTGGGTGACGTAGGGGATGCCGCCGGCTCGGCGGAGTTCCTTGCTGCGGTCGAGTTCGGCGACGACGGTGAGGTAGTGGGTGCTGTCGCCGCGGTCGACGAGGTTGAGGATCGCGGTCCAGATCACTTCGTGGGCGGGCCGCTGGAAGTCGGCTCCCTTGATGGCGGCGCGCATGGTCTTGATGTCGTGCGGTTGGTTCATGGCGGTGCCGAGGACGAACCGCTCGGCGTCGAGCTGCTCTTCGAGGCCGTCGCGGTCCGCCTGCTGGTGCGGGAAGGGGCGGACGTTCTCCACTCGGGGTCTCCTCAGAACAGGGTGGTCGGCTCGGTGGTGCAGCGGTGTTCGGTGACGTGCGGGTGCGGGCAGCCGGCGGGGTGTCCGGGGCCGGTCCAGGCGAGCCGGGCCGGGGTGTACGGGCTGGCCTGGCGCAGGCACCAGATGAGCCGGTTGGGTTCGCGGACGGTGGCCTGCTCGCTCGGGGTGAGCGGGGTGAGGTCCGCGGTGACGGTCAGGGCGGCGACGGTGCCGACGAGTTGGCGGAGGATGGGGGCCCGGCAGCGCGGGCAGCGGGTGGTGCCGCTTGCGCTGCCGGGCCGGGTCATCAGGCCGGGCTGCCGTTCATGACCGGCTGGGCGATGTCGGCGCCGATCGCGGTGACGACGTCCGCGAACGCGGTCCGCAGGGTGTCGCCGGGCCGTTCGAGCTTGTAGCCGATGCGGAGCTGCTGGTCCGTGATCCGGTACCGCAGGCGGGCGGTCAGCCGGTACCCCTCGCTGCCCTCGAACGGGACCAGGCCGACGACGAACGTCTCCGGGATGGTCAGGTCGCCACGCTGGCCGGCCTTCGCCGTGGTGTTCTCGACGTACTTGAACTGGCGCTCCCCGGTGGCCAGTCGGGTCCCGGACTGGAAGTCGACCTTCGTGGCTGCCTGGATGGACTGGGCGATCTCCAGCATCGTCGCGGCGGACGGGTCGAGGAGGTCGGGGAGGTGGTCCTCCAGGAACTCGGCGAACTGCTCCTGGCCGAGGAGCCGGCCGTCGTTCTCCAACCACTGCTGCCAGGTTTCCGTCCGGCGGAGCGCCAGGCGGAGCCGGTGGCCGGACCAGCGCGGCTCGTCGGCGGTGTGGGCGTCGAGGACGGCGGTGACGGTGAGCTGGTCGGCGTCGGCGTACACCTCGGTGTCCGCGTCGGAGTGCTTGCTGAAGTAGGCGGCGAAGCTCGCGGCGTCGCGGACGGTGGTGGTGCCGTGCTTCCGGGCCGGGGTGCCGGTGTGTTCCGGGCCGGTCAGGTCGATCGTCTGCGTGCCGCCGCCGGCCGTCCGGACGGCGTAGACCTTCCCGGGCTCCATGGCGGCCGGGACGGTGGCCTGCTGGGCGATGTCGATGACGGACTGGATCCCGTCGAGGTCGGCCGCGGGGCCGGAGGTGTAGCGGGTCGTCATGATCAGGCGTCCTTGAAGGTCGGGGCGGTCGGGGCGGGGCGGAACTCGATGGCCATCTGGCGGGGGTCCTCGCGGACGGGGTTGCCGTCGTCGTCGAGGAAGTACAGGCTCTTGACCGGGGTGGGCTTGGGGGCCTTGACCGCGGACTCGACGCCGATCGGCATCGGGGCGGATTCGACGCCGTTGGCCGGGGGCTCGACGACGACCGTGATGGTCATGGAGCCCTTTTTGCCGTGGGTGCGGACGGCGTCGAGGAGGTCGTGGAACTCGGCGGACAGCTCTTCGGCGGTGCGGCCGTTGAGGTGTGCGGCGAGGAACGCGGCCAGGTCGGCGGTCTCGCGGTCGGCGGTGAGGTCGGTCATGCGGCTTGTGCTCCTTCGCTGGGGGCCGCCGGGCAGGCGGCCTTGTGGGCGGCGCGGATGTGGTCGAGGAACCTACGAATGGCGGTAGGGCCGGTGATGGTCTCGGACTGCCATCCGCAGGCGAGGCACTCGTAGCGGGCACGGGGCTGGCCGGTGTAGCGGATCTGGCCGGCCCGGTCGCCGTGCTTGGTTTCGCGGCCGTCGCCGCAGTCGACGAACAGGGCGCTGGTGACCTGCCGGGGGCCGCTGTGGGTCTGTCGTTGTGCGGCGGCGGCGACGGCCGGGCTGATTGTGGTGGTGGGTGTGGTGGTGGGGCGGGCCTGCGGGGCGTGGGTCGTACAGCGCCAGCCGCACGGGTAGGGGCGGGGCTGGCCGTCGTGGCTGCCGCCGGGTACGTCGCACAGGCCGCCGGTCATCCGAACAACCCCAACTGCTGCGGCGGCTCCGGCCGGTAGCAGCGGCGGCACCCGCACCGGGACCGACAGGCCGCTCCGACGGTGTGGACCGCGGCGCGCGGCGGCCACGCCAGGCCGGGACCGTAGACGCCCTTCTCCCTGTCGGTCAGGTGGCCGGGGCAGGCGTCGTGGGAGCCGACTTGGCAGGCGCCGCAGACGGCCCGGGCGTCGCAAGGGCACAGCCCGCCGGCGCGCGGTCCGGTGGACGGCGCGGACTGCACCAGAACGCTGGCGCGGACCCAGGCCGCGGCGGCGGCCTTCATGCGGCGACCCGGGAGTTGCGGATGACCCGGTCGGCGAGGTGCTCCCACGCGATGCACTCGGGGAACCCGCAGGTGACCTTGACGTGACCCTCCGCCTCACGGCCGTAGCCGAGGAGGAACGCCAGGTGGGTTACGCGGTAGTACTGCTTCTGAACCTTGATCTGCGGGCGCTTCCCGCCGCCCGCCGACTCCCAGACGACATGGCCTCCGTCGACGGAGCGGGCGTGCGCCTCGAACGCGCTCTGCGGCGTGGCCCGCTGCCAGAAGACCGGCAGGCCGAGCGCCTCGCGGCGCCGGTGGATGGAGCTGTCGGGGATCCCGGTCGCCTTGGAGATCTGGGCGTCCGACATGGTGCCGGAGCGGAGCAGCACGTCGGCTTCGGCGTAGTCGTGCGGGTCGGCGGGCGTCATCTTCGAGGCGGGCGCGCCGGCGGCCAGGGCCCGTTCGCGGGGGCTCATGCCGCCGCGGGTCCCGTACCGCTCCCACTGGCTGACGGCGCCTTCCTCGGCGAGGGCTGCGGTGAGGCACTCCTGGCGGACGGGGCATTCGCGGCAGATGCGCTTGGCCTCGATGTCGTCGCGCCGGTCCTTGCTGGGGAAGAACAGGTCTGCCTGGCCGATGCAGGAGGCGGACAGCCGCCAGTTGGTGCGCGGCGGGGCGATGGCGGTGGTCATGCGGCACCTCCGAGGGCGGGTGTGGTGTGGGCGGCGGCGATGCGGCGGCGTTCGCGTTCGGAGGTGCCGCCCCAGATGCCGTAGCGCTCGTTGTTGGCGAGGGCGTAGTCGAGGCACTCGGCGCGGACTTCGCAGGCGCCGCAGACCTTCTTGGCGAGGCGGACGGAGCCGCCCTTGTCGGGGTAGAACTCCTCGGGGTCGGTCTGGGCGCACAGCCCGACGGCCTGCCAGTCGAGTGAGGCGGTCATCGGGCCACCGCCTTGTCGAAGCCGGACCAGTCGCAGCCGGCCAGACCGCGGGCGTGCTTCTCGGGTACCTCGGCCAGCGGGTGCCCGAGGTGGTGCAGGCCCATGGCGAGGAGGACGTAGGCGTCGGCCTCGTCGAACTGGCAGGCGCCCTCGGTGTGGATGCCGTACCGCTCCTTCACCGCGGCCCGCACCATCGCCTTCAGCGCCGGGCCCTTGACCCGCAGCCCGTCGGGGTCCTTGTGGACCGTGGTGCCCGTGGCGTAGGTGATTCGCTTCGTGGGGGTGATGACGACGTACGGGATACGGCGCTTCCACAGGTCCTGCCGGACCATCCACCGCAGCCCGGCGAGCGAGTCGGCCCCGTTGTTGTTCTTGGAGTAGGCGGCGCCCTCGATGACGACGTACTGGGCGTTTCGGTAGAACGAGGCGAGCCCGTCGAGCTGGTACTGCAGGCGGGCGTGGGTGCTGCTGGCGGTGGTGCGGACGTGGTCGGTCCAGCCTTCGCCGGCGACTCCGGAGGCGCCGGTGGCGACGTCGAGGCCGATGACGAGGGGGCGGGGGTGGTTCACCGCGGCCGGGAGCCGCAGGGGCATCCCGGTCGCGGGAGTCACGGTGGTGGTCATCGCACGACGCCCTTCCGCCGGTCGATGCGCGTCTCCTGCCAGCGGGCGCCCGCGTCGACGTCGGGGTGGTCGATGCCGACGGCGTGGTCGTACCGGGCCTGGAGACCCGCGGCGTGCCGGGTCAGGCGGGCCTCGTCGGCCCGGTACCGGGCGCAGGCCCGGAGCGCGCGGTGCAGGCGGGCCTGCTGGTCCTCGTACCGGCGGCGGCCAAGCGGGCCCCGGCCGCTGTCCGTCCACGCCTGGATCAGCCGCAGGGCCTGCTCGTGCTGCTGCGGGGTGATCGCCCGGATGAACTGGTCGGCGAGGGCTTCACGGAACGTGTCGCCCATGCCGGACCCCCACAGGGACCAGTCGATGAGGGACCACAGCTCGTCGGAGTGCGCGATCGGCGCCTCGGCCGCGCGGGCGGCCTCGGGCTCCTGCTGGTCCCGGTCTCGCAGGAGCTTCTCCGCGTGCCGGGCCGAAGCCGCGTAGCCGCGGGCGTCCTCAAGGGCGTCGTCCCGTTCCTGGGTGCGGACGCGGAGCGCCCGTTTCAGGTCGGTGATCTCTCGTGTCTTGCTGCCGAACATCAGGCTTCTCCGTCCTGCTGGTGAGGGATCGGGATCAGGGGCCAGGAGCCGTCGATGACCTTGTTCGGGTCACCGCCCTGCTCCGGCGTCGCCTTCGTGCGGAACCACTGCTGCAACCCGGCCTGCTGGTCGGCCCGCCACCGCTTCTGCTGCGTGAACAGCGAGGCGGGCGAGTGGTCGCCGAGGAGCGGGAACTTCGCGAACTGGGCCTCGGTGATGAGGAGCGCGGCGAGCGCGTCGGCTTCGGCGCTGTGCCAGTCGGTCAGCTCGACGCCGTACCGCTCGGCGGTGGGCTTCAGCTTCCGCTGGCCCTGGCCCTTGACGTATCGGTCGAACTGCTTGTCGATGACGTGGGGGTCCAGCAGCGGCGGGATGGTGCCTTCGGGGAGCCGCTCGCCGAGGGTCGGCAGGCGGTGGCGTTCCATGTCGCGGGCCAGGACGGTCCAGTCGAAGCTGAGGTTGAACGCGATCACCGGCATGCCGTAGGCGAGGGCCTTGGCGAGGATGTCGGCGATGTCGTCGAGGGCGTCGGCCGGCGCGGCTCCGGTGGCTGCCTTCGCGTCGTCGATGCCGTGGATTTCGGTGGCCTCGGCGGGGATCGGGATGCCGGGGTTGATGAGCCAGGACATGACCTTGTCGGGGCGGCCGCCGCCGTGGGCGACGAGCGCCGCGGTGACGATGCGGTCCTGGAGCGGGTCAGGGCCGGTGGTCTCGGTGTCGAACGCGATCTTGCGGACGTCGGCGAAGCTCACTGGCCACCCCCCGCGGCGCGCTCCTTGCCGATGCGGACGACCATCTCGCCGACGCGCTCCTCGTCACCGACCTCGTTGGTGACGAGGGCACCCAACTGCCGGGTGCTGTTCAGCTCGTGATGGATCTGCCGCAGACGGCCCGCGCTGGTACGCGGGTCGCAGATCTCATCCAGGTACGAAACCGCGGGCCGGACGGGGTTCTCCGCCCGCTCGAAGTGCACGGCGTCCGCGTCACGGTCCTCCGTCGGGACCAGCCCGTTGTTGATCAGTAGCGTGCGCAGGGCGATCGACTGGGCCTTCGGAGTGGACCGCCCGCCAGAGTCGGACGCTTCCCCGGCCGCCTGCGACTCGAAGTACGAGCCGTCCGGCCCGTAGATGCGGAAGGTGACCAGGGCGGTGCACTCCCGCATCTTGCTTCCGCCGCTGGTGGTGATGTCCCGGTACTCGGTTTCCACCCGGTGCTGGATGACGAGGACACCGTGCTTGCGGCAGGCCGGGCCGAAGGAGTTCAGCGCGGTCTCGATGCCGCGGAAGTTGAACTTTCCGGCACGGCCGCCGTCGAACTGTTCGTTCTTCCCGATGGCGCGGACCGTGCCCATGACCCGGGACCACGCGGTGACGGCGCTGGTGGTCGGCGCGGCGTCCTTGGTGAGGTCGCCGATGTCCGGCTCGGTCAGGTTCGGAGCCTCCCTGAAGTCCGTGGCCGGCGCCTGCTCGGCCGCCGTGCGGCCAGCCGCGGCGGCTGCGTTCTCTGCCAGTCCCATCAGGCAATCCCCTTGTACGTCGGTGCGATGGCGATGCGCTCGGTCGGGTTCGGGGCGACGCACGCGGCGTACGCCTCCGGCCAGCGCTCGGAGAGGAGCTCCAGGTCGACCTTCGGGGCCGCGTTGGAGGGCTCCAGGGAGTAGGCGCGCTCGCCGCCGATCAGCGCGGCCTGCGCCGTGTCGAGAGCGGCGATGAGACGGGCCTTCGCCACGGCCTTCGCCTTCTTCGCGGCGGCCTCGGCGCGCTGCTGGAGCCCGTACTCGTACAGGGCGTCCAGCGCGTCCGGGTGCCGGTCCACGTCGACCGACCCGGAGCGGGCCGGGTGGAGCCGGCGGAACATCTGGGCCAGGGCCTCGCCGTCACCGGTGACCGGCGGCGGAACCTGGGCCTGCACGTGCTCGGACCAGAACCGGTCGACCGCCGTGGTGATGTCGGCGATGACGGTGGTGTACTGGTCGGCGCGGACGGTGCCCTGGTGGTACTCGTTGCCGCCGATCAGCACGGCGAAGTGCATGTGCCGGTAGCCGCAGACGGCGATCTGCCACAGGATCTGCGCGAGGACGTCGTCCGGTGCGCCGGCGTGCCACTGGCTGCTCTTGAACGCCGAGCGCGTCTTGACCTCCAGCGCGCAGACGTCCTGCTCGTCATCGTCGAGTGGGCACTTCATGACGCGCCGGTCGAGGGTGGTCATCCAGTGCGGATGGTCCTGGTGGGCGACGAGGCCGACGCGGCGGACGTTGCTGCGGTTCTGCATGGCCCACCGGCGGGCGACGGGCTCTTCGTTGACGGTGCCCCAGTAGGCGGCCTCTCCGGCGTCGTCGACGTCGTGGCCGAGCTTGTCGAGGTAGACCTTCAGCGGGGGCTTGCGGTCGATGAGGCCGAGGATGCCGGGGACGTCGGAGGACCCGATGCCGGAGCGGCGGGCGGTGAGCCAGTCGGCGCGGTCGGCGTCGGCGGGGAGGATGAGGCGGCCGGTGGGGGTGACGCGCCGCCCGGCGGCCGGGGCGGTGGTCGCCCCGGCCATCGAGGTGTCGGTCACCGGCCACCGTCCTCTGCGAGGAGCAGCCGGACGCCGTACCGGCCGCCGTCGAGCTGCTGCCATCGACTACCGGGCGCCGTCACGTACTTGTAGGAAGAGAGCAGCAGCTCGCTCGCAGCCTCAGGGGACCATGCCGGACCCGAGCGAAGCTGGGCGAGTGCGACCGGGACGCGGCCGGGCTCGTGGGGGTCACGCCGGATCGCGATCAGGTACCCGTACTCGACGGGGCTGGCTACCGCTGTGAACCGGTCCGCCGGGGTGGGCTCGCCGCCGGTCGTGCCGGTGCCCTTCCCCTCCTCCTCGGCCATCCGCCGCAGCATCCGGGCCGCCCACGAAGCGCCGCACTTCACTTCCTCGGGGAACGGCGCCTTGCCGGAGTCCACCGCGTCGGCGGCTTCGATCAGGACTTCGGCGCGGTGCTCGTCGATCAGGTGCTGTCGGACCTGGGCGTGCGCGACACCCCGGGTCAGCTCGGCGTACAGGTTGTCGGCGGCGGTCATCGGCCGTCCTCCGCTCGGATCAGTCGGTACACGCGGCCGTTGTCCGGACCGAGCCGCTCCAACAGCCCGGAGGCGGCCAGCGCCTCCAGCACCTGCCGGACCAGCAACCGGCACGACGTCGCCCCGTGCGCCTGGCAGTACGCCAGCACCTCGCCGGTGCCCAGGTGCCGGTACGGCTGCTCGGTGAACAGGGCACGGACCGCGCGGCGGACGGCCGGGGTGGCCGCCTCCATGCGGGCGCTCACGCCGCATCCCGCCGCGCCGGAATGTGCTGCCTAGCCGCCTTCAGCAGCGACGCAGCCAGCCGGCGCACCTGCGGGCCGTACACCGGGACCCGAGAGGACGCGCGCTCCACCAGCTGCTGCTCCAATTCCTCCCGGTCCAGCCGGTCGGCCGCGCCCGTCGACGGGGCGGCGACCTCGTGGAGGAGGTCCCACAGGGTGGTGTCGTCGCCTTCGAGGAGCGCGTCGAGGACGTCTCCGACGACGAGCCGGGTGAGCGCGGTGAGGTCGAGTTGGGCGCCGCCGGGGATGGTGCGGACGTGGACGGGGATCGGCCCGTCGACGGGCTTCGGGTCAGGCATGGGGGTACTCCGGGAGGTCGTGGCCGAGCCGGTAGTCGGTGCGGAGCGGGGAGTCGTGCGGGTCCTCTCGCGAGGCCAACTGCTCGGTCGCGTGCTCGCGGATCCCGTCGGCCATCAGGTCGAGGAAGTTCACCGAGTCGTCGTCCCGGCCGGTGTCCTCCAGCAGGCGGGCCGCGTCCTTGTAGTGGTCAGCGCGGACGAGCTCCCGCGTAGCGATGAGCGGAGCGTCCGGCCGGACGGCGCCGCGGGAGAGCTTGTCCGCCGTCCGTGCCACGGCCTCGGCCTTCGCCCGCTTCTCCGCGTTCGATGTGCCGTACTCGCCGGCCTTCTTGCCGAGCCACGCGATGATCTGCGCGTCCCGACCGGCGACGATGGCGCCGCGCTCGGCCTCCAGCTCGGCGATCCGGTCCCGGCCCACCCGCAGCGCCTCCGCCGCGTCGGACAAGGCCTCGTTCGTGACGTGCCGCTCCGACTCCAACTCGGCGATCCGCGTCCGCAGCCGGGCCAGCTCGGACGGCGCGTCGCGGACCCACTCCTTGGACGCCAGCGCGTCGAGGACCAGGGGGTTTCCGTCGAAGTCAACGCCGGTGATCCGCATCGCGGTCCCCGTGTTCCACGGGTTCGACTCAAGCTCGTGTGGGTACGGGCCGACCTCGATGAACCGTGCGTGGTTGCCCCAGACGCGGTCACCGGGGGTCAGGTCTTCGGTCCGTACGCGGGCGGTCTGCGTCTCCAGCTGGGCGATCCGGTCACGCAGCCGCACCAACTCGGCGGCCGTCTCCGGGGACATGTGCCGGCCCGCCGCGTCGACCGCGATGGCGATCCCCATCGGCGTCCGGTCCTGCTCCTGCGCCCGAAGGATCAAGTCCGCGAGCGAGTTCAGCGCCTTCGTGTTCACGCCGCACGCTCCACCCGGGTCAGCGGGGCACCGAACGCCTCGACCAGGTCGGACTCGGCCGCCCACACCCAGCGCGGGCACGTCGCCGGGTCGGACTCGGCCGGGATGAGCAGACGCCCGCCGGCGTCGTTCGTCCCGACGACCTGGAAGACCCGGCCCGTCGGGGCCGCGTACAGCTCGGGCGCCGGGGCGGGGGTGGGGTTCGTGATGCCGCTCTGGCCGGGGAGGCTGTTGGCGGTAGGGTTGTTGTTCATGGTGTTCCTCGATCTCTTCGGGTTGTGAGGAATGCCGGGGTCGCTCAGGCCGGGAAGTCGGAGCGACCCCTTTTGCGTGGCTCAGGCGGCGGCCGGCGCGGAGTCCGCGGTCGGCGTGCGGCGCTTGGCCGGGTTGGTGAGGATCGGCCGCAGTGCGGCGATCAGTTCGGGCGGCATCGGCGGCGCGGCCTCGGCCTCGCGGCGGACGTGCTCGACGACGGCGGGCCCGAGGAGCGCGAGGCGCTCGGCGCGGGTCACGCGGCGACCTCTTCGACGAGGTCCTTCTGCGTGAGCCCGTAGCTGTCGCGGAGCTTCATGATCGTGGCGAGCCCCGGGGTGGAGTGGCCGCGCAGCATGCGGGAGACGGCCGATTCCGAGATACCGGTGCGCTTGGCGATGTCGGTGCCGCGCTCGTCGCCGGCCTCGCGGGCGGCGTCGCGCAGTCGGTCGATGCGCAGTCGGTAGGGCATTGGGTTACACCCCCTTCCTTGCGGAGGAGCCAGACTTTCTGTCTCGCTCGCTAGAAAGGTAGCGCTGTTTCTGTCTTGCGCGCAAGCAAGAAGTTGTGAAGGCGGTGTGTTTTCTCGAATCGAATACGCGTGCGACTTTCTGTGTTACGGTGCACGCATGCCTGAAAAGGGCCCTGACCTGCATCCTTGCGCGCGCGCCAGATAGCTGCATGTTGCTCGCGGGCGAGATACCGTGCCCCCATGCGGAGTGAATCGGTTCGGGCGCGGTTCGGCAGGCTCGTGTCAGAGGCGGCCCAACGGGCGGGCTACGACCTCAACAGGCGCGGCACAAAGGCAGACCTGGCGCGCGAGATGGGCATGACAGAGACAGCTGTCGGGCGGATGCTTTCCGGCCAGACACTGCCCGACCCATGGGCGTACGAACGCATCGCCAAGGCCGTTGGCCTTGAGCTGCGCGACCTCCTCATCGAGTCAGGGATTGCTTCCCCTGAGTCACTGTCAACCCCCTCCCAAACAGGGGTAACAGGGGTAGGCTCGGATTCAATCACTCTCGACGAAGCGGCAAATGCCCTTGGCCTTTCCGACCCCTTGGCGCGCGAGATGCTCCGGGCGGCGGTCGAGCGGCAGCAGCGATTTCAGGACGAGCGCGACGCCGACGACGGCGGGGGTGCAGCAGCCCAGGGATAGGCGGGGGTACGGATGCACGACACAGCCACACGCGCCAAGCTCGGAGCCCTCGCGGCCGGCCTCGTGATGCTCATCGCAGCCGGGATCGTCGCCTACGGCATCGTAGAAGACCACATCGCGTCCTCCATCGGTGGCGGCCTCGCCGGCCTTACCTCCGCCGCGCTCCTCATCCTCGCGAAGGTGCGGCTCTGGACCACCGACACCAGCGCCGAACGCGCAGCCCTCGCTGCGGCCCGCCGCGACACCGCCGACGAGCACGCCCGATACCTGGCAGCCCAGGGCGCCCAAATCGCGGAGCACGACCGCCGTATGCGCGACCTCGAAGCAGAGCGCGCGGCGCTGCACTCCCAGCTCCGCACCGAACGGGTCCGGCTGCACCAGGAAGTCGACGATGAGCGCGCCAGCATCAAGATTCAGGCCTACCTCGTCGGACTCGACCACGGCCGCCGCGGCGTCGTCGATACCGCTCCCCACCAGCAGCACGAGGGCCGGGTCGTTCCTTTCCCCGGCCCCGCCAGCCCCACCCGCGAGCGGGCTACAGCTCACCCGGCAGACGCTGCTCAGGCAGCTCCGGCAGCGCGCGACCGCGAGGTCGGCCGCCCATAAAGCCCGGCTGCCCGTACCACGACATCGTGATCCGCCCCGGCTCCAGAGTCCGGGCCCCCTTGTGGGACGCGGCGTGCAGGCGCACCGTCACGCACAGCCGGACCACGGCCCGCTGTTGCTGCAAGTCGTAACGCCCCCACAGCACCTCAGGGTCATCCGACTCCAGCAGATCCATCAGGACCGCCGGAACCACCCGCGGACGGGACGCCGCCTTCGCCGTGGCGATCAGCGGCGTGAGGCGTGCTTCCAACGCCGACAGGCCCGCGATCGACAGCGTCGGCACACCGTCCCGGTCGAACGTCGCCGCAGCCTCATGGGCCTCCTCCAACTGCCGCTCCAGCGCCTGCAGCCGGGCCCGCGCCGCCGACACCTCACCCCCGTCGTCGTTGGCCTTCCGGAACACGTCCCGGTTCTCGTCCCGGGACAGGTATGCGAGGAGCCCCTCTTCGACATACGCGTTCATCCGCGGCTCGCTGATCGTCACGTGCGCCCGCTCGCTGCACTTCAGCGACGGGTACGTCCGGTTCACGTAGCCGCGCAGCACAGGCTCGCTGTTCGTCGCCTGCAACTCCGGGTGCCCGCCGCACAGCCCGATCCCGGACAGCAGGTGCACCGGCGTCAGGTCCGTAGCCCAGGCCCGACCCTCCATCGACAGGATCGCCTGCACCGCCTCGTACCGCTCCGGCGTGACGAGCGCCGGCCACGTGCCCTGCCGGTAGTCCTGACCCTGGAACTTGCGACGCCCCATGTACTGCGGGTTCGTCAGGAGCGTGCGGACGTGCCAGTCCTGCCACGGCTTGCCCTTCTGGGTCAGGTGGCCGCCCTCGTTCAGGTCCCGGGCGATCGACCGCAAGGACTTCCCGGACTCGGCCTCCTCCCAGATCCTGCGGACGAGGGGGCCCTGGACGGGGTGCTCGTACTGCTCGATCAGGTCGCCGCTGTCGGGGTCGTAGCGCCGCTTGTAGCCATCCGGGACCGGCCCCCACGGCTTCCCCGCTTCGGCTGCCTGGCGGGCGGTGCGCAGGTTCCGGTCCCGGATGTCCTCGGCTTCGCTCTCGGCTTGCACCGCGTCCTGCGCGGTGGCCTTGCGGTCCGCAGACTTCGAGAGGTCGTAGACCTGGCCCTTGTAGTACAGCAGGACCCCGGCGTCGTGGCAGGCGCTCCGCAGCCGGACGTAGGCCTCCAGGTCGCGGTAGTAGCGGGAGGCCTCGAAGGCCACGACGATGCGGTACCGGCCGGCCCGGATGCCGTCGAGCATTGCCTCGAATTCGTCGCGGGCGACGCGCGCGTGGCGGCTGGCGGAGATGCCGATGTCTTTGAATTCGTCGACGACGGGCCAGCCGAACCGGGCGCACAGTTCGCGGCCTTCCTTCAACTGGGCCGTGACGCTGCGGCCCTTCTTTTTAGGGTCGCGGCTGGCGCGGCAGTACAGGCAGGCGGTGAAGGGGCCTTTGTGGACTGCGTGCAGGTACTCGGGGTCGATCGGCATAGCTCAGAGTACCCAACTTGGTATGCGCAATAGAATGTTTGCGCCGGAGATCTTCCTGACCTGGGTCGCGGCCAGGACGCACACCATACGCATCGGGCACGGGGTGGTGTGCATGCCCTTCAACTTCAACCACCCGGTGCGGGTCGCCGAGCGGGCCGCGATGCTCGACCTGCTCTCCGGCGGCCGCCTCGACCTCGGTGCCGGGCGCGGAGGCACGGAACAGGAGACCTCGCTGTGCGGGGTGGACAAGGAGCGGACCGCGGCGGAGGTCGAGGAGGCCCTGCGGATCATCGGCCGGGCGTGGCAGGAGGAGGAGCTGGAGTACCACGGCGAACTGGTCGACATCGATCCGCACCCCATCCTGCCGAGGCCCCGGCAGACCCCGCACCCGCCGTTGTTCCTGGCGTGCAGCCGCGGCGAGACGCTGGTCCAAGCGGCCGAGCTGGGCATCGGAGCGCTGGTGATGGGCTTCGCCGGGCCCGCGTCGATCGCGCAGATGAGGTCCGTCTACGACGCCGCGATCGCCGGGCGGGACGGGAGCCGCTTCGTGTCCACGGTGGTGAACGACCACTTCTCCGTGCTCTGCCCGACCATCGTGCTCGACGACGGCGAACGGGCGCGGCGGATCGGCATCCGGGGCCAGCGCTTCTTCGCCCAGTCCATCGGGCACTGGTACGGCGGCGCGGGCGTCCCCGACGAGGCCGTCGTCGCGGGCGCCGACGAGGCGGGGGAGATGCGCAGGGCCGCCGAGCAGGTGGTGGCGCGGCTGCACGAGCTGGACATCCCGGTCCGGCCGACCTCGACGGCCACCTTCAACGCCGACCACGCCTACGGGACGGCCGACGACGCCATCGCCTACGTGGAGCGGCTCCGGGAGGCCGGGGCCGACGAGATCATGTGCCTGATCCAGATGGGCACGGTGGAGCAGGAAGCCTGCATGGAGACCCTGCGCCAGTGGGGCGATAAGGTCATCCCGCACTTCCGGAGCCTGTGATGGCCGAGCTCCCGGAGCTGCCCGCGCCCGCCGCGCCCGCCGCACGCTCCGCGACCGCCCGGGACCGACTCGACCCGGCCGCACTGCGCTGCGTCGACGCCCTCGCCGCCGCGTTCCCGGACCTCGGCCGCACCGTCACCCGGGCCGACGAGGCCCGGCGGATCCTGGCGGCGGCGCCGCGTCCGGCCGCAGACCCGCCGCACGTCGGCGCCACCCGGGACCGGACCGTCCCCGGTCCGCCCGGGGCCCCGCCCGTACCCGTGCGGATCTACCTGCCCGACCCCGGGCGCCGGCCGGGGCCCCGTCCGACGGTCGTCTTCTGCCACGGCGGCGGGTGGGTCCTGTGCGACCTGGACACCCACGACACCACCGCCCGCCACCTGGTGCGCGCGGCCGGCGCCGCCGTGGTCTCGGTGGACTACCGGCGGGCACCCGAGCACCGTTTCCCGGCGGCCGCGGAGGACGCCCACGCCGCGCTGTGCTGGGCCGGCGACCACCTGGACGAGCTGGGCGGCGATCCGGACGCCCTGGTCGTGGCCGGGGACAGCTCGGGCGGCAATCTGGCGGCCGCCTCGCTGCTGCTCGCCCGCGAGCGCGGCGGGCCGGCGGTCGCACTCCAGGCGCTGGCGTATCCCGCGCTGGACGCCGCCCAGGACCGGGCGTCGTACCGGACCGCCGCCGAGGGCTGCTTCCTGACCGCCGCGCACATGCGCTGGTTCTGGGAGCAGTACCTGGGCCCCGGCGGCGACGGCCGTCACCCGCTGGCCTCCCCCCTGCGCGCGGACCTCACCGGTATGCCGCCCGCCCACCTGGTGGTCGCCGGGTGCGATCCGCTGCGGGACGACGGCCGCGCGTACCACCGCCGGCTGACGCGGGCCGGGATCCGGTCGGCTCTGGACAGCCACCCCGGCATGTTCCACGGCTTCCTGGGACTGGCCGGGGTACTGCCACAGGCAAGTGAAGCCATGGCGCGACTGGGCGGAGCTATCAGTTCCACCCTGAAGAACGGGAAGACTTTCGGTGAAGCAGGGGGTGACGCAGGATAATTTCCCGAATCGCCTCTTGAGTAGGAGAGCCTCGCACGCATACGCTGTGCGGACGTGAGGTTCTCCTGTGGAGGAAGTGACATGACGGAAACTCTTGTGCCGGGCGTCGGCGGTGCCGTGATATCCGCTGGGGCGCGGGTGGTAGACCACCCTGCGTGGCCCGAGCTCAAGGCCGCCGTGGAGGAGATCCGCCCCTGGCAGGCCGCCGACGGTTCCATCGACTTCGAGGCGGAGGGCGCCCACGCCCGCGCCACCGTCCTGGCCGCGGTCGAGCGCGTGATCGGCGCCGTCGAGACGCTGTCCCCGCTGCTCCCGCACGCCACCGCGTACCACCGGGCGCTCATCGCCGACCTGCGCAAGTGGGCCGCGGACGACTTCCGCGTGCCGGACTTCCTCGACTCGCTGATGGCCTTCCACCCGGCCGCCGAGCGCGCCGACGGCCTGCAGCACCTGGTCGTCTTCCCGATGTACACGCAGAACGGCAACCCCGACCGCAACCTCGAGGCCGTCGTGCTGAAGATGGTGTGGCCCGAGTGGCTCTCCGAGCTGGAGCGCACCCGCTACGACAACCCCCTCTTCCTCGGCATCACCTTCGAGGACTTCACCCCCGGCTACGACACGCACTCCGCCGTGCTGTTCCCGGAGACCATCGCCGTGCGCGAGGCCCCCGAGCGCTTCACCTGGGGCGGCATCTTCTGCGACCGCGAGGCCGCCCGCTACCGCAAGGTGACCGCGGCCGCCGTCGACATCCTCGGCATCGAACTGCCCGAGGACATCGCGCGCATGGTCGACGACCAGGAGCGCTGCGAGAAGGCCTTCGTCCTGTGGGACATGGTCCACGACCGCACCCACAGCCACGGCGACCTGCCGTTCGACCCCTTCATGATCAAGCAGCGACAGCCGTTCTGGATGTACGGCCTGGAGGAGCTGCGCTGCGACCTCACCGCCTTCAAGGAGGCCGTGAAGCTGGAGTCCGAGGGCAACGAGCACGGCCGTGACGTGCAGTACGCCGTCCTCTTCGACCGGATGTTCCGCTTCCCGGTCTCCGGCGACCGCAACCGCAACTACGACGGTCTCGGCGGCCAGCTGCTCTTCGCCTACCTCCACAAGCACGACGTCGTGCGCTGGACGGACAACAAGCTGAAGATCGACTGGATGCGTGCCCCGCAGGTCACCAACCAGCTCTGCGCCGACATCGAGGACCTCTACCGGGCCGGGATCGACCGCCCGAAGCTGGTCCACTGGTTCAAGGCCTACGAGCTCGTCTCGACGTACCTCGCCCCGCACCCCGGTTCCAAGTGGGCCAAGGGCGCCGACGCGCTCGACCTGACGCAGCCGCCGCGCAAGCTCGTCGACGACGTGCTTCCGGACGAGTTTCCGCTCAGCATGTTCTTTGAGGCGCTCGCCAAGAAGCTCAAGGGCACCATCGCCTCGACCAAGGGCATCACCGCTCTGAACGCCGAGCACGCCGAGCGGGTCGCCGCGTGAGCACTCGCCCACAGGAGGCTGCACAGATGAACGGCTCCGGGAACGGCAACGGAAAGCTGCACGGAGCGGTGGTGGCGGTGGCCGGGGCCGGCGGCCCCGCCGGCCGCGCCGCCCTGCTCCGCCTCGCCGAGGCGGGCGCGACCGTCGTCGCGTCCGACGCCGATCCGGCGCGGCTCGCGGAAGCCGTGGACGCGGCACGCTACGCCCACGGCGGCGCCACCATCACCGGTGACACCGTGGACCTGCTCGACCTGGACGCCACCAAGGCGTGGGCCGAGCAAACCGAGAAGGAGTTCGGGCGGATCGACGGCCTGGTCCACCTCGTCGGCGGCTGGCGCGGCAGCAAGACCTTCACCGACGTCGACCTCGCCGACTGGGCCTTCCTGGAGAAGCTCCTCATCCGCACGGTCCAGCACACCTCGCTGGCGTTCCACGACGGGCTGCTGCGCAGCGACCGCGGGCGCTACGTCCTGGTGAGCCAGTCCGGCGCGCACAAGCCGGTCGCGAACAACGCCGCGTACAACGCGGGCAAGGCGGCCGCCGAGGCCTGGACCCTCGCCATGGCGGACTCCTTCCGCAAGGCGGGGGGTGACGAGGGTCCCGGCGCAGCAGCTGCGATCCTGGTCATCAAGGCACTGGTGCACGACGCGATGCGCGCCGAGCGTCCCAATGCGAAGTTCGCGGGCTTCACCGACGTGAAGGAGCTGGCCGAGGCCATCGCCGGCGTGTGGGAGCGGCCCGCCATCGATGTGAACGGACAGCGTCTGTGGCTCACTCCGCAACCGTGAAGACCGATGCCCGCCGGCACCACGATCCGGCAGTGCGCGGCTTCGCCAGCGACAACTACGCGGGGGTCCATCCGGAGATCCTGGAGGCCCTCGCCCTCGCCAACGAAGGTCACCAGATCTCCTACGGCGAGGACGAGTACACCGAATACCTGCAGAAGATCATCCGCAGCCACTTCGGCCCGTACGCGGAGGCCTTCCCGGTCTTCAACGGCACCGGCGCGAACGTCACCGCCCTCCAGGCGATGACCGACCGCTGGGGCGCCGTGATCTGCGCCAAGAGCGCCCACATCAACGTGGACGAGGGCGGCGCGCCGGAGCGGATGGCCGGGCTCAAGCTGCTCGCCGTACCCACCCCGGACGGCAAGCTCACGCCCGAGCTGATCGACCAGGAGGCCTGGGGCTTCGAGGACGAGCACCGCGCGATGCCGCAGGTCGTCTCGATCACGCAGAACACCGAGCTCGGCACGGTCTACACGCCGGACGAGATCAAGGCCATCTGCGACCACGCCCACGGGCTCGGCATGAAGGTCCACCTCGACGGCGCCCGGATAGCCAACGCCGCGGCCTCGCTCGACGTGCCGATGCGCACCTTCACGAACACGGTCGGCGTCGACGTGCTGTCCTACGGCGGCACCAAGAACGGCATGATGTTCGGCGAGGCCATCGTCGTGCTCAACCCGGACGCGGTCCGGCAGATGAAGCACATCCGCAAGATGTCGATGCAACTCGCGTCGAAGATGCGCTTCGTGTCGGTGCAGCTGGAAGCACTGCTGGCCAAGGACCTGTGGCTGCGCAACGCCCGCCACGCCAACGACATGGCGCAGCGGCTGGCCGCCGGGGTCCGCGAGACCGACGGCGTGGAGATCCTCTACCCGGTGCAGGCGAACGCGGTGTTCGCACGGCTGCCGCACGAGGTGTCGCGGCGCCTGCAGAAGCGTTTCCGCTTCTACTTCTGGGACGAGGCCGCGGGTGACGTCCGCTGGATGTGCGGCTTCGACACCCAGGAGGAGGACGTGGACGGCTTCCTCCAGGCCCTCAAGGAGGAGCTCGCCCGCTAGCCGGTAGACCTCCCCGCATATCTGCATAGCTATGCCACTCACCGTAAATCCATTGATTGGCGGTGGGTGGCATGCCTATGCTCCGCGCCATGCAGCTGATCCGGCAGAACCCCGACGTCTTCGCATACTTGGCCTCTGACGAAGCCATCGACCACTGGCATCCCCTCGTGCAGGACACCGCGGACGCCCTCTGGTCCACCACCGGCGATGCATACTCATACGCCGCAGCCGCTTTCGAGTTCGTTCGCGACACCATCCCGCACTCGGCCGACTCGGGGGACCCGCGGGTCTCCTGGCGGGCCTCCGACGTGCTGGACACGCGCAACGGCATCTGCCATGCCAAGTCCCACGCACTGGTCGCCCTGCTGCGCGCCCAGGGGATCCCGGCCGGGCTGTGCTACCAGCGACTCGCCGACGACGACGGCGCGAACCCGCTCGTCCACGGGCTGATCGCCCTGCGCCTGCCCGGCGGAGACCGCTGGAGCCGGCTCGACCCGCGCGGGAACAGGCCCGGGGTGGACGCGCGGTTCGATCTCGCCGAGGAGCGCCTGGCGTTCCCCGTCCGCCCGGAACTGGGCGAGGCCGACTACCCCGGGCTGTACGCGGCCCCGCATCCGGCCGTCCTCGCGGCCCTCCGCGAATCCGCCGACCGCCAGGATCTGTGGCGGAGGCTCCCGACCGAGCTCTAGTGCTGTGGCCGGGGCGTCCCGGCGGTGTGCCTCAGCCCTGCGCCTGCCGGAGAAGGGCGATCTGCCTGCGAGGGCCAGTGGGGCCTCATCCGTCATCAGGGGTTCCGCCTGGTGGGAACGTGTGCCTGCGCGACGACGGCTGTCAAGCCACGGGATGCAGGGGCGTGACGGGCGGCGAGGGGCGGGGCGTACTGGAGGTACTGCAGAGGTCCGTCCCGCTCTCTCGTCGGAGGAGAACCGTCATGACCCACCCCTTTCGAACGCGCCGCCTGGCCCTGTTCGCGGCCACGAGCGCCCTGGCCGCCGGAGCCGTGCTGGTGCCGACGACCGCATTCGCCGCCGCCCCGGCCGCCCCGCACGCGGTCCTGGCGGACGGCGGAGGCGGTGACCGGAGCGATGACTCCACCCTGATGCGGACCTCGCCCAGCGGTGACGGCCGCATCAAGATCAGCCCCGACAGGGCCGGGTCCGGCAAGCACCGGCCGGGCAAGGGCGGTTCCGACGGCGGGGTGCACGTTCCGAAGAACCCGGAGTGGCAGTGCATCGCCGCCCCCTGCGGCCCGCCCGGCACCACGACCGACGACGGCCGGACCCGTCACGGCTGAGCAGTGGCTCCGCTCCCTCGCGGGGCGGAGCCGCACCAGGCTGCGGGAAGGGGGCTCAGCCCGCTTCGCGCACCTGGGCCGCGGTCGGGGCCGTACCGCCCAGGTGGGCCGGCAGCCACCAGGAGTCCTCGGTGCCCCGCGGCTTCTCCGGGTAGGCGCGCTGGGCCGCGTCCAGCAGCTCCTGCACGCGCTCGCGCAGTCGCCGCGTGATCGCCCCGGCGTACTGGTCGGTGGGAGCCTCGATCGGCTCGCCCACCCGCATCGTCACCGGGATGTGGCTGCGCTTGAGGTTCTTCGGGCGGCCCTTGGTCCACAGCCGCTGCGTGCCCCACAGCGCCACCGGGATCAGCGGGACGCCGGCCTCCTGCGCCATGCGGGCCGCACCCGACTTGAAGCTCTTCAGGGTGAAGGACTGGGAGATCGTCGCCTCGGGGAAGACGCCGATGATCTCACCGGAACGCAGCGACTCCAGCGCGTGCTGGTACGCCGTCTCACCCTGCTTGCGGTCCACCGGGATGTGCTTCATCGCGCGCATCAGCGGGCCGGACACCTTGTGCCGGAACACCGACTCCTTCGCCATGAAGCGCACCAGGCGCTTCTGCGGCCGCGCCGTCAGGCCGGCGAAGATGAAGTCGAGGTATCCGATGTGGTTCGACACCAGGACCGCACCGCCCTTGCGGGGGATGTTCTCGGTGCCCTTCATGTCGATGCGGATGTCGAGCGCGCGGAACAGGCCGTGCGCGGCGCCGATCACCGGAGGGTAGACGAGCTCAGCCATGGGGAGACCCGCTTTCTGCCTGGGGAGGTGCTCCCGGCCGGAAGTTACGGAAGCGTAGGTACGCGACCATTGGGGATGGTGCCCCAAACGAGGGCCGCTGGCCAGTCCAGACGCCCGTGCCCGGGGAGATTCTCGTCACGCCGGGAATGCCGTGGGCCCGCCCGGTGTCCATCCACGTACGAGCGTACGACGATCATGTGCGTAGACGAAGGCGGCGGTGTGACGGGAGTGCGGGTGCTCGGACGGCAGGACGGGCCGGACGGCGGGCGGGGCGACGGGTCCGGCGACCGGACCGGCGGCGGGCCGGCACGCCTGGGCGCCGCGGAACTGGGTGCGCAGCCGGGGCGCCGGGCGACCCTGGTGCAGTTCTCCAGCGCCTTCTGCCAGCCCTGCCGGGCCACCCGGCGGATCCTCGCCGAGGTCGCGGGCATGGTCGACGGCGTCGCACACGTCGAGATCGACGCCGAGGAGCGGCTCGACCTGGTGCGGGCCCTGGGGATCGAGAAGACGCCGACCGTGCTCGTGCTGGACGCCGCGGGCCGCATCGTGCGGCGGGCGGCCGGCATGCCGCGCAAGGCCGACGTGATAGCCGCGCTCGGCGCCGCCGTATGACGAGGGGTGCAGCCGTCGGCGGGAGCGTGCCCCGTCCCCGGCCCGGGGGACCGGACGCGCCGGTGCGCACGCCCGCACAGCGCGTGACGCGCCTGACATCTGCCCGATCCCGCTTGACTGGGTCCACGGGAGATCGCCAGGCTGACGGTATGCGGTATGAACTCCTGCTCTACGGACGGTTCCATGTGGACCTCGTCCGCCACGCGAGCGCGCGCTGTCCGGATCACTGAACGTCCCGTCCCTGATCCCGACTGTGCCCGCGTGTCCTGCGGCAGAAGGCAGAACCCTGATGAGTGCTCCGACGGCCCCGACGGTCCCGACGGCCGCTTCCCCTCTTTCCGGCGCCGGAAAGCCCGGCTCGCCCGACCTCCTGCGCTCCGTCTTCCGGCAGCACGCCGCCGGAGTCGCCGTGATCACCGCCCAGGACGGCGGCCGGCCGGTGGGTTTCACCGCCACCTCGCTGAACTCCGTCTCCGCCGATCCGCCGCTGCTGTCCTTCACGATCGGCACCGGGGCCTCCAGCTGGCCCGCGGTGCGCGACAGCGAGTACCTCGGCGTCCACATACTCGGCGAGCACCAACGGGAGCTGGCGGGCCTCTTCGCGCGGAGCGGAGCCGACCGTTTCGGGCCGGACACCGGCTGGGCCGTCGGCCCGCACGGGGTTCCGGTGCTGGACGGCGTACTGGCGTGGCTGGTCTGCCGGGTGGTGGCGAGGGTGCCCGCCGGGGAGCACCGTGTGATCATCGCTCAGGCGGTCGTGGGGGATCCGGCCGGAGAAGGCCGTCCGCTGCTGTACCACCAGGGGCGCTTCAACGCGCTGCGCGACTGAATCGTCCCTGCTGGGACGGGCCGGGCGGCGTTGGGCAGATCACAGTTCGCCGACCTTGCGACTTGGTGGGACCCACGGTGTACTGACGAGTAACATTCCCTTCGGGGCGCGGGCCGCCCCGATCGGGATCCGCCCGACAAGGCGCCTATGCTGCCTGCATAAGGCGGTACACGAAAAGACGATGCGGTAGGAGAGCCGGCGTGAGCCTGAGGATCGTTGTCTGTGTGAAGTACGTGCCCGACGCCACTGGCGACCGGCAGTTCACCGAGGACTTGACCGTCAACCGTGACGACGTCGACGGCCTGCTGTCGGAGCTCGACGAGTACGCCGTCGAGCAGGCGCTGCAGATCTCCGAGAACTCGGACGACGACGTCGAGATCACCGTTCTGACGATCGGCCCCGAGGACGCCAAGGACGCGCTGCGCAAGGCGCTGTCGATGGGCGCCGACAAGGCCGTCCACGTCGAGGACGACGACCTGCACGGCACGGACGTCATGGGCACCTCGCTGGTGCTCGCCAAGGCCATCGAGAAGGCCGGCTACGACCTGGTCATCACGGGCATGGCGTCGACCGACGGCACCATGGGCGTCCTCCCGGCGATCCTGGCCGAGCGCCTGGGCGTCCCGCAGGTCACCCTGCTCTCCGAGGTCAAGGTCGAGGACGGCACCGTGACCGGCCGCCGTGACGGCGACACCGCGAGCGAGCAGCTGGAGGCCTCCCTCCCCGCGCTCGTCTCGGTGACGGACCAGTCGGGCGAGGCCCGCTACCCGTCCTTCAAGGGCATCATGGCCGCGAAGAAGAAGCCGGTCGAGTCCTGGGACCTCGAGGACCTGGAGATCGAGGCCGACGAGGTCGGTCTGGAAGGCTCCTGGACCGCGGTCGACTCCGCGGCGCAGCGCCCGGCCCGCACCGCCGGCACGATCGTCAAGGACGAGGGCGAGGGCGGCAAGCAGCTGGCCGAGTTCCTGGCCGGCCAGAAGTTCATCTAAGAGCTTCGGTCATCCCCCTCAAAGCCCCCAGACACTTCGCAATAGCAGGAGAGCAGTCCCATGGCTGAAGTTCTCGTCTACGTCGACCACGTGGACGGCGCCGTCCGCAAGCCCACCCTCGAGCTGCTGACGCTGGCCCGCCGCATCGGCGAGCCCGTCGCCGTCGCCCTGGGCGCCGGTGCCGACGCCACCGCCGCGGTGCTCGCCGAGCACGGCGCGGTCAAGGTCCTCACCGCCGACGCCCCCGAGTTCGCCGAGTACCTCGTCGTACCGAAGGTGGACGCGCTGCAGGCCGCCTACGACGCCGTCTCCCCGGCGGCCGTGCTCGTCCCGTCCTCCGCCGAGGGCAAGGAGATCGCCGCGCGCCTGGCCGTGCGCATCGGCTCCGGCATCATCACCGACGCCGTCGACCTGGAGGCGGGTGACGAGGGTCCGGTCGCGACGCAGTCCGCCTTCGCCGCGTCGTTCACCACCAAGTCCCGCGTCTCCAAGGGCACCCCGGTCATCACCGTCAAGCCGAACTCGGCCCCGGTCGAGGCCGCTCCGGCCGCCGGCGCCGTCGAGGCGCTCGCCGTCACCTTCGGCGCGCTGGCCACCGGTACCAAGGTCACCGGCCGCACCCCGCGCGAGTCGACCGGCCGTCCCGAGCTGACCGAGGCCGCGATCGTGGTCTCCGGCGGCCGTGGCGTCAACGGTGCCGAGAACTTCGGCATCATCGAGGCCCTCGCGGACTCCCTCGGTGCGGCCGTCGGCGCCTCGCGCGCCGCCGTCGACGCCGGCTGGTACCCGCACACCAACCAGGTCGGCCAGACCGGCAAGTCGGTCTCCCCGCAGCTCTACATCGCCTCCGGCATCTCGGGCGCGATCCAGCACCGGGCCGGCATGCAGACCTCGAAGACCATCGTGGCCATCAACAAGGACTCCGAGGCCCCGATCTTCGACCTCGTCGACTACGGCGTGGTCGGCGACCTCTTCGCGGTCGTCCCGCAGCTGACCGACGAGATCAAGGCGCGCAAGGGCTGACCGCCTGACCTGCGCTTCTCTTCGTAGTACCGCTTCCTCGGGGCCGTGTGGTGATTCTCACCGCGCGGCCCCGAGTCGTTTGCCCCGGGCGGCCGAGGGACCATTGACGGAGCGGAACCGCGTGACTAAATTCTGCTATGCGGATCTAAGCTTCCGTGAAGCGGAAAAGAGGAGAGTGCACGATGGGTCAGCAGGAGAAGGTGGCGACGAGCCTCGCAGGCGCGGTCAGCGAGGGCATCAGCGCCTCCCTCGCGCCGGTGGACGCGGAGCTCGCGCGCCACTACCCGGGCGACCCCGGCACCCGGCAGCCCATCCACACGGTCTACGTGCCCGGTGACGTCTTCGCCGCCGACACCCTCCGCTCCTGGGGCGACCAGGCCCTGGCCGCGCTCGACCGGCACGCCCCGGACGCCGCCACCTTCGCCAAGGTCCTCGGGATCTCCGACGAACTGGCCGTACCGGTCTACGACCGCGTCCGCGCCAAGCTCCTGCGCGAGCCCGTCGAGGACCTCCGCGTCGACTTCGAGGACGGCTTCGGCGTCCGCTCCGACGAGGAGGAGGACCAGGCCGCCGCGCGCGCCGCCCGCCTCGTCTCGGAAGCCTTCTCCAACGGCACCAACGCGCCGTACATGGGCATCCGCATGAAGTGCATGGAGTCCAACGTCCGCGACCGCGGCATCCGCACCACGGACATCTTCCTCTCCGGTCTGCTGGAGCACGGCGGCCTCCCCGAGGGCCTCGTCCTGACGCTCCCGAAGGTCACCTACGCCGAGCAGGTCAGCGCCTTCGTCAAGCTGCTGGAGGCCTTCGAGACCACCCGCGGCCTGCGCCCGGGCCGGATCGGCTTCGAGATCCAGATCGAGACCAGCCAGTCCATCCTGGCCTCCGACGGCACCGCCACCGTCGCCCGGATGATCGAGGCCTCCAAGGGCCGCGCCACCGGCCTGCACTACGGCACCTTCGACTACAGCGCCTGCGTCGGCGTGTCCGCCGCGTACCAGGCCAGCGACCACCCCGCCGCCGACCACGCGAAGGCGATCATGCAGGTCGCGGCCGCCGGCACCGGCGTACGCGTCTCCGACGGCTCCACCAATGTGCTGCCGATCGGCACCACCGAGAAGGTCCACGAGGGCTGGAAGCTCCACTACGGCCTGACCCGCCGTGCCCTGGCCCGCGCCTACTACCAGGGCTGGGACATGCACCCGGCGCACCTGCCCACCCGCTACGCGGCCGTCTTCACCTTCTACCGCGAGGGCCTCGAGGCCGCCGCCGCGCGCCTGAAGGCGTACGTCGCCAAGATCGAGGGCGATGTGATGGACGAGCCCGCGACCGCCAAGGCCCTGGCCGGGTACCTGGTCCGCGGCCTCGACTGCGGCGCCGTGGGCGCCGACGAGGTCACCGCGCTGACCGGCCTGACCCGCGCCGAGCTCGACGCCTTCGCCATCCCGCGCCGTTCGGCCACCCTCACGGCCACCGGCGTGCCCGGACGGCCCGAGGGCCGTCCGGTACGGGTCAGCCCGTCGGCGGGAGTTCGCCCGAGCCGCGGGGGACGAGGCGGGTGGGCAGTTCGGTGCGGGTCGGGGGGAGATGGGCGC
>NZ_SSBM01000013.1:0-202261 GCF_004795115.1 Streptomyces sp. A0592
ACACACGCGACGCGTCGTCCGTTCACCGCGCTCGGCCGAAGCGACACATCGGCCGGGTCGGCGGCAAGAACGCCTCCCTCGGAAAGCTGACCGGACAGCTGACCGCGGCCGGCTTGCGTGTGCCGCCGGGGGCGCCCGGGCCTGCGGCGGACGGGCCGGTGGAGCCGTCGCCCGCGCGGGGCGAGGGCAGCGACACGTCCGCGGCGTCCGCGGCCGAGGGCAGCCCGAGGAGCTCGGCGAGGCGGGGGGACGCGGCGAGGGAGCCGGCGGCGCGGTGCTCGGCGTCGTGGGCGGCCTCGGCGGCCTCGGCGGCGTCGGCGGCGCGTGCGGCGGTCAGCTCGGCCCGGGATTCCGCGGCGGCGGCCTCACGGGCGGCCTCGGCGGCGGCGCGGGCCGCCTCGCGGGATTCGTCCCAGGCGGCCACGGCGGCCTTCTCGGCGTCGGCTGCGGCGAGCGCGGCGCGCGCCGGGTCGGCGTCGGGCGCGGAGTCGTCGAGCCAGCCGGCGCGGACGGCCTCGGCGGTCTCCTGCTGGACCTCGCTCAGCCTGGCCCTGAGGTGTTCGGCCTCGCTGCGGGCCCGCTGGGCGGCCGTGGCGGCGGCGGTGGCGTCGCGGTGGGAGTCCTCGCCGGTGGCCTGGAGGGCGGCGGAGCGCTCCTCCTCCTCGTTGGCGACCCGCTCGCCCTCCTCGGCGGCGGTGTGCAGGGCCCGTACGAGTTCACCCGCGGCCGTGGCGCGGGCGGCCAGCGCCGGGGCGGCGTCCCGCTCGGCCTCCAGGATCGCGGCGGCGACGCGCGCGGAGCGGTCGGCGGCGGCGCGGTGGCGCAGCACGGTCTCGGCGGCCTGCCAGGCGGAGTGCAGCGTGCGCGCTTCGAGGAGTTCGCGGCGCTGGGCGGCGGCGGCCTTGTCGGCGACGGTGAGGGCCAGGGAGGCGTGCCGGTAGGCGAGTTCGGCGGAGACGGCCGCGCTGCGGGCGCGGGCGGACTCGGCGGCGGTGACGTCGTGGGCGGCGGCGGTGACCCGCTGGGCGAGGTCGGCGGCCCGGCCGCGCTCCTCGGCGGCGCGGGCGGACAGCCGGCGGGCGAGGGTGCGGGTGCGGCGTTCGGCGCCCGCGTGGACGTCGCGCAGCCGGGAGCGGGTCGCCGCGGCCTCGACGATCTTGGTGAGCAGGTCCACCGAGCCGGCGGTGAAGTCGCGTTCGGCCATGAGCTCGGCGCGGCGGCCGAGCTTGTTGCCGAAGCCGTGGACGAGGTCGGCGAGGCCGTCCGTGTCACGGGTGTCGGTGACGGCGCGCAGCAGCAGGTCGGTGAAGTCGGAGTCCTTCTTGACCGCGAAGAGCCCGGCCGCCTCGCCCTCGTCGGCGTTCATCTCGCGCTGGTAGCGGAAGAGTTCCGGGTCGAGGCCGAGCTCGGTGAGGTGCTCGTTCCAGCGGTCGTGGATCTCCTCGAAGCAGACCTCGAGGTGCGGGTAGGCCTTGCCCGCCTCGGTGAGCGCGTCGCGGAAGCCCTTCATCGTGCGGCGGCGGCCCTGCGCGCCGGAGGCACCTTCGACGGGCGGGCGCACGGCGGTGGACTCGGCCACGGGCAGGCTGTCGAGGCTCAGCCCCGGGCCGGGGCGGAAGGAGTACCAGGCCTCGGCGAACTTGCGGGGGTCGTTGGAGACCTGCCGGCCGCGCCATTCGCTGACCTTGCCGACGACCACGCACTCGCCGGTCTGGGTGTGCTGCCACTCCAGGGCCACGTGGCCGCAGTCGTCGGCGAGCAGGAACTTGCGCAGGACGCCGGAGCTGGCACCGCCGAGGGTGTTGCGGTGGCCGGGGAGCATCACCGAGAAGATCAGCTTGAGGAGGACGGACTTGCCGCCGCCGTTCTCCAGGAAGAGGACACCGGCGGGCGCGGGGCGGCGCGGCGGCCCGGTCGGCTCCTCCTCGAAGAACTCCGCCTGGGTCGGCGCCGGGTGGGGCACCGGCTCGCCGACCCCGCGCAGGTCGAGCACGGTGTCGGCGTAGCGCGCGCCGGCGGGCCCGATGGAGTAGAGGCGGATCCGGGACAGCTCGTACATGGCGGCGGACTCTCGTGGTGTCTGGGTGAGGCAGGGTCTACGGGGATCGGGACTCAGGCGTGGAAGGGCAGCCCGGCGTCGGCGGCCAGCTCCAGGTCGTCGCCCTCGGGCGGCGGCAGGAGGGTGGCGGAGCCGTCGCTGACGGGGACCACGCCGAGTTCCAGGAGCTCGGCCATGGCCGAGCTGCCCGCCATGTCGCGGACCTGGAGCTGGTAGCGGGGGGTGGTGCGGTAGGTGCCGCCGGACTCGTCCCCGGTGCGCTGGAGGAAGCCGGATTCGGTGAGGAAGGCGGCGGCCTTGCCGACGATGCCGGTGGTGGAACCGGCGAGGCGGCGGGCGTCCTTGGTGGCGCCGGTCGCGCTGCGGCGGGCGTAGACGCGCCAGGCGGCCTCCAGGCCGGGGGCGTCGGAGGCCGGGTCGGTGTTCTCGCCGAGCTCCTCGGCGCGCTCCTCCAGGCGGCGGCAGGTCTGCCGGACGAAGGCGTCGACGCCGTTGACGGTGATGCGGCCGATGTAGCCGTCGTCGGCGAGGTCCTCGGGGCGCGGGAAGGCGAGGGCGGCGACGGCGAGGTGGGCGAGGCCGTGCAGGAACCGGTCGGCGGAGTCGGCGGCGGTACGGCGGGCGTAGTCGCCCATCCGGACGGCGAAGACGGAGTCCTCGTCCGCGGCCACGGCCATGCCGGCGCGCGGGGACACCTCCAGGACGACGAGGCCGAGGCCGGTCGCGACGGCGTCGGCGAGGCGTCCGAAGGCGGGCTCCTCGCGGTAGCGGCGGAGCAGTTCGGCGTATTCGGCGTCGCGGGCGGGGGCCAGCTTGGGCTGGAGCCCGAAGGCGACGAGCCGGGCCGCGTCGGCGGCGTCCGCCGGGGTCACGGACCCTCCGGTGGCGGGCGCGACGGGAGCCGACGGGGTGTCGGGCTCGCTCCACGCGGGGTGCTCGGCGTGGTGGTCGCTCACGGGCGGGTCTCCTCGGCGGTGCGGGGCGTACGGGGCGTACGGGGCGTACGGGGGCGTACGGGGAATGCGGTTCGGCTCTGCTGGCGTGCGGGCAGGGTGCACGGGCGTGCGGTGCGGCTGCGGGGCGCGGTGGCGGTCGGCGCGGGAGCCGGGGTTCCCGGGGCTCCGCCCCGGACCCCGCGCCTCAAACGCCGGCAGGGCCGGATGCGGGGGCGGCGGGGCCGGGTTCAGCACGGGCCGAGCTGGATGGGGTCCCGGCGGGGCTGGTCGAGGCGCGGCCGGAGCAAGGGCACGGCAGCCACGGCAGCCACGGCAGGTCATGACGCCTCCGCGCGGTCGGCGGCCATGCCGGCGGCGTCGAGGAGGGCGGTGCCGACGATGAGGTCGGCGCCGCCGAACTCGGGGTCGTCGAGCTGCGTGCCGTCGTCCACGGCGAAGAGCAGCCGCTCCTCGCCCTGGCGGTAGGCAGTGCCGACGGCCGGGCTCGCGGCGTGGACGGCCAGCAGGGCCACCAGGTAGGGCAGTTCGGCGTCGCTGCGGCGGGCCTCCGCGAGGAGCCCGGACAGCCGGCGCGGGGCGTCGTGCGGCAGGTCCAGGAGCTGCATCGCGGCGGCGAGCTGCTCCTCGCTGAAGCGGCTGTCGTCCGGGGTGGCGATCAGGTCCGGCTCCGGCATCTCCGCGCCGAGGTGCTCGCGCTCCACCGGCGGCGTGAGCAGGATCTCGACGAGGTCGGCCACCCGCACCGAGACGGGCGTGCGCAGCCCCGCGCCGGCGGCGAAGAAAGCGTCGGTGACCCGGCGCGCCTGCTCCACGGGCAGCGGCAGGATCGGGGCGACCAGCTGGCCGTACAGGTCGATGCCGGTGCGCGGCGCGGGGGCGGCGAAGGCCTGGCGATCCTGCTCGGCGCGGAACAGCGGGCCCGCGTCCAGCAGCCGGGACTGCAGCTGGGTGTGGCGGCGGATGCAGTCCTTGACGATGTCGACGAGCTCGGCGGCGCGGCGCTTGTTCTCCGGCTCCTCGGCCTCGTCGCGCGCCCTGCGGATGTTGGTCAGGATCGCGTTCTCGTGGCGGTAGCGGTCGGCGACGTGCTCGAGGGCCTCGGCGATCATGTCCGGGACGGCCTGCAGCCAGTCCACCGCGCGGACGTTGCGCCGGGTCGCGTCCAGGGTCCGGCGCAGGGTCTCGGCGTACTGCACGGTCCGGTAGCGGGCCTGTTCGGCGGCCAGCTGGGCGTCCGCCAGCCGCCCGCGGCTGATCAGCACCTCCAGCTTGACCTCGGCGGCGATCTGGGCGCTGGTGACGTCGGTGTCGAGGGCGCCGACCAGGACGTTGACGGCCTCGTCGGTGGTGCGCAGGTAGACCGCGCCGCCGTAGGGGACCTCTTCGACCAGCTTGAAGTCGTAGTCGCGGCGCACGTAGACGCCGTCGGCGCCGAAGGTGCCGTAGATCGCGCGGAAGCCGCGGTCCACGCTGCCGACGTTGATCAGGTTCTCCAGCACCCAGCGGGCCACCCGCTCGTGCTCGGCCGCCGGCCGCGACGGGGCCTGGGCCGCGACGCGCGGCAGCAGCCTGGCCACTATCTGCTCGTGGTCGGCGCCCGTGTCGAAGTCCATGTTGAGCGTGACCAGGTCGATCGCGGCCAGCGCGACCTCCGCCATCGCGTAGACGCCGTACTCGCCCGCCAGATTGGCCTTGCGTACGTCGAGGTCGTGCAGCGGGGCGGTGCAGGCGAGGGCGCGCAGCCGCCGGGCCAGGCCCTCGTCGGCGGCCGGGCCCGGCGCCGGGGACGGAAGGGTCTTCGCCGGGGCAGGGAGAGTCACGGACAAAGACTAGGTCCTGTTACTGACAACATCCCAAACGGCATGGTTCGGCCGGATCGTCCCCCGGCCCCCCTGCTCTACGCTCGGCGCATGGCTTCCATGATCGCATCCACTCCGGTGATCGACCTCAACGCCGATCTCGGCGAGGGGTTCGGGCGCTGGACGCTCACCGACGACGAGGCCCTGCTCTCCGTGGTGACGAGCGCCAACGTCGCCTGCGGCTTCCACGCCGGGGACCCGTCCATCATGCGCCGGGTCTGCGAGCTGGCCGCCGAGCGCGGTGTGCGGATCGGCGCCCAGGTCTCCTACCGCGACCTGGCGGGCTTCGGCCGGCGCGCCATGGACGTGCCGCCCGACGAGCTCGCCGACGAGGTGGCCTACCAGATCGGCGCGCTGGAGGTGTTCGCGCGGGCGGCCGGATCCCGGGTGTCCTACGTGAAACCGCACGGCGCCCTCTACAACCGGACCGTGCACGACGCCGGCCAGGCCGCCGCCGTCGTCGCGGGCGTCCGGCTGGCGGCGGGGGCCGGGGCCACCGGTGGCCTGCCCGTCCTGGGGCTGCCCGGCTCGCTCCTGCTCGCCGCCGCCGAGGAGGCGGGGCTGGCTCCGGTGCCGGAGGCGTTCGCCGACCGCGCGTACACCCCGGCCGGGACGCTGGTGCCGCGCAGGGAGCCCGGATCGGTGCTGCACGACCCGGACGCGGTGGTGGCACGGGCCGTGGGGATGGCCGCCGGGGGCACGGTGGAGGCCGCCGACGGCTCCGCCGTGCCCGTGGCCGCGCGGTCGCTCTGCCTGCACGGGGACACCCCCGGGGCGGCCGGTCTGGCGCTGCGCGTGCGGGAGGCACTGGGCGCAGCCGGGGTGCGGGTGGAGGCGTTCGCGTGAGGACGCTGGTGGTGGGCGCGCAGGCGCTGCTCGTCGAACTGGACTCGGCCGACGAGGTCGCCGCGCTCCACGCCGAGCTGCTGCGCCGCCGGGACGCGGGCGCGCTGGGCCCCGTACGGGACGTCGTGCCCGCGGCCCGGACCGTACTGCTGGACGGCGTGGCGGACCCCGCCGCGCTCGGGGCCCGGATCGCGCGCTGGGAGGTAGCGCCGCTCACCCGCGAGGAGGGACCGCTGGTCACCGTCCCGGTGCGCTACGACGGGCCGGACCTGGCGGAGGTGGCCCGGCTGTGGGGGGTGGCCCCCGGGGAGGTGCCGGCCATCGTCGGCGCCATCGGGTTCCGGGTGGCGTTCTGCGGCTTCGCGCCGGGCTTCGGCTATCTGACGGGGCTGCCGGAGCACCTCCACCTGCCGCGCCGGGACACTCCGCGCACGTCCGTCCCGGCGGGCTCGCTGGCGCTGGCGGGCGAGTACGCCGGGGTGTACCCGCGCTCCTCCCCCGGCGGCTGGCAGCTGATCGGCTCCACCGACGCGGTGCTCTGGGACGCGGAGCGGGAACCGGCGGCGCTGTTCGCGCCGGGGGTCCGGGTGCGGTTCACGCAGGAGCAGCGGGCGTGACCGGGCTGCTGGTGGTACGGCCTGGGGCGCTGACCACGGTCCAGGACCGCGGCCGCCCCGGATACGCGCACCTCGGGGTCCCGCGGTCGGGAGCGCTGGACACGGCGGCGTACGCGCTGGCGAACAGGCTGGTCGGCAACCCGCCCGGCGCGGCGGTGCTGGAAACCACCCTCGACGGGGTGTCGCTGCGCGCCGCGGCTGCGACGGTCGTGGCGGTCACGGGCGCGCCCTGTCCGGTACGGATCTCCGGGCGCCCGGTGGCCTGGGGAGCGCCGGTCCGGCTGCCGGCCGGGGCGGAGCTGGAGGTGGGCCGGGCGGAGTCGGGGCTGCGCGGCTACGTCGCGGTGCGGGGAGGCCTGGCCGTCCCGCCGGTCCTGGGCAGTCGCTCCACGGACCTGCTGTCGGGCCTCGGGCCGCCGGTCCTGTCGGCCGGGACGGTGCTGCCGGTGGGCCCCGCGGGTCCGGACCCGGTGTCCGGGGCGGACGCGTACGGGCTGCCCGCGGCGCCGTCGGAACTGCTGCTCCCGCTGTGGCTCGGGCCGCGGGCGGACTGGTTCACCGGGGCGTCCCTCGCCGGGCTGTGGCGCTCGGCGTTGCGGGTGTCGCCGCGTTCCAACCGGATCGGTCTGCGCACGGAGGGGGGTCCCGCGCTGGTCCGCGCCCGGGCCGGGGAGCTGCCGAGCGAGGGCATGGTGCTGGGCGCGGTCCAGGTGCCCCCGGACGGCCTGCCGGTGGTGTTCCTGGCCGACCACCCGGTGACCGGCGGCTACCCGGTGGTGGGCGTGGTCCCGCCGGGCCCTGCCCTGGACGCGGCCGCGCAGGCCCGTCCGGGTACTGCGGTGAAGTTCGTACGGGCCCGATGAAACGTTTTCCGGGGCTGCGGCCAAGTACCGGGTGAGGGGACCGACCGGGTCCCCGGCTCAGGGGAGGAACCGGGTGCACAGCCCACGACACGAGACCGGCCCACCGGATCTCACGACGGCCGAGGGATTCGGGGCGTTCTACGAGGACCACATCGACGCCGTCCTCGGGTTCGTCACCCGCCGGGTCGCCGATCCGCACCTGGCGGCCGATCTGACGGCGGACATCTTCCTCGCGGCGATGGGTTCGGCCGGCACGTACCGGGGTCACAGGGGAGCCCCGGTCGCCTGGCTGTTCGGCATCGCCCGGAACATCCTGGCCGGCCACGCCCGCGGAAGGGCGCGGGAGAGCGGAGCGCTGGCGCGCCTGAGCGGACGACGCCTGCTCGACGACGAGGACGTGGCCGCGCTGGAGGAGCGCATCGATGCCGAGCGGGCCTTCAGGGAGCTGGCCGAGCGCCACGCCGCCCTGTCCGAGCCGCTGCGAGCCGTCCTCGACCTCGTGGTGGTGGACGAGCTGACCCCGGCCGAGGCCGCGCAGGCCCTCGGCATCACCCGGGCGACGGTCCGCGTCCGCCTGCACCGTGCCCGGCGCGCCCTGCGCGCCTCGGGCCCCGTGAGCGAGTCCCAGCTGGAGGTAGCCCGATGATCAGCAGGCCCCGCGGCTTCGAGGACCGCCTGAAGGCGGCGCTCCTGGCCCGCCTCCCGGAGACGCCGCCTCCGACCCCGGCCCGCTCCTTCGCCCGGCGGTACGGCGTCCCCCTCGCGGTGGGCGCGGCGACGGTGGCGGTCGTCGCGGTGATGACCGTGCCGGGGAGCACCCGAGACGGGTCCCGGCCCGCCGACGGTCCCACGGTAGGGCCGAGCCCGTCGGCCACGGGCGCGCCCGAGATCAGGAAGGACCCGGACGGCGCGCTGCGGTTCGGGATGCCGGAGCCCGGTCAGGTCCCGGCGCTCGTGGACGCACTGAAGAAGCTGGGCGTGCCGGCGGTGCTGGTCCCGATGCGGCCGCGATCGCAGTGCTCCGAAATGGGTGGGGGCTACCGCGGGCCGCAGGCGGACCCAGAGGCCGAGGTCATGCAGCGCTCCGCTGACGGCTTCACCGTCAAGGTCGACGCCAAGACGGTGCCACCGGGCTACGCGATCACCTTCACTTGGGCGGACTACTACCCGTTCGGCGAGAGCCGCAGTATCGGCATCGGAGTGATCGAGGCCTCCAAGGTCCCGTCCTGCACCGTCGACTACTCCGAGGGCTTGGAGGACGTGCTGAAGGCGGGCTCCGGCTATTTCGCGGGAGAGCCCGCAGGCACCATCCGCATTCCCCTGCCCAAGGCCGGTGAACTGCCCGAAGTGGTGCGCAGTCTGCAGGCGCAGGGGGTCAGCGTCGCGGTGAGCGAGTCGAAGGCCGCAGCGGAGTGCCCGCATCAGGGTGGCGGGTACCGCGGTCCGCAGGCAGACCCCGAGGCCGAGCTGCGGACCCCGAAGGACCTGGACAACTTGAAGATCAATTCCAAGACGGTCCCGCCGGGGTACACGCTCGTCTTCAGGAAGCCGACGGACCCCTCGCAAAGGGTCGGAGCCGGTGTGAAGGAGACGTCGAGGGTCACGCCCTGCGAGATCGACTTCTGGTTGGACGCTCCCTCGCCGCCGAACTGACCGCCCCGGGCGCCGCACCCGGTGGCACGGCCCTCCGCCCCGGTCCCGTCACGGGGGCCGGGGCGGACGGGTATCCGGGGCGGACCGGAACGCGGCGCGCCCGGGCTCCGTCGTCGCGGGGCCCGGGCGCGGGGGTTCGGCTGCCGGGGGCCTACACGGCCGACTCCGGGGTGATGCGGCTGCGGACGGCGGACTGCACGTCCTCCTCCTCCGCCGGATCCGCCGCCAGGCGGCGCAGGCGGGGGGCCACACGGGCGTCGGCCGTCTCGGCGTGGCGTGCGGCGACCTCGCGGGTGGTCTCCTCGCAGTCCCAGAGGCATTCGACGGCGAAGCCTGCGGCGAAGGAGGGGTCCGTGCTGGCGAGGGCCCGTGCGGCGCGGCCGCGCAGGTGGGACGAGGACGTCTCGCGGTAGACGTGGCGCAGTACGGGGGCCGCGCAGCCGATGGCGAGCCGGCCCGCTCCGTCCACCAGGGCGAACAGCCGCTGCGTGTCGGGGCCCGAACCGCGGACGGTGGAGCGCAGCGCGCTCAGGACCAGGGGTGCGTCCTCGGCTCCGCCCCGGGCGGCCAGGACGGCCGCGGCGGCCTCGCCGAGGGCGTCGGGGCGGTGCACCCAGCGGCGGGCCCGCTCGACGGCCCCGGGGCCGCACATGCGCTCGTACGCGGCCACGGCGGGCTCGTCGGCGGCGGCTTCGATCAGGTCCAGCACGGCCGGGTTGTCCGGTTCGGCGAGGACCAGGTGGTGCAGGGCGGTGGCCCGGGCGGCCTCGCCGTCGGCGCCGGCGGCGGCCGCGAGGATCGCGGAGCGGTCCTCGGGCTGGGCCACGGCGGCCAGGCAGCGGGCGGCGGGCACGTGCAGCGGGGTGCCGCGGCGCAGGCCGTCGGCAGCCCACTCGAAGACGGCCTGGACGCCCCAGCCGGGGCGGGGTCCGCTCGGGGTCAGCTGGCGCTGCCAGCGGTCGAAGGAGCCCTGGCGGCGGGCTGCGCTCAAGCGCTCCCCGTACAGCGGGGACTCCTCCCACAGACACCACGGCCGGGGCTCGTAGGCGTCGCGGACGGCGGCGGCCAGCCGCGCCTCGCCCTCCGCCGTGGCGGGGAAGCGGGCGAGGACGGGTGCGGCCAGTGACCGCAGCCCCTCGTCGTCGTCGCGCAGGGCGAGCTCGTCGAGGGCCCAGGCCCAGTTGGCTCCGGACGCGGCGTAGCGGCGCAGCAGCATGAGTGCGTCGTCGCGTTCGTACGAGGCCAGGTGGCCCAGTACGGACAGGGCGAGGCCCGTGCGGTGGTCCGTGTCGTCGACGAGGTCGTCGGCGCTGAAGAGGTGGCTCTCGATCTCGCCGAGGGGGCCGTCGAGGTCCAGGTAGAGCCTGGCGTAGTACAGCGAGCGGTTCTCGACCTGCCAGTCCTGGCGCGGATCACGGAGCACGCACTGGTTGAGGGCCGCGAGGGCCTCCGCCCTGGGCGCCGCGAGTGCGTGCAGCGTGCCGTCGCCACGGCCCCGCTGGAGGAGGCCGAGCAGGGTACCGCTCGGCGCTATGACTGGTTCGAACATGGGAATGGCCTCAAATCAAGCTGGGGACGCAACCGGGAATCGGGATTCACAGGGCCGCGTAACAGCATGTGAGGACGTCCGCCGTCTTGTTCCGCTCGATGTAGACCATTGCCTTCTCACTCTCGTCGGTGGTTCGTGATCAAGGGGTGGCCGGACCGGGCCCGGGCACTTTTCGTGTCCTGGCCGTCTGCCCGTCCCCCGTGCTCGCGAATCGAATCCGACGCCATGATGGCCCAGCCGGTTTGTGCACCGCGACCACATTTACGGCCGCCGTGACCAACCTGTGAGCTCCGCGCCGGTCCCTGCCCGGCAAAAAGCGGATTACTGGGCTCCGAAGAGTTCCAGCAGGTCGGCCTTGGCGAACATGCGCGCCGTGTCCACCGCGGAGGGGGTTCCGGCGTTCGGGTCGGCCCCTCCGGCGAGCAGCGCGCGGATCACCGCCTCCTCGCCCTTGAAGACCGCGCCGGCGAGCGGGGTCTGGCCGCGGTCGTTGGCACGGTCGGCCTCGGCGCCGCGGGCCAGCAGGGCCGTGACGGTGTCCGCGTGGCCGTGGTAGGCCGCGAGCATGACGAGGGTGTCGCCGCGGTCGTTGGTGAGGTTCGCCGGGACCCCGGCGTCGAGGTACGCGGCGAGCCGGGCGCTGTCACCCTGGCGGGCGAGATCGAAGATCTTGGTCGCCAGCTCGATGACGTCCTCGTCGGGGCCTTCCGGAGAGGTGCCTTCGGGGTGCTCGCTCATCGTGCGTACCGCCTTTCACTCGCTGCTGGCATGAAGCTTCCCCAGGCCGTGCGGGCAGGGGGGTGCACCGCACTGCGTCCGTACGGGTGAATCGTCAGAGTAGCGCCCTGGCCTGCGCATGTCCGGGCCGGTCCGAGGGTTGGATCACCCAGGACCCCTGTCCGGCGGGCGCGCCAGCCGGGCTGAGCCGGTCAAGTGAAAAACCCCTTGATTCACCCGTATGCACCTTTTTTCGCATTGATACTTCCTGTGAGCCTGGAACAACTGATGGTGACTGTCCCCACCAACCAGGAGAACCTCTCATGGTCCTGTCCATCTCAGGCGTGGTCCTGCTCGGCATCATCTGCTTCCTGTTCTTCAAGAAGGACGGGATGAAGCTGACGCACGCGTTCGTCTGCTCGCTCTTCGGCTTCTTCCTCGCCGGCTCCGCCATCGCCCCGAGCATCACGGCGAGCACCGCGAGCCTCGCGAGCCTGCTCGGCGGGATCAAGCTCTAGCGGCCCCCCGAGCAGGAACTCCAGCCCCACCCGGAACACCTCTCACGACCACAACTCCAGGAGACGCCCGTGGCCCGGCGCCCACTTCCCCGCATTCTCAGCAGCGGCACCGCGTCGCTGGCCCGGGGCCGCGACTTCGCTCGCACGGCCGCCGACAGTGCCACGGACGTCCTCCATCCGCTCCTCGTCATCGGACGCGGCCTGCGCATCCTGGCCGCGGCCGGGCGGCGCAGATGGTCCGAGACCCCCAAGGACAAGCGCGGTCCCGCCCTGTTCCTGGGTGCCGCCTGCGTCCTCGTGGTCGCACTCGTCCCCTACGGCCCGCTCCTCGCCCTGATGACCCTCATGGCGGCGGCGGCCTGGCACGGGCGCGACCGCACCCCGGTGAAGACCGGACCCAGCGATGCCGAGGCCGAACGACTCGGCTCCCTCTACGAAGCCCTCGTGCCGTACTTCTCCATCCCGGAGGACCCCAGTCCGCTCTTCGCCCACGGCGGGGAGTGGGACAAGGCCTTCAGCGGCTACGAGTTCGACGAGGCGGGCCGGCTCACCCGGCTCCACATCCGCTACCCGGCCTACTTCACCGACGGCGAGGCCGCCTCACGGGCCCGGATCGAGGCACTGCTGCACGCAAAGTCCGGACGCGGACGGGAGTATCTCTTCGACTGGGACGAGGAGGGCAACCAGCTCGACCTGAGCGTGCTGGCGGCGCTGCCGACGGGCATCGCCGCCCAGCCGTTCGTCACTTCCCCGGGCGAGAGCGTGCTCGGCTTCACCGACTCGGGGAGCGTGCAGCGCACCCTGCCCGTACTGGAGGGCGAGCGGCCCCGCGACGTCCCGCCGGTCGTCTGGCGCACCGGCCCCCGCTCCACCGAGCCCCACCTGCTCGCGGTCGGCCAGCCCGGCAGCGGCACCTCCACCCTGCTCCGCTCCCTCGCGCTGCAGGCCCTGCGGCACGGCGGCGACGTCCTGATCGTCGACGGCGGCGGCAGCGGCGAGTACGCGTGCCTGTCCGGCCGGGCGGGCGTCCTCGCGGTGGAGTGCGGGCCGGTCGGCGCGGTGGCCACCCTGGAGTGGGCCGCGCAGGAGACCGAACGCCGGCTCATCGCCACCCACCGGGCCCGCGAGGCCGGCCGGCCCGCTCCGGAGGACACCCGGCGCCCGCTGTGGATCCTGCTGGACCAGCCGAGCGTGCTCGCGCACCTCGCGGTGGCCGAGGGCGGGCCGGACCCCATGACCCACCTCCAGGTGCCGCTTCGGCACGGGCGGCCCGCGCACGTCACGGTGGCCGTGGCCGAGCCGTTCGACCACCTGGAGCTGCTGCACGACGCCGTGTGGCAGCACACGCGTGCGCGGATCGTGCTCGGGGCCGCCTCGATCCAGCAGATCACCGACGTGCTGGGGCTGCCGCCGCACACCACGCCGACGACGCTCGTGCCGCCGGGGCGGGGGTACGCGCGGCTCGGCACGGGGCCGGTGCACCGGCTCCAGGTGCCGGCGACCCCGGACCCGTACGACGAGGCCACGCATCCGGCGCACCGGCAGGCCGTACTGGAACTCCTGCCGGAGCGGCAGCAGGCGCCGGGGACGGGCTTGGCCGAGGCGGTGGGTGCGGCGGCGCTGGACGCGCCGGAGCGGTAGCCCTGGCCGGGCGGTGCGGGGGCCCTGGCGGTGGGCCGGGCGGTGTTCTGGGCCCTGGCCGGGCGGGTCGGGGCCTGACCGGGGCCGAGGCCAGGCCGGGACCGAGGCCAGGCCGGGGCCAGGCCGGGGCCGAGGCCGGGGCCAGGCCGGGGCCGAGGCCAGGCCGGGGCCTGACCGGGGTTTGGTCCGGGACTCATGGTTAATGGCGCCCTGGCCCTCGCTCCGCGGGCGCGGGGCGATGCCGCGCCAACACATCACGTTCTACGTCGCTGACCACACCCCGCCCTGTCCCCCTCGGCCGCCGGGGCGTTACGCCACGAACGTGCGGGGGGGTTCGGCGCCGCTGTCGCCCGCGCCCTTGCCGACCAGGGTCGCTGCCGCCGCCAGGCGGCCGGCGGCTTCCTCCGCCACCGGTCCGCCCACCGTGAACGGCAGCCGGACGTAGCCCTCGAAGGCCCCGTCCACGCCGAACCTCGGACCCGAGGGGACCCTTACGCCGACCCGCTCGCCCACCTCGGCCAGGCGGGAGCCGGACAGGCCGCCCGCGCGGGCCCACAGCGTCAGACCGCCCGCCGGGACCTCGAACTCCCACTCCGGGAGCTCCCGCCGGACCGCCGCGACCAGTGCGTCACGGTTCTCCCGGGCCTGCTGCCTGCGGATCTCCACCGCCTCCTGCCAGCCGCCGGTCCGCATCAGCCAGTTCACCGCGAGCTGTTCCAGCACCGGCGTGCCGAGGTCGGCGTACGCGCGGGCCGCGACCAGGCTGCGGATGACGTCGGGGGCCGCGCGGACCCAGCCGATCCGCATGCCCGCCCAGAAGGCCTTGCTGGCGGAGCCGACGGTGATCACGGTGCTGCCGGCCGGGTCGAAGGAGCAGACCGGGCGGGGCATCTCCAGGTCCGGGTCCAGCTGGAGTTCGAGCATGGTCTCGTCGGCGACGAGGACGGTGCCCGCGGAACGGGCCGCCTCGACCATCGCGCGTCGCTGCTCATCGGAGGCGAGGGCTCCGGTGGGGTTGTGGAAGTCGGCCACCACGTAGGCGAGGCGCGGGGCCGAGTCGCGCAGGACCTGGCGCCAGACGTCCATGTCCCAGCCCGACAGTCCGTCGCCCATCGCGACCGGTACGAGGCGGACCCCGGCGGCGCGCATGAGCTGGAGGATGTTGGCGTAGGAAGGGGACTCGACGGCGATCCGCTCGCCGCGCCCGGCGAACAGGCTGCAGATGGCGTCGATGGCACCCATGGCCCCGGTGGTCACCATGATCTGCTCGGGCATGGTGGGGATGCCCTGCTCGGTGTAGCGGTCGGCGAGCATCCGGCGCAGCGCCGGCAGGCCCGCCGGATAGTCCCCGTGAGTGTGCGCGTACGGCGGCAGTTCCTCCAGGGCGCCCTGGACGGCCCTGGTCAGCCAGGGCTCGGGGGCGGGGAGGGCGGCGCATCCGAGGTCGATCATCGAGCCGAGGGACTCGGGCGGCAGCGGCTCCAGGCCCCGGGCGGGCAGCGGGTTGCCGGCCGGGACGGAGGTCCAGCTGCCGGCGCCGCGGCGGGATTCCAGGAAGCCCTCCCCGCGCAGGGCCTCGTAGGCGGCGGCGACGGTGGTGCGGCTGAGGGACAGGGCGACGGCGAGTTCGCGCTCGGCGGGGAGCCGGGCGGCGACCGGGACACGGCCCTCCAGGACGAGCAGCCGGATGCCGTCGGCGAGGGAGCGGTAGGCGGGCGGCTTGCGGGCGCCCGGTACGGAGGTCCGCTCCTGCTGCGAGGTGATGAGGCGGGCGAGCTGAGCGGCACCGACCGCTGAGGTCCATTCGGCCATGGCGTGCGGTCCACTTTCGTCCGATTGGCCTCGACGGAAGCCTCGATTGGATTGCTGTCCGGGGCACAGCGTGCCACGAGTCAGTCCACTTGCACCAGGGGCCGTATCCCGTTCACCGCGCGTACCACCGGTCCCCGCCGCCGCGGGGGATACTGCCGCCGTGACGCACGTACGCCTTCGCCATCCGTATCTGGACCACCCGGCTCCGATCCCCTTCGCGCACCGGGGAGGTGCCGCGGAAGGGCTGGAGAACACCGCCGCGGCGTTCCGCCGGGCCACCGGGGCCGGCTACCGGTACTTCGAGACCGATGTGCACGCCACGGCCGACGGCAAGCTCGTGGCCTTCCACGACTCCACCCTGGACCGGGTCACCGACGGCCGGGGCCGGATCGCCGAACTGCCCTGGAAGCAGGTCCGCGAGGCGCGGGTGGGGGGCACCGAGCCCCTGCCGCTCTTCGAGGAGCTGCTGGAGGAGTTCCCGGACGCGCGCTGGAACATCGACGTCAAGGCCGAATCGGCCCTGCACCCGCTGGTCAACCTGATCGCGCGCACCGGGATCTGGGACCGGGTCTGCGTGGGCTCCTTCTCGGAGAGCCGGGTGGCCCGCGCCCAGAGGATCGCCGGCCCGCGACTGGCGACCTCGTACGGCGTACGCGGGGTGGTCGGGCTGCGGCTGCGCTCGTACGCGATCCCGGCGGCGCTGCGCGTCGGGGCGGTGGCGGCCCAGGTGCCGGAGACCCAGGCGGGCATCCGTGTGGTCGACCGGCGCTTCGTCAGGACGGCGCACGAGCGGGGCCTGCAGGTCCACGTGTGGACCGTGAACGAACCGGAACGTGTGGAGGCTCTCCTCGACCTGGGTGTCGATGGCATCATGACCGACCACATCGACATGTTGCGCACGGTGCTGGACCGGCGCGGCGCCTGGGTCTGACCCGCTCTCGGCCGCCGTGAAGGGTGCGGCGGCCGACGCGGTACGGGACCACCGAGGGGGGCACCGAGTGAGCGCGGACAACAGCAGCAGGACCGAGGAAGCGGAACCGGGGGCGGAGGACGGCAGATCCACCGCCGCCGAGAAGGCGGCCGCCGCGGCCTCGCGCAAGCGCGAGCAGCGCGGCTGGTACTTCTACGACTTCGCCGTCTCGGTGTACTCGGCGAGCGTGCTGACGGTGTTCCTCGGGCCGTACCTGACGTCGGTGGCCAAGGCCGCCGCGGACGCCGAGGGCTTCGTGCACCCGCTGGGCATACCGGTGCGGGCAGGCTCCTTCTTCGCCTACTCGGTCTCGGCCTCGGTGATCCTGGCCGTCCTGCTGATGCCGCTCGCGGGCGCGGTCGCGGACCGGACGGGCCGCAAGAAGCCGCTGCTGGCGGTGGCCGCGTACACCGGGGCAACGGCGACGACCGCGATGTTCTTCCTGGGCGGCGAGCGCTACCTGCTGGGCGGCTTCCTGCTGATCGTGGCGAACGCCGCGCTGTCCGTGTCGATGGTGCTCTACAACGCCTACCTACCGCAGATCTCCACTCCGGACGAGCGGGACACGGTGTCCTCGCGCGGCTGGGCCTTCGGCTACACCGCCGGGTCCGTGATGCTCATCGCGAACCTGGCTCTCTACCTGGGGCACGACTCCTTCGGCGTCTCGGAGGGGACCGCGGTGCGGATCTGCCTCGCGGCGTCGGGCCTGTGGTGGGGCGCCTTCGCCCTGATCCCGCTGCGCCGGCTGCGGGACCGGGCGGTCGTGCGGGATCCGGGGGCGGCGCCGGCCGTCAGCGGCTGGAAGCAGCTGGTCGCCACCTTCAAGGACATGCGCCGCTACCCGCTGACGCTGTCGTTCCTGCTGGCGTACCTGATCTACAACGACGGCGTGCAGACGGTGATCTCCCAGGCCTCGATCTACGGCTCGGAGGAGCTGGAGCTGGAACAGGGCACCCTGATCGGGGCGGTGCTGCTGGTGCAGGTCCTGGCGGTCGGCGGCGCCCTGGGCATGGGCCGGCTGGCACGGATCTACGGCGCCAAGCGGACGATCCTGGGTTCGCTGGCCGCCTGGGCGGTGACGCTGGGAGTCGGCTACTTCCTGCCCGCGCGGACGCCGGTGTGGTTCTTCGCCCTGGCTGCCATGATCGGCCTGGTGCTGGGCGGCAGCCAGGCGCTGTCGCGGTCGCTGTTCTCGCACCTGGTGCCCGCGGGCAAGGAGGCCGAGTACTTCTCGGCGTACGAGATGAGCGACCGCGGCCTGAGCTGGGTGGGACCGCTCGTGTTCGGCCTGACCTATCAGGTGACGGGGAGCTACCGGGACGCGATCATCTCGCTGGTGGCCTTCTTCGCACTGGGGTTCCTGCTGCTCGCGCGAGTGCCGGTGCGGCGCGCGGTGGAGGCGGCGGGCAATCCTGTACCGGAACGCCTCTGAGACCGGGCACCCGCCTGTGCCCGGTCCGGATCCACGAGCGAATTCCGAACGGATTTAGACGTTGCGGCGAAGGGCCGGTAGTGTACGCCTTTGGCCTGCCAGGCGGACCGTTACTGCGCGCTAAAGAAGTCTAGACGTTGGGTGACATCTGCTGCCAGATGTGACAAAACGGGCACTGGTGGGTACAACAAGGGGCGGTACGACGGGCGACGCATGACCCGGAGCGGGAATCTATACCGCCGACCGGACGTTGACCGGATGACGACGACAGCGACACCTGTCCTGTGGGCGACAAGCCCGGGAGGCACGATTCATGAGTGAGCGAGCTCTCCGCGGTACGCGCCTCGTGGTTACCAGCTACGAGACGGACCGCGGCATCGATCTGGCCCCGCGCCAGGCGGTGGAGTACGCATGCCAGAACGGACATCGATTTGAGATGCCGTTCTCGGTTGAGGCAGAGATTCCGCCGGAGTGGGAGTGCAAGGCGTGCGGCGCCATGGCACTCCTGGTTGACGGGGACGGGCCCGAAGAGAAGAAGGGCAAGCCTGCGCGAACGCACTGGGACATGCTCATGGAGCGACGCACTCGCGAGGAGCTGGAGGAAGTGCTGGCCGAAAGGCTGGCGGTCCTGCGCTCCGGCGCCATGAACATTGCCGTGCATCCGCGGGACAGCCGCAAGTCCGCCTGACAGCCGGACGAACGCACAAGCCGAGGGGCCCCGCCACACAGTGTGTGGCGGGGCCCCTCGGCTTTCTCGTGCCGCTACGGCGTCACGGCGTGAGCGGCGGACGGTAGCTGGTGTCCGGGCCGCCCTGCGGGCCCGGCCGGTCCTCGCGGACGACCTCACCCTGGACGACCTTGCCGTCGGGGTAGTGGATACGGGCCTGCTGGAAGGCGTCACCGAAGCTGCCGGCGGGGGCCGCGGCCATCTTCCGCTCCAGGGAACGCGTGGCCCTGCGGCCGACCCAGGCCCGGACGGGAGGGAGCAGCAGGAGCAGGCCCGCGACGTCGGAGAGCAGGCCCGGCAGCATGAGGAGCAGACCGGCCAGCATGGTCAGGCCGTTGCCCTGGCCGGGCTGCTGCGGGGTGGGCTGCTGCCCCTGCTGCGCCTGCTGGAAGGTGTCCGTCAGGTTCTTGAAGGCCCGGCGCCCGGCGCGCTTGATGACCACCGCGCCCAGGACCAGGCCGCCGGCGATCAGCACGGCGACGGCCAGGCCGCCGGCCGCGTCGGCGACCATGCCGAGCAGCCAGATCTCCAGGATCAGCCAGGCGGCGATGGCCAGGGGGAGGAAGGTTCGGGCGGGCGAGCGCCGACGGGGGGCCGTCGGGGTGCCCGTTCGCAGGGATCCAGTGCCGGTCGTCATGGCATCCAGTGTGCCTGGGGCCGGATAAAAGTGTCCTCAGCCGGAGGTACGGGGCACCCCCTAGGGGGTCTCCCCCGGTCCGGCCCGGTCAGGCGCCGCCGTTCCGCTTCCCGCTGTCCTTGCCGCTGTCCTTGCCGCTGTCCTTGCCCAGCAGCTTGGCCGCCTGGGTCTTGAGGCCCCACTGGGTGACCCGCCAGAGGGCCTCCACGACGATGTCCTTGCTCATCTTGCTGTCGCCGAACTCACGCTCGACGAACGTGATGGGGACCTCCACCACGCGGAAACCCTTCTGCACGGCCCTGCGGGCCAGGTCCACCTGGAAGCAGTAGCCCGCGGAGGCCACCTCCTCCAGGCCCAGGCCCTCCAGGGTCTCGCGCCGGAAGGCGCGGTAGCCGCCGGTCACGTCGCGGATCGGGACGTCCAGCATCAGCCGGGAGTACGTCGAACCGCCCCGCGAGAGGAACTCACGGGTCTTGGGCCAGTTGACCACGCGGCCGCCCGGCACCCAGCGCGAGCCCAGGACCAGGTCGGCGCCGGCCAGCGCGGTCAGCAGGCGGGGCAGCTCCTCGGGCTGGTGGGAGCCGTCGGCGTCCATCTCGACGATCACGCCGTAGCCCTCGTCCAGGCCCCAGACGAAGCCCGCGAGGTAGGCGGCACCCAGCCCCTCCTTGCCCTTGCGGTGCAGGACGTGCACGTGGTCGTCACCGGCCGCGAGCTCGTCGGCGAGCTTGCCCGTGCCGTCGGGGCTGTTGTCGTCGGCGACCAGGACGTGGGCCTCGGGAACCGCCGCCCGGACGCGGCCGACGATCAGCCCGATGTTCTCCGCCTCGTTGTAGGTCGGAATGATCACCAAGGCTGTACCGAGCGGCCCGTAGGTCCGCTGTCCGCCGTCGCTCACTGAGTCCCCTTTTGTGCTCTTGCACGTCCTGTACGTCTGGTCGCAAAGGATGACTTTAGAACATCGGCCGCGGCCCGCCCCGGCGGTGCGGGCGCCTGCGGCCTCCCCGGGGGCGCCCCGGGCGGGTGATCGGGGCCCGCGGTCCTTCGGGCCGATCAGACTCCCGCTGGCTGCGGGCCGCCGTGACCGTTGTCTACTGGACCGCCGGACCCCGACCTGGGGCCACCCGCCGCCCGGCGAAACCTTCCCTCGCCCCCGAGGCGCGGGCGCGCTGAGCAGACGGATCCGTCCGGCACGACGTCCTGTGGTGGACCCGGCCGAACCTATCCGGGTCCGGCCGCCCGTACCGAACCGAGGCCGACCGGATCACCCCTGTGGGCGTACGAATACCTCCCGCCCGCCGACGACGGTGGCGAGGCACACCGGCAGTTCGGATCCGGGGGTCAGATCGGGCAGTCCGGGGGTGCCCGAGCGGGGGTCGGTGGACCAGCGGGCCACCCGGTCGTCCGGGGCCTGGACGATCAGTTCGCCCGTCTGCCAGACCGCGTAGTCGGCCGGGGCGCCGGGGACGAGGATCCCCGCGTCGTCGCGGCCCAGGGCCCGCCAGCCGCCCCGGGTGTGGGCGGTGAAGGCGGCCCGAACCGAGACCCGGTGCTCGGGCGTCCGGTGGAAGGCGGCCGCACGGACGGTGCCCCACGGGTCGAGCGGCGTCACCGGCGCGTCCGAACCGAAGGCCAGCGGCACCCCGGCCTTCAGCATGGCCGCGTACGGGTTGAGGGTGCGGGCGCGGTCGGCGCCGAGCCGGTCGGCGTACATCCCGTCCCCGCCGCCCCACGCCGCGTCGAAGGCGGGCTGCACCGAGGCGGTGAGCCCCAGCTCCGCGAAGGCGGCGATGGTGACCGGGGTCATCATCTCGGCGTGCTCGACGCGGTGCCGGGCCGCACGGATCCGGGCCGTGCCCACCTTCTCGGCGGCCGCGCGGACACCCTCGACCACCGCGGTGATCGCCGCGTCGCCGATGGCGTGGAAGCCGGCCTGGAGGCCCTCCTCGGTGCAGGCCGCCACGTGCTCGGCGACCGCCACCGCGTCCAGGTACTCCGTACCGGCGTGCGAGGCGTCGGCGTACGGGGCGTGCAGGCAGGCGGTGTGCGAACCGAGGGCGCCGTCCACGAAGAGGTCGCCGGCGGCCCCGACGGCCCCCAGCTCCCTGGCCAGGTCCAGGTCCCGGTCGGCCCAGTACCCGAACACGCGCGGACCGGGCCGCTCCGCCGCCAGGGCCAGCAGGCCCGTGAAGTCCTCGGCGGAGGAGATGTCGGGCCCGCCGCACTCGTGCAGCGAACCGATGCCGAGGGAGGCCGCCCGGTCCAGCGCGGCCCGCTGCGCCTCGGCGCGCTGGGCCGGGGTGACCGCGGCGAGCGCCGCCCGCCGTACGGAGTGGTGGTCGTCGGCGGTCAGCGGCAGGTCCCCTTCGGGACGCACCCCCGGGACGAGGTCGAGCAGGGCCGTGGTGACCACGGCCGAGTGCACGTCGATGCGGCTGAGGTAGAGGGGGCGGCCCCCGGCGGCCTCGTCGAGCTCACTGCGGCGCGGCGCGCGCCGCTCGGGCCAGCGGGCGGCGTCCCAGCCGTGCCCGAGCAGCACCCGGTCGGCGGGCCGGCTCGCCGCGTACGCGCGTACGAGGTCCAGCGCGGCGGCCAGCGAGCGCGCTCCGGTGAGGTCCAGCCCGGTCAGGGCCAGGCCCGCGGAGGTCGTGTGGACGTGCGCGTCGGTGAAGGCGGGGGTCACGAGCGCCCCGCCGAGATCGACGACCTCGTCGACACCCTGCGCGAAGGCGTCGGCCGCGCCTTCGGAACCGACCCAGGCGATGTGGCCGCGCTCGACGACCATCGCCGTGGCGAAGGGGTCGGCGGGGCTGTGTACTTCGCCCCCGCGGAGGAGGACGGTCCTGGTCGGTGCTCCGACGGCGTCGGCGGAGTGGGCGGTGCGGTCAGTCATGCCGACCAGTGTCCCGCGTCGTCCCGCCCCTCCCGACCGCCGGGTACCCCCTTCGGCGGTTACACGCGGGGCGGGCGCGCCTCGTAGGGAGTGGAGAGGACCACGGTCGTCCGGGTCGCGACGTGGGCGAGGGCGCGCAGCCGGCCCAGGAGGTCCTCCAGCTCCAGGGGAGTGGCGACACGCACCTTGAGGATGTAGTTCTCGTCGCCGGCGACGCTGTGGCAGGCCTCGATCTCGGGGACGCCGGACAGCCGGTCGGCGATGTCGTCCGGGGCACTCGGATCGAAGGGCTTGACCGAGATGAAAGCGGTCAGCGGCAGGCCGACGGCCTCCGGGTCGACCACGGCCGCGTAGCCGCGGATCACCCCGCGCTGCTCCAGTCGGCGTACCCGCTGATGGACTGCCGACGTGGACAGTCCCGTGGCCTTGCCCAGATCCGTGTAGCTCATCCGCCCGTCCCGCACGAGCAGATCCACGATCTGGCGGTCCAGCTCCTCCATTGCGCTCATAGCCGCTCAACTTACGGCCAAAGGCACTCCAGGCCCAGTGCTGTCCGCCCACTGGAGGCATCTGCGCCGGGCATGTGACCAAGGCCACAGGGGTATGCAGGTGGAGGCTGGTCTGTTGTGGTTACTCGTGACGCTCGACGGGAAGTGGTTGCTGTGGCCGAGGCCGCAGAACCTGCCCGCCCGGCCCACCCAAGGGGGAGTACATCCATGCTGAATACCAAGCGCGCCGGTCGCACCGAGCCGGAGCCCCTCGAACCGCTCGACTCCGGGGACGACGCGTACCCCGAGGACGGCGAGTACCTCGACGACGTCGAGGGGTTCGAGATCCATCACGCGATCTGCCCCGACTGCGGCCAGTCGATCGCCCTCGTCGCCGACGAGGAGTACCTGCCGCAGCACGCGCTCTGCCTCACCCCGTGGAACCCCTTCGGGCTCACCGTGTGCGCCGGCACCGGTCGGCCCGCCGCCGACGCCCTCCCCACCGTCGGCATGAACCAGTCGGCCGAGGCCGCGCCGGAGCTCGACTCCTTCGCCCCATCGGCCCTGCCCCAGGGCCTGGACTGGCGGACGCAGCCGTTCTCGCACGTCGGAGGCCCGGGCTCGCGCCCGGTCCGCGTCGTGCGCCCGGTCCTGTCGCAGCCGCAGGCGCAGACGCGCCAGCAGCACGCACAGGCGGCCTGAGGGCCGCCCGTCCGCCACCTCTGCTCCCCTCTGTTCCCCTACCAGTACGTTCCCTGCACCATGGCGGCCAGGCTGGCGTGGTGCAGGATCAGGCCGTCCGGGTCCGCCGGGACCTCGACCTCGCCGAAGTGGGCCTGCCGGTAGGCGATGCGCAGCATCACGATCGCGTGCCGCAGGGCCGCGTAGAGGGTGTGGAACTCCATGTCCCGCGGTGTGTGGCCGGTCAGTTCGGCGTAGCGGCGCTCCAGGTCCTCGCGGCGCAGGAAGTCCGGCAGGCCGGGCTGGCCGAAGCTCACGGTGAGGTCCTGGAAAAAGCGGTGCAGGTACACGCTCCAGCCGAGGTCCACCTCGCGCGGGGCGTACCCCGCCATCTCCCAGTCCAGGACCGCCACCGGTGTGAAACCGTCGTAGACGACGTTGCCGATGCGGGCGTCGCCCCAGTTCAGCACGGCGGGCCCCTCGTCGGCCGGCCACAGCTCCTCGAGCCGGGCGAAGGCCCGCTCGATCAGCGGGGAGGGCGCCAGTCCGCTCACCACCCAGGCGTAATAGGCCCGTTGGGCGTCGACGTGTCGGCGCAGCGGGCTCCCCTCGCCCTCGGGCAGGAGGAACTCGGCCTCCTTGGCGGGGAACTGGTCGTGCAGCCGGGCCAGGAGCGAGATGCTCGCCTCCTGGAGCGCGCCGCGTTCGGCGTCGGTCGCCGCGTGCAGCCAGTTGCCCTCGTAGGTGTAGGGCATGACGTCGGGCGGGACCCGGCCCTCGGCGCGGGCCATGACGAAGAACGGCGCCCCCAGCGGCCCGGGATCCTCCTCCAGCCACTGCACGCGCGGGACGGGCAGGTCCGTGTGCTCGGCGACCAGGCCCATCACACGGTGCTGGCGCGGCATGTCGTACGTCGGGAAGACGGTGTAGGCCGCCGGGTCGGCGGCGAGCCGCAGCGCGCAGGCGCGCAGCGGGGTGTCGGGATGCTCGATGTCGAAGAGCAGGGTCTCGCTGGACATCCCGTTCGAACCGGGGACGGAGACGTTGGTGACCTTCGCCCCGGGAAGCCGGCCGTCGAGCCAGGCGCCGAGGCGGCGGCCGAGCTCCTCGGGCTCTCGGGTGGAGGTGCGCGGACGTGGTGCGGTTGCCATGGGTAGCCCTTCTCGCGCTCGGACGTGAACCTGGACCCGCGGGATCTACGGGGCGACGGAGGAGTAGTCGGCGAAGCCGCTCGGGTCGTGGCGCCCGAAGCTGCCGTGCTCGAAGATGCCGTGCCCGGTCTGTCCGTCGAGCGTGAAGCGGGCCGAGTGGTCGGTGACCCCGAAGGCCGCCATGGGGTGGGCGCCGGGGTGGGAGAGGTCGTAGACGCGGCGGTCGCTCCAGCCGCGGCCCTGCCAGGTGCCGTGCTGCCAGTCGCCGGCGGGCGGGTAGCCGGCGCCGACGGCGAGCGGGGAGGAGTTCAGTATCTCCACGCCCAGCTCCAGGGGCTTGCGGGACGGGTCGGTGAGGTGGATGACGGCGCTCTCGGGGTGCCGGCTGCCGGGGCGGTAGCGGATCTCGGTGTGCGGCCAGCCGAGTTGGACGTCCGCGCGGCCGGTGCCCTCGGGGAAGACCTGCAGGGCCTCGTTCAAGGTGCGGTGGCCGTCGGCGTCCTCCTGCGCGATGACCATGACGAAGCGGTCCGCGAAGCGGACCGGGATCCAGAGCCAGTGGAAGCCCTCGGGGCGGTGCTCCTCGGCCGCCCGGCCGCCCTCCTCGCCGGGGATCGGCCGCACGCCCCAGCTCCGGTCCCGGGTGCCGGTCCACTCCCCCGCCGTGAGGGTGAACTCCTCGCCCTTGGCGCGGACGGTGCCGGTGACGCTGCCCGCCTGGACGAAGCGGCGGCCCTCCAGCATGAGCCGGTCGCCGCGCCGCTGGATGTGGTGCGGCTCCCAGACCGCGGGGAATTCGGCGGTCCAGGTGATGTCGTACGAGAGCCCGTGCGGGTCGTCGGCATCGGGAGCGCAGCGCAGCGTGAGCTGCTTGAGGGGCACGTCGACGGTGATGGACAGGGGCCCCACCGAGAGGTTCATCCGGTCGTCGGTGAGGGCGTCGGAGGCCCGGACCGCCAGGAGCTCGTCGCCGATGCGGAGGGTGGCGTAGGCGTCGATGACCCCGGCGTTGGGGTAGACGCCGAGGCCGAGGATCAGGACGGCGCGGCCGGCGTGGTCGAAGACGTGGAAGATGCACCGGTCGTAGGCGTTCCGGTCGCCGCTCACAAGGTGCTTCATCGACAGGGGAGCCTGGTGGATGGGGTACTCGTCGAGGGCGACGGGCCGGTCTGCGGGCATGACGGACCTCCGGGGCGGGGGCGGGTGACGTCGGGGAGCGGCGCGGGCGAATGGATATGACGGTACGTCAGAAATACGCCCCGGGACCAGACTTCTGACACGCTCTGACAGCAGGGCACGAAGTGGCGAGGGGCGGGGCGAGCGGGCCCGGCGGGACCGGGGGCCGAGGGCCGAGGGCCGAGGCGAGCGGGGCTCCGGGGGGCAGAGGCGAGCGGGGCTCCGGCGGGGCGGGGGCGGGGGGCGCGGGGCGGGACGCGAGGAGCGGGAACCGCGCGGGGCAGGGACGGAAGGCGCGGGGCGGGACGCGAGGAGCGGGAACCGCGCGGGGCAGGGACGGAAGGTGCGGGGCGGGACGCGAGGAGCGGGAACCGCGCGGGGCAGGGACGGAAGGCGCGGGAGCGGCGGGGAGAGTGGGGTCTATGTGAGGCGGGGGTGGGAGGCGCGGCGTCGGTGCGGGGGCGGGGTGTGAGTGGGGCGGCATCAGAGTTGTGCTGGGGGTTTCCCGTCCGTCCTATCGTCTTCCGTGTCGGGCCGGTCCCTCAAGGGCGCTCCTTTGTCGCGTCGCTTCGCGATGTCGCTGCGCTCCACCCTTGACCGCCCGTCCCGCCCCGGAAAATCGAGGACAGCCGGGAAGCCCCCAGAAGAACGGGCCGGGGGAGAGATAGAGGGACGGGCACATCAGCAAGGGGCGGGGCGGTCGGGGGCGCGCCTCAGATCGCTACACGGCCCTGCCGGACGGCGTCCGCAGGCCCCTTGGGCTGGACATAAGCCGCCATCGATCGCTACACGCGTCTCCGAGACGGCGCCTGCAGGCCTCTTGGGCTGGACATAGGCCGCCAGCGATGGCGAGGCGCTTCTCCGAGACGGCGTCCGCCCCCCGTTCGGGGCTGAGAGGGCGGATTCGAGGGACGGGAGGGCCGATGGATCGGCCCAGCCGATGCCAACCCCCATCAGAGCCGGGATAACACTCCAACCCCACTTCCAAACGAGGGCAATTGGGGCAATCTGACGGCCGTGTGAGGCGCGCACCCTCCCAGACCTGGATGGGCATCGCCTCAGCCGTCATCTGGCGCCTTTCCTCCCCCGGACCGCCCGCAGACGCCGTCCAAGTTGGGCGCATCAGAGCGCCTCCGGCCTATGACCAGCACCAGACGGTCTGCAGTCGCGTGATCGAGAAGCGCCTCGCCATCGCTGGCGGCCTGTGCCCAGCCACAGAGGCTCGCAGACGCCGTCCGACAGGACCGTGTAGCGATCTGAGGCGCACCGGGCTCCGCCCGCGCATCGCTGATGTGCCCGTCCCTCTATCTCTCCCCCGGCCCGTTCTTCTGGGGGCTTCCCGGCTGTCCTCGATTTTCCGGGGCGGGACGGGCGGTCAAGGGTGGCCGAAGGCCATCGCGAAGCGACGCGACAAAGGAGCGCCCTTGAGGGACCGGCACGAACCGGAAGACGATAGGACGGACGGGAAACCCCCAGCACAACCCTGATGCCGCCCCACCGAAACACCGCTCCCCCACACCACCCCGCGTGCTACCGATCCCGGCCACGCAGACCCCGCCGTCGCACACCGCCCCGCGCCTACCGCCCCCGCCCCGCCGAGACCCCGAGGCCCGAGGCCCGAGGCCCGCGGCCCGCGGCCCGCGGCCGCAACGGCCGCCCCGGAGCATCCCGCTCGCAACGCTGCTGCCCGGCGCTCGTCTGCCGCCCCGCCATGATCAGTTGGACGGGGCCCGCGGGGCGGTACGCCGTCGTTGCTTCGGCGTCCACGTGCCCCTTCATGCCGCGAAGCCCCAGGGCCACGACCTCTGCGGCACCTCCGGCCGGCCACAGAACCGGACAGTGTCCACCTCGGTACGGGCCAGCGGCATATTCTCCGCCGCCCTCCGCCGGTCAAGCCCCGAGTCCTGGGAACGTGACCCCGCATTCGCGGTCCGGCTACGACAGCCCTGCGCAGCCCGACCCCGGAGCACCGGCCGGCGACGGCTCTGGTGGTGTGACCGTCAAGTGAGTCGCGGGACCCGGTCCGCCCCTGCCTCGCCGCTGCCCCGCCGCACCCCGGCGGGGCAGCGGCCCTGCGCGACTCGGTGTCGTTGGGGCTCCGGGGACACGTCGAACGGATGGGCGTACGCCGGGGGCGATTACCCGCGGCTTCCGTCCCGCGTTGGCCGTGCATGAGCACGCTTCAGTCTTCAACGGGCCGAAGGCGCCGTCCGATGTCGTCAGGTTTCGAAGAATCGGTTCAGCGCCCGCTTCCGCGTGAACCGCTGCGCGAGCAGCAGGCGCCCGATCCGCCGATCTACCGCGACCTGCTGGCCCGGTGGGCCGACGCCGGCCGCACCCTGCCCGGCCGGCGGGACCCGGAGTGGTCCCGGCTCACGTCGTCCCCGGTCTGGCCCTCGACCAGCAGCGGGCTGTACTGACCCGTCCGGCGAGGGAGCGCGTCAGCGCGTCTCGGGCCCTGCCAGGTGGCGGGCGATGACCATGCGCTGGATCTGGTTGGTGCCCTCCACGATCTGGAGCACCTTCGCCTCGCGCATCAGGCGCTCGACGGGGAAGTCCGCGGTGTAGCCGTAGCCGCCGAGGACCTGGACCGCGTCCGTGGTGACGGCCATCGCCGCGTCCGTACAGAACAGCTTGGCCATGGCCGCCTGCCGGGAGAACGGCTTGCCGGCGTCCCGCAGCCGCGCCGCCGCGAGGTACAGCGCCCGGCCGGCCTCGATCTTGGTGGCCATGTCGGCCAGCATGAACCGCAGCCCCTGGAAGTCCGCGATGGGGTGACCGAACTGCTTGCGGTCCAGCGCGTACACGAGCGCCTCGTCCAGCGCCGCCTGGGCGACCCCGATGGCGCAGGCGGCGATGCCGAGCCGTCCCGCGTCGAGCGCGGCGAGGGCGATGGAGAAGCCCTGCCCCTCCTCGCCGATGCGGCGGGAGTCCGGTACGCGTACGCCGTCGAAGTGCAGCTGGGCGGTGGGCGAGCCCTTCATGCCCATCTTCTTCTCGGGTACGGCCGCGGTCAGGCCGGCGGCGTCGCCGGGGACCAGGAAGGCGGTGATGCCCTTGGGGCCCTCGACGCCGGTGCGGGCGAGGACGGTATAGAAGTCGGCGACCCCGCCGTGGGTGATCCAGGCCTTGGTGCCGGTGATGATCCAGTCGTCGCCGTCGCGGACCGCCTTGGTGGTGAGCGAGGCGGCGTCGGAGCCGGCGGCCGGCTCCGAGAGGCAGTAGGCGCCCAGGAGGCCGCCTCCGAGCATCGCGGGCAGGTGGGCGGCCTGCTGCTCCTTGGTGCCGTAGCCGCCGAGGCCGTGGCAGGCGAGGGAGTGCACGCTGACGCCGAGGCCGACAGTCAGGCGGGCCGCCGCGAGCTCTTCCAGGACCTGGAGGTAGACCTCGTAGGGCTGCTCGCCGCCGCCGTACTCGCCGGGGTACGGGAGGCCGAGCAGCCCGGCCTCGGAGAGCAGCGTGAAGACCTCTCGGGGGAACCGTCCGGAGTCCTCCTCCTCGGCGGCCCGGGGACGGATCTCGCGCTGGGCGATCTCGCGTACGAGGGCGAGGAGGTCGCGGGACTCCTCGGTGGGCAGCTGTCGGTCCACCGGCTGCGGGGCGCGGTCGGTCATGGCGGCGCTCTCCTCCATCTCGGGCACGGCGGCGACGCGCGAGGTGTGGGACGCGCCGCCGGGTCTCGGGCTCTGTGCAGCCGATGCTGCCCTCCCGGGTCACGGAAGAGGCTGTTCAGCGGCTGCGGCGGCTTGAGTATGCCCGATCAGGGGCTTCCCGTCACCGGGGCAAGATCACCAGCAGTTTCGAACGGCTCTCCGGTAGCGGGAGGTGCCGGACACTCCGGGGCGAACTCCTCGATCACCGCCAATGTCGCGCGCAGCTGGCGTACCAGCAGGGCTCCGAGCCGGGCGCGTCCGGGCTGGTCCGGGGCGCTCAGCCCGCCGATCCATTCCAGGGTGGTCCCTTCGACCGCGGAGAGCCAGCCCACGAGGGCGAGGCGGGCGATGGGCGGGAGGGAGCGGTGTCCGTAGGCGCCTTCGGCGATGGTGGCGACCAGTTCCTCGCGGACGGCGTCGCGGATGGCGAGCACCTCGGCGTCGGAGCCGACGCCGCCGGTGACGATGGTGCGGTAGGCGGCGCGGTGGTGCTCGGCGTAGTGGAGGTAGCCGTCGACGGTGCGGCGGACCCGTTCCGCGTTCGGGAGGTCGGTGTCGCCGCCGGCACGGGCGACGAGGTCGGCCACGGAGTCCTCGACGATGGCGAGGTAGTAGCCGCGCTTGCTCTTGAAGTAGTAGTAGATCAGGCCCTTGGCGACGCCCGCCTGCTTGGCGATGTCGTCCATGCAGAGCGCGTCGTAGGAGGTGTCGGCGAACAACTTGCGCCCGATGGCCAGGAGTTCGGATCTCCGTACGTGTGAACGCCCGGTCGCTCGACGCTGTTGACTATTGTTCAATTCCGGCCCCAGCCTCGGACTGCCACAGGATGGCCGAAGTATGGCAGCGAGTACGGGGCTCGCGTCGGGGAGGTGTCAGAACCAGCCGACCTGGGTGACGAACATGGCCACGACGACCACGAGGGTCCAGCCGAGGACGTGCTCCATCCAGTTGGAGTCCTCCTTGGGGCCCCCGGTGCGGGCGAGGTTCCGGGCGGATGCGGTCGGGGCGGCGGTGTCTGCGGTCATGGTGTCCAATGTGCCAGCGTTCGCGGCTTTCGCGGTAGAGACGAGGGTCACTGGTGGCGCACGTCACGCGACCGGGCCCCGGCCGCACCGCCGGCGGGCGGAGCGGTCGGGGCCCGGCGGCCGGTTCACCCGGCGTCGGTTTCCGTGTCAGACCCTGGTGTCGCGGGTGCGGCCGGCCATGGCCGCCATCGCGAGGCCGAGGCAGAGGGCGACGGCTCCGGTGATCACATTGCTGACCACCGCGCGCGTCGCGTCCATCTCACCGGCGATGGCCCACGGGGCGATGATCGTCCAGGCGCCCAGGACGACCGCCGTCCACGCCATCGCGTGGGTGCGCTCGTAGGCGGATCCCAGGCCGCCCATGCACAGGCAGTACGCGAGGCCGACGATCAGGTTGTTGATCGTCAGCGGGAGCAGGATGCCGAATCCCGCGATCCACGGCGAGGCGGCCAGGTACAGGCCCGTTATCAGGGCCAGCGCCTCGACGGCCTGCGCGCGGGGAGTGGTGGTCACCCGCTCGAACCGAGTGCGCATCTCGGCGAGGTCGGGGTGGTGCTCGATGCTGGGATGGGTGGTCATGGCGGGCCGCCTCCTATGAGAAGCCTTTATGTGCCATTTACCCCATAATGTTCCGCTTACCGGGCTGCCTGGTCAACGGCCAATTTCGACGATCTCCGCGATGCCTCAGAACCCCGTGATCCCCGCGGTCCCCGCGATCCCCGTCATGCCCGCCGTTGCCCCGCTCCCTCACAGCACGCCCACCGCCCGCAGGGCCGCGATCTGCGCCGGGGACGGCAGGGCGGGGGCGTAGAGGTAGCAGACCCCTCCGCTCCCGGAGGCGGTCTTGCCGCCCGTGGCGGTGCGCTTGGTGCGCAGCCAGACGTTCTCCCACTCGGCGCGCCGGTAGACCCGGCGTACGGACGGGTTGTCGTGGGCGTGGGGGTCGTTGACGACCACGTCACCGGCGGCGGTGAAGCCGACGACGGTCATCAGGTGGCCGGACGTGCCGTAGCCGGCGCCCGTGAGCTCGTCCGCGCGGAAGGACGTGGAGGTGATGACGGGGATGCCGGCGCTCACTACGCTCTCCAGGTCGGTCAGGGAGCCGAGGCGGGTGACGACCCCGGCGAGGCCGCTGTAGGTGGCGGCGTAGGCGGCGTTGAAGGACCAGTTCCCGCAGCCCTTGTAGGCGGCGTCGTAGGTGGAGCGGGCGGCGTGGCAGACCTGGGGGTCCGAGTACGCGGGGTTCACCCAGGCCAGGGCGGCGGGCTCGGCCCTGCGGCCGAAGTACTCGATGACCATCTGGGAGGAGGTGGGGCTGCACCAGGCCTCGCCGCCGTTGTCGTACTCGGGGTAGCGCCCGGCGTGGGTCTGCTGGGAGTAGCGCGGGACCTTCAGCTCGTGGGCGGTGCCGGAGGGGCGGGAGGCCGGGACGGTGAACCGGTCGGGGACGTCGGAGACCATGGCGCCCGCCAGCCAGACCGTCGGGCCCTCGGCGGCGCCCGGCCGGCGGTGGAGGGTCAGGCGCAGCCGCCAGCCGGCGATGCGCAGGCCTCCGGCCGCGGCGGGTGCGTCGACGGCCAGGGTGTCGGTCCAGACGGTGGACCGGCCGTCGGTCTGGCCGTCCACCGAGGTGCGCCGGATGTCCGTGTCGCCGGAGGCCCACCGGCCCATCACGTACCAGGGGGCGGTGGTGCCGTCGGTGTACGTGGCGCGCAGCTCGACCTGGATCCACGTGCCGGCCGGGGTGCGGGCGTTCCAGGAGGCGACGGCCTCGGTGGCGGGCACCGTGGAGCGGTGCAGCGGGGAGGTCCAGGTGGCGTACTCCCAGGTGCTCTTGCGCCCGGTGTGCGGGTCGGCGTACTCGGTACGGCCGACGGCCGTCCGGATCTGCAGGCCGGGGCGGGCCCCGGCGACGGCCCCGGTGCCCCGGTGGGTGCCGGCCCGCCAGTGGCCGTAGGAGAACCAGAAGCGGTTGTCGACGCTGCGGCCCTGGGCACGCGGTGCGGGGGCGGCGGCGGCCGGGGTGCCGCCGCCCGGGACGACGGCGGCGGTGGCCGCGGTGACGACCGCGAGTGCGGCGACGAGTACGGCCCTGCGTGGCGTGGGTGCGGTCATCGCGTGTTCCCCCGGGGTGGGTCGGCGCTTCGGTGGTGTCACCTTTCCAGGTTCCCGGCGGCCGAAGGCCCAAGCCACGGGTCGTGTCGGGCTTGTCTACGCTGGTCGGGTGGAGTCACACCAGTCACTTGAGTCACTCGCGCGGGAGCTCGCCGCCCTGCCGTGCTCCCTCGGCCCGGTGCGTCTGATCGCGATCGACGGGCACGCCGGATCCGGGAAGAGCACCTTCGCGGGGCGGCTCGCCGAAGCCCTGGGCGGGGCGCCCGTGCTGCACCTGGACGACGTGGCCAGCCACACGGAGCTGTTCGGCTGGGAGGAGCGGCTGCGCACCCAGGTGCTGGAGCCCCTCGCCGGCGGCCGGCCAGCGCACTGGGCCCCGTACGACTGGGTGGAGCGGCGCTTCGGACCGGAGCGGGTGCTGGAGCCGGCGCCGGTGCTCCTGGTGGAGGGGGTCGGCGCCGGGCGGCGGGCGCTGCGCCCGCACCTGGCCCGGCTGTTGTGGATGGAGACCCCGCGCGCGGAGTCGTGGCTGCGGGGCCGCACCCGGGACGGGCGTGAACTCTCCGGCTTCTGGGACGGATGGGAGCGCGCGGAGCGCGCACACTTCTCCAGTGATCCTTCGCGCCCCTTCGCCGACACTCTGGTACGTCAGAGCGGTACGGGATACGAGTGGTCTTCCGGGACGGGAGGGACAGCGGGAACCCCCGCTTCCGTCACCGACGGTGACGAACTCCCCCGGGCCTGAACGGCCTCGGAATTCCGCCCGTCCGGCCCTGTGCCGACCCGCTTGACCGCGGGCCCGCAGCGGCCTTACGTTCTCAATGCGGGGCCTTTACCGGCCGCCGCGCACACGGAGCCCCCGATTGTTCCCCCGTGATCGGGGGCTTCGTTCTGCCCGCGAACCCCCTCCCCTGGGGCGCCGAACGAGGCATCCGCTCCCCGAATGTTCACCCTGTGTCACCGGCCACGCCCGGGGCTCCCGCCGGAACCGGGCCCGTCGCACCCTACGTAAGGTGCGAAAGCGCAGGTACGATGCAGCCCTGATTCCAGCGACGCCAGGCGGGGGTACCGGACAACTCGCGCGCTCGAAGCGGGGGTTGCGGCGCACCACGGGCAGGCTTGTGGGGGACGTGATGGATTTCGGCACGCCGGGCAGCATGCACGCCCCGGCCGAACTCGCCTGGCTGCGGGGGGTCGACGCCTGCACCGTGGGCGCCTATCCGCAGGCCGAGGAGGAGTTCCGGACGGCCGTGCGGCTCGACCCCTCGATGGCCGACGCGTGGCTGGGCCTGCACGCGCTCCGGGTCGACACGGGAAACGCGTTATTGCGCATGTACGCGCACCGGGACCGCTTCGGCGAACAGCGGGCCCGGCACCGCAGGACGCTGAACTCCTGGTACTGGCTGGGCTGGTGGGTCCAGCCGGTACTGGAGAACCGGCGGGACCTGCTGCTCGCCCACGCCTCGCACTGGCTGGACGGCCGCCACGTCCCGGAGCTGGACCAGGCCCTCGCCGCGCTGCCGCCGGTGGACACCGACGCGCAGGTGCGGTTCCTGCACGCGTGCCGGGCCTACCTGGTCAAGGACTGGGAGCAGTTGGTCCGGCACACCGAGCCGCTGGTGAACGATCCACTGCTGGGGATCGAGTCGGGGCTGTTCGGCGGGATGGCACGGGTGCGGCTGGAGATGTACGGGCAGGCGGAGCCGCTGCTGTCGGCGGCGCTGATGCGCTGCCGCAGCGAGCAGCCGCAGCGCAAGGAGCTGCGGTACTGGCTGGCGCGGGCGCACGAGGGGACGGGGCGCAGCGCGGCGGCGCTGCCGCTGTACCGGGCGGTGCACCGGGTGGATCCCTCGTTCATGGACACCGCGGCCCGGCTGACGGCGATCGAGGACGGCGACGACACCGACGGCATGGCCGATCTGGCGGGCCTGGCCGGGTATGCGGGGTACGGCGGCTACGCGGCGCACGGCCCGTCCCCGGTCGGCGGGGACTTCGCTGCGGTCGCCCTGGGCGGTCCGCCGGGCGGCGGGCCCGTCCAGGACATCGCCGCGGACGGCCAGGCGGGCCTGGACCCGCTGGCCCCGCCGCCTGCCCCGCCCGGCCGGACGGAGGGCGCACGGCGCAAGGCGGCCGTCCCGCCGCAGGGCTCGGCGCAGGGCCTGCCGACCGGCCCGGCGGACCCGGCGGCGCTGGCCGAGGCGCTGGCGGAGCTGGAGCGGATGGTGGGCCTGGAGCCGGTCAAGCGGCAGGTGAAGGCGCTGTCCGCGCAGCTGCACATGGCACGGCTGAGGGCGGGTCAGGGCCTGCCGGTGCAGCCGCCGAAACGGCACTTCGTGTTCTCCGGCCCCTCGGGCACCGGCAAGACCACCGTGGCGCGGATCCTGGGCCGGGTCTTCTACGCCCTGGGCCTGCTCGGCGGGGACCATCTGGTCGAAGCCCAACGGGCCGACCTGGTCGGCGAGTTCCTGGGGCAGACCGCGGTGAAGGCCAACGAGCTGATCGATTCGGCGATCGGCGGGGTGCTGTTCGTGGACGAGGCGTACTCGCTGTCGAACACGGGCTACAGCAAGGGCGACGCGTACGGCGACGAGGCCCTGCAGGTGCTCCTGAAGCGGGCCGAGGACAACCGGGACCACCTGGTGGTGATCCTGGCCGGCTATCCGGCCGGGATGGACCGGCTGCTGGCGGCCAATCCGGGGCTGTCCTCGCGGTTCACCACGCGGGTGGACTTCCCCAGCTACCGGCCGCCGGAACTGACCGCGATCGGCGGCGTGCTGGCGGACGCCAACGGGGACCACTGGGACGAGGAGGCCCTGGAGGAGCTGCGCAGCATCAGCGGGCACGTGGTGGAGCAGGGGTGGATCGACGAGCTCGGCAACGGCCGCTTCCTGCGCACCCTGTACGAGAAGAGCTGCGCGTACCGGGACCTTCGGCTGGCGGGCTTCGCAGGCGAGCCGTCGCGGGACGACCTGGCCACGCTGCGGCTGCCGGACCTGATGCAGGCGTACGGGGAGGTCCTGTCGGGCCGCGGCCCCCAGGAACGGCCCGAGCCTCCGATGTGATGCCGGCAGGGCCGGAAAGAGCCGCGCCGCGGCTCCTTCCGGCCCTGGACGGCCTAGGTGCGGCCCGCGGGGACCCGGTGGGCCGGGTCCCGCACCTCGCCGACCAGCATTTCCAGGACGTCCTCCAGGGCGACCAGGCCGAGGACGCGGCCGGTCGGGTCCGCGACCTGGGCCAGGTGGGTGGCGTCCCGGCGCATGACGCCGAGGGCGTCGTCCAGGGGGACGGTGGCGCACAGCGTGGTCATGCGGCGCCAGACCCGCTGGGGCACGGCCCGCTCCCGGTCCTCCAGGTCGAGTACGTCCTTGACGTGCAGGTAGCCCATGAAGGCGCCGCTGTCGGCACGGACGGGGAACCGGGAGTAGCCGGTGCGCACGGTGAGCTGTTCGATCTGGCGCGGGGTGACGGCCGGGCCGACGGTGACCAGGCGGTCCCGGTCGAGGAGGACGTCGGTGACGGGGCGGCTGCCCAGTTCCAGTGCGTCCTCCAGCCGCTCCTGCTCGACCGGTTCCAGGAGCCCGGCCTGCCGGGAGTCCTTGAGGAGCCGGCCCAGCTGGGCGGAGGTGTAGGCGGCCTCGACCTCGTCCTTCGGCTCGACCTTGAACAGCTTCAGGACGAGCTTGGCGCAGGCGCCGAGGGCACTGGTGACCGGCCCGCACAGGCGGGCGAAGGCGACCAAGCCGGGGCTGAACCACAGGGCGGTCTTCTCGGGGGCGGCCATGGCGAGGTTCTTGGGGACCATCTCGCCGATGACCAGGTGCAGGAAGACCACGGCGGCGAGCGCGAGGGCGTAGCCGAGGGGGTGGATCAGGCCCTGCGGTACGTGGACGGCGTGGAAGACGGGCTCCAGCAGCCGGGCCACGGTGGGTTCGGCAACCGCGCCGAGGGTGAGGGAGCAGATGGTGATGCCGAACTGCGCGGCGGCCATCATGCGGGGCAGGTTCTCCAGGCCGTGGAGCACCTGGCGGGCCCTCTTGGACTCGGCCGCGAGGGGCTCGATCTGGCTGCGCCGTACGGAGACGAGTGCGAACTCGGCGCCGACGAAGAAGCCGTTGGCGAGGACGAGGAGCAGGGCGAAGACGAGCTGGAGCGCGTTCACCGGGCGGCGCCTTCCAGCTCGGCCCGCTGCGGGGCGGCGTCGCCGTGGCGGCCGCCGGTGCCGGGCACGGTGGCGCCGGCGGGGGCCGCGGGCTGCCGGTACGCGCCGGCGGCGGGTACGGCCGTCAGCCGGACCAGCCGGACGCGTTCCGCCCGGTTGCGGCCGACCCTGCGGACGGACAGCTTCCACCCGGGGAGGTCCGCGCGGTCCCCGGGGGCGGGGATCCGGCCGAGCAGGTCGGCGACGAGCCCGGCGACGGTCTCGTAGGGGCCTTCGGGCACCTCCAGGCCTATCCGGCGGAGGGTCTGCACGCGGCAGCTGCCGTCGGCCTCCCAGGAGGGGCGGCCGTCCTCGGCGGCGACGGCGGCGAGTTCGGGGGTCTCGTCCTCGGCGAGGTCGTGCTCGTCGCGGACCTCCCCGACGAGTTCCTCCACGATGTCCTCCAGGGTGACGACGCCGGCGGTGCCGCCGTACTCGTCGACGACGACGGCCATCGGCTGTTCGCTGCGCAGCCGCTCCAGCAGCGGCTGCACCGGCAGGGAGCCGGGCACCAGCAGCGGGGCGACGCAGATCCGGCCGACGCTGATGCGGTCGCGTTCGGACTCGGCTACGGCGAGGGCGTCCTTGAGGTGGACCACGCCGGTGATCTCGTCGATGCGTTCGCAGTAGACCGGGAAGCGGGACAGGCCCGTGGCGCGGGTCAGGTTCAGCACGTCGGCCGCGGTGGCCGTGTGCTGGAGGGCGCTGACCTTCACCCGGGGGGTCATGACGTGCTGGGCCGTGAGCTCGCCCAGCGACAGGGTCCGTACGAAGAGGTCGGCGGTGTCCTGTTCGAGGGCGCCCGCCTGGGCCGAATGGCGGACCAGGGAGACGAGCTCGCCCGGGGTGCGGGCGGAGGCCATCTCCTCGGTGGGCTCCACGCCGAGGGCTCGTACGAGCCGGTTGGCGACGGCGTTGAGGCCGGCGATCACCGGCCGGAAGACGCGCGAGAAGGCGTTCTGCGGGCCGGCGACGAAGCGGGCCACCTGGAGCGGCCGGGAGACCGCCCAGTTCTTCGGGACGAGCTCGCCGACGACCATCTGGACGGCGGAGGCGAGCAGCATGCCGATGACGACGGCGACGCCGGAGACGGCTCCCTTCGGGAGGCCGGTCGCGGAGAGCGGCCCGGCCAGCAGGGCGGCGAGGGCGGGCTCGGCGAGCATGCCGACCACGAGGGAGGTGATGGTGATGCCGAGCTGGGTGCCGGAGAGCTGGAAGGACAGCTCTCGCAGGGCCTTGACGACCGTGCGGGCACGGCGGTCTCCGTCGGCTGCGGCGCGCTCGGCCTCGGGGCGTTCCACGGTGACGAGGCCGAACTCGGCCGCCACGAAGAATCCGTTGGCGAGGATCAGGGCGAACGCCGCTGCGAGCAGGAGTAGCGGGATGGTCATGCCGCCGCCTCCGTGGGGAGGGCGGCGCGGGTATTACCGGACGATCCGTCCATTGCTGGAGGGAGTCACTCCTCGAGTTGCAGGTGCCCGCGGGCCTCGGGGTCCCGGGGCCGGTGGGAGGGCGCACGGCTGCGCCCCGCCACCAGGGTAGTCATTGGGATCGCGGCCGCAACGGTAGGCGGCGACGGATCGGCGGGGTCAGCTGCCGTTCGTGCCGGTTCCGCGGATTTCGGCGAGGGCGCGCAGGGCGCGCGCGTCGCTGATGGCCTGCTGCTTGGCCACGCCCGGCTGGATGCCGAGCACGGGCAGGCTGGTGCCGTCGCTGAGGTCGAGGAACACCCACGGGTCGCCGGGGCGGAGGTTGACCCGGAGGATCTCGGCCCATGCCAGGCGGCGGGTGTTGGTGAGGTTGACGACGGTGACGCCCTCCTCGTCCGCGGCCACCTTGGGGCGGCTGAGCAGGACGAGGACGGAGCTCAGCAGGACGGCGGTGAAGACGAAGCTGATCCGCTCGCCGGGGCTGAGGTTCTCCAGCAGCACGGCAATGGCCGTGATGGTGGCGAACATGGCGAGCCCGACGCCCAGCAGGACGGCCCGGGTGCGGGTCGGCCGGAAGGTGACCGGCAGGGCGGGCGGTGCGGGCGGGGCGGCGGACTCGGCCATGGTGCGTTGCCTTCTGGGGTGGCGTACGGGTGAGGGGGCGGCGTGCCGGTCGGGCACGCGGGTCCTCAGAGGCGGCAGGCGTGGATCGAGGTGGTGAGGATCGCGCGTGCGCCGAGCTCGTACAGGTCGTCCATGATGCGCTGGGCCTCCTTGGCGGGGACCATGGCGCGGACGGCGACCCAGCCCTCGTTGTGCAGCGGGGAGACGGTCGGCGACTCCAGGCCCGGGGTGAGGGCGACCGCGCGTTCCAGGTGCTCGGCGCGGCAGTCGTAGTCCATCATCACGTAGCTGCGGGCGACGAGGACGCCCTGGAGGCGGCGCAGGAACTGCTGGACCTGCGGGTCGTCCGCGTCGGCTCCGTTGCCGCGGATGACGATGGCCTCGGAGGTGAGGATCGGCTCGCCGATGACCTCCAGGCCGGCGTTGCGCAGGCTGGTGCCGGTCTCGACGACGTCCGCGATGATCTGGGCGACGCCGAGCTGGATGGCGGTCTCGACCGCGCCGTCGAGGTGCACGACGGAGGCGTCGATGCCCTGGTCGGCGAGGTGCTTGGCGACGATTCCCTCGTACGAGGTCGCGATCGTCATGCCGGTGAAGTCCTCGGGGCCCTTCGCCGTGCCGGGGGTGGTGGCGTAGCGGAAGGTGGAGCGGCCGAAGTTCAGCGGGAGGATCTCCTCGGCGCCGGCGCCGGAGTCGAGCAGGAGGTCGCGGCCGGTGATGCCGATGTCGAGCTTGCCCGAGGAGACGTAGATCGCGATGTCCTTGGGGCGGAGGTAGAAGAACTCCACCTCGTTCTCGGGGTCGACGACCACGAGCTCCTTGGACTCCTTGCGCATCCGGTAGCCGGCCTCATGGAGCATCGCCGACGCCGGTCCGGAGAGTGAACCCTTGTTGGGGACGGCGATGCGCAGCATGGGGCTTCCTTTGATGCGTGGTGTGCGTGGTTGACGTGGTGAACGGGCGGGCCTGCGGCCCGGGCTCAGAGGTGCGCGTAGACGTCGTCGAGGGAGATCCCGCGCGCGACCATCATCACCTGGACGTGGTACAGCAGCTGGGAGATCTCCTCGGCGGCGGCTTCCTTGCCCTCGTACTCGGCGGCCATCCAGACCTCGGCGGCCTCCTCGACGACCTTCTTGCCGATGGCATGGACGCCCTTTTGGACGAGCTCGGCGGTGCGGGAGGTGCTGGGGTCGCCTTCGGCGGCCTTGTGCTGGAGCTCGGTGAAGAGCTCTTCGAAGGTCTTGGAGGGTTTGTTCGCCATGATGTCCTTAGAGTACGGGCTCACCCGGGTGTCCCGGTGCCGGGGTTCACTCCTTGGACTAACGCCAGGGCTCGCTGACGGTGCGCAGGGTCATGGCGGTGGAGACGGCGGCGGTGACCGCTTCGTGCCCCTTGTCCTCGTTCGACCCTTCGAGTCCGGCACGGTCCAGTGCCTGCTCGTCGTTGTCGCAGGTCAGCACGCCGAAGCCGACGGGGACCCCGGTGTCGATCGACACCTGGACCAGGCCCTGGGTGACGCCCTGGCAGACGTAGTCGAAGTGCGGGGTGCCGCCGCGGATGACCACTCCGAGCGCGACGATGGCGTCGTATCCGCGGCCGGCCAGCACCTTCGCCACGACCGGGAGCTCGAAGCTGCCGGGGACGCGGAGCAGGGTGGGCTCGTCGATGCCCAGCTCGTGCAGGGCCCGCAGGGCGCCGTCGACCAGTCCGTCCATGACCTTCTCGTGCCACTGGGCCGCGATCACCGCGACTCGCAGGTCTCCGCAGTTCTTCACGCTCAGTTCGGGTGCGCCCTTGCCGCTCACAGCTCTGCTCCTCGGTGGTTCGTGGATGTACGTACGGGTGGTGGTGCGTGCTTACTGGTTGCCGCAGGCGGAGGTGGTCACGGCCCCCTCCAGCCAGGGCAGGTCGTGGCCCATCCGGTCCCGCTTGGTGCGCAGGTACCGCAGATTGTGCTCGCCGGCCTCGACCGGCATCGACTCCCGGCTGGCGACCGTGATGCCGTGTCGCTCCAGGGCGGCGGACTTGTCGGGGTTGTTCGTCAGCAGCCGGACGCTGTGCACGCCGAGGTCGGCGAGGATCTGCGCGCCGGCCGCGTAGTCGCGGGCGTCGGCGGGCAGGCCCAGTTCCAGGTTGGCGTCGAGGGTGTCGCGGCCGCGCTCCTGGAGCTCGTACGCGCGCAGCTTGGACAGCAGTCCGATGCCGCGGCCCTCGTGGCCGCGCAGGTAGACGACGACGCCGCGGCCCTCGTTCTTGATCCGCTCCATGGAGGCGTGCAGCTGGGGGCCGCAGTCGCAGCGCTGGGAGGCGAAGATGTCGCCGGTCAGGCACTCCGAGTGCATGCGGACCAGGATGTCGGAGCCGTCGCCGATCTCGCCGTGGACGAGGGCGACGTGCTCGACGCCGTCGACGGTGGAGCGGTAGCCGTGCGCGGTGAACTCGCCGAAGGCGGTCGGCAGGCTGACCTCGGCCTCGCGGCGCACCTTGGGCTCGGCGGAGCGGCGGTAGGCGATCAGGTCCTCGATCGAGATGATCGTCAGGCCGTGCTTGCGGGCGAAGGGGATCAGCTCGGGCAGGCGCAGCATGACGCCGTCCTCGCCGGCGATCTCCACGATGGCGCCGGCCGGGCGCAGGCCCGCGAGGCGGGCGAGGTCGACGGCCGCCTCGGTGTGGCCGTTGCGGACCAGGACGCCGCCGGGCTTGGCGCGCAGCGGGAAGATGTGGCCGGGGCGGACGAAGTCGGCGGGGCCGCTGACGCCGTCGGCGAGGAGCCGCAGGGTGGTGGCGCGGTCGGCCGCGGAGATGCCGGTGGAGACGCCGTGGGCGGCGCTCGCGTCGACGGAGACGGTGAAGGCGGTCTTCATCGACTCGGTGTTGTTCTCGACCATCTGGGGGAGTTCGAGCCGGTCCAGCTCGTCGCCCTCCATGGGGGCGCAGATCAGGCCGCGGCACTCGCTCATCATGAAGGCGATGATCTCGGGGGTGGCCTTCTCGGCGGCGATGACGAGGTCGCCCTCGTTCTCGCGGTCCTCGTCGTCGACGACGACGACGGGCCGGCCCGCCGCGATGTCGCGGATCGCCTGCTCGACGGGGTCGAGGCGGAAGGTCTCTTCGGGGATGTCGGGCACGGGCTTGAGGCTGGTCATGCCGCTGCTCCTTCGAGGGCCGGGGCGGAAGTGGTGCGGGAGCGCTGGTACCAGTCGTAGGCGCCCCACACCACGAGAGCGAAGTAGACGACGTAGACCAGGCCGGAGAAGGCCAGGCCGCCGGTGAAGGCGAGGGGGACGCCGACCAGGTCGACGAGGAGCCAGGCGAACCAGAACTCGACGAGGCCGCGGGCCTGGGCCACCATCGCGACGATGGTGCCGACGAAGATGTAGGCGTCGGCCCAGGGGCTCCAGGACAGCGACGGGTAGAGCGTGAAGAGGCCGCCGACGGCGAGGGTGCCCAGGGCCGCTCCGGCGAGGAGCAGTCCGCGCTCCTTCCAGGTGGCGGTGCGTACGGCGATGGAGCCGTCCTGGGCGTCCTGCCTGCCTCGCTGCCAGGCGCGCCAGCCGAAGAGGGCCACGCCGATGACCAGGAGCTGCTTGCCGACGCCGCCGGCGAGGTGCGCGGAGGCGTAGGCGGCGATGAGGATGAGCCCGGACAGGAGCTGGGCGGGCCAGGTCCATATGGAGCGGCGCCAGCCGAGGGCGAGTGCCGCCAGGCCCATCAAGTTGCCGATCATGTCGGACCAGATGACCTTCTGGCCGAAGACCGTGAAGGCCTCCGCGTTGAGCCAGGTCAGGGCGTTCACCGGGCTTCTCCGGCCGGGTCGGCGTGCAGCGGGTCGACGCCGGCGGCCAGCAGGCGCTCGACGTACTTGGCGAGGACGTCGACCTCGAGGTTGACCGGGTCGCCGGGCTGCTTGATGCCGAGGGTGGTCAGCGCGAGGGTGGTGGGGATGAGGCTGATGGTGAACCAGTCCGCGGCGGCCTCGACGACGGTGAGGCTGACGCCGTCGACGGTGATGGAGCCCTTCTCGACGACGTAGCGGGAGAGGCTCTGCGGGAGGGCGACCTTGACGATCTCCCAGTGCTCGGACGGGGTCCGCGAGAGGATCTCGCCGGTGCCGTCCACGTGGCCCTGGACCAGGTGGCCGCCGAGCCGTCCGCCGAGGGCCATCGGGCGCTCCAGGTTGACCCGGGAGCCCTGGGTCAGGGCGCCGAGGCTGGAGCGGTCGAGGGTCTCCTGCATGACGTCGGCGGTGAACTCGCCGTCGGCGGTCTCCACGACGGTCAGGCAGACGCCGTTGACGGCGATGGAGTCGCCGTGCTTCGCGTCCTGGGTGACGAGGGGGCCGCGCAGCCGGAAGCGGGAGGCTTCCCGGAGCTGCTCGACGGCGGTGACCTCGCCCAGTTCTTCGACGATTCCGGTGAACACTCAGTGCTCCTTGGGGGCGGTGGCGGGAAGGGCGGTGATGCGCAGGTCGGGGCCCACGCGGACGGCCTCGGTGATGTCGAGGCGCAGGGCGTGGGAGATGTTCGTGACGCCCGCGTCGGCGAGGGCCGCGGGGCCGGCGCCGAGCAGGGCGGGGGCGAGGTAGCCGACGACGCGGTCGACGGCTCCGGCTTCGAGGAAGGCGCCCGCGAGGGTGGGGCCGCCTTCCAGGAGCAGGGAGCGAACACCGCGGGCGTACAGCTGCGCCAGGAGGCGGTCGAGGGGGATCCGGCCGTCGTGCGGGGGCAGCCGGAGCAGGTCGACGCCGGGCAAGTGGCGGGTGTCGGCGTCCTCGGCGACGACGAGCAGCGTGGGCGCGGCGTCGTCGAGGATGCGGGCGGTCGGCCGGAGGCCGGCGCGGGTGTCGAGGGCCACGCGCAGCGGCTGGGTGGCCCCGTCGACGCCGCGGACGGCCAGGTGCGGGTCGTCGGCGCGCAGGGTGCCGCCGCCGACCAGGACGGCGTCGGCCTCGGCGCGCAGCCGGTGGACGTCGGCCCGGGACTCGGCGGAGCTGATCCAGCGGCTGCTGCCGTCCGCGGCGGCGCTGCGGCCGTCGAGGGTGGCGGCGTACTTCCAGGTCACGTGGGGGCGGCCGAGGCGTACGGAGGTCAGCCAGGCGGTGTTGCCCGCCTCGGCCTCGGCCCGGAGCAACCCCGCCTCCGTAGCGATCCCGGCGGCGCGCAGGGTGGCGGCGCCGCCGCTGGCCTGCGGGTTCGGGTCGGGGACGGCGTAGACCACGCGGGTGATGCCGGCGTCGACGAGGGCCTGTGCGCAGGGTCCCGTGCGGCCGGTGTGGTTGCAGGGTTCGAGGGTGACGTAGGCGGTGCCGCCGCGGGCCGCCTCGCCTGCGGCGCGCAGGGCGTGGACCTCGGCGTGCGGGCCGCCGGCCCGCTGGTGCCAGCCCTCGCCGACGACGGCGCCAGAGGGGTCGGTGATGACACAGCCGACGACCGGATTGGGGCTGGTGGAACCGAGTCCGCGGGCGGCGAGCTGGACGGCTCGTCGCATGGCACGGGTACCCGCGTCGGGTGCGGGTGCTGCGTGCGCGGCGTGTGTCGCCACCGGGTCCTCCTGCCTCATCGGGCACGGACTCCGGGGCCTGTCGGGATACGACAGATGGAGCGGAACAGCTCACGCGGGGACGCCGAGGCCGGAAAACGGTTCGACCGGGCACATCCGCAGGGATGTGCCGATGAACCGCCGACGGCGGCGTACCGGTGACTGGCCCGCCGCGCACTGCCTCCCATCCGGACTTTAACCGTCGGTCCAGGAATTTCACCTGGTCAACCGGCCGCTGGCTGCGGACGGGTCGCGGACTATACCGCCGGTTCGGAATTACACCGACCCCGGAGTGCGCTGCTACTGGTACTCCAGCCAGTTTGCCACGGCCGATCGCCAGCCATGCGAGCGAGGTGGTGTGGCCTGGCTCACAGAGGGTGACCCGGGCGCTACTTCGGCGCGGACCCGACGCCGGGTCGACGCCGAGCCGAAGCCGACTCGGCGCGGGACCTGGACAGGTGTGAGCGCGGTTGGTCCAGACCTATTGACGGGTTGGTCTAGTCCTCTTAACGTTCCCTTCATCTTCCCGGGAACGGCCCGTCAGATGTGCGCACGTCACGGGCCAACAGGCTTCTGCACCCATCACGTTGCTCCATGTTGTGTCCACTTGTGTCCTGCATCCTCCCCTCCCCAGGAGGCACAATGCCGTCCCCCACACATACGAGAGCGATGCTCCTGGCAACCGGCGCCGCAATCGCCGGACTGCTGGTCGGCGGGCTCTCCACGGGCGTTTCGCACGCGGCCGACAATGAGAGCTGTCGCCCCGACGGCCTCTACAAGACGGCCGGCGTCGACGTCCCCTACTGCTCGGTCTACGACTCCGAAGGCCGCGAGAAGATGGGCGCCGACCACCAGCGCCGCGTCATCGGATACTTCACCGGCTGGCGCACGGGCAAGAACGGCCAGCCGTCCTACCTCGTCAACAACATCCCGTGGGACAAGATCACCCACATCAACTACGCGTTCGCCCACGTCGGCAGCGACAACAAGATCTCGGTCGGCGCCGACAGCGCGACGAACGAGGCCACCGGGATGACCTGGCCGGGCGTTGCCGGGGCCGAGATGGACCCCTCGCTCCCCTACAAAGGCCACTTCAACCTGCTGACGAAGTACAAGAAGCAGCACCCCGACGTGAAGACCCTGATCTCCGTCGGCGGCTGGGCCGAGACCGGCGGCTACTTCGGCGCGGACGGCAAGCGCGTCGCCTCCGGCGGCTTCTACAGCATGGCCACCAACGCGGACGGCTCCGTCAACCAGGCGGGCATCGACACGTTCGCCCAGTCCTCGGTCGACTTCATCCGCACGTACGGCTTCAACGGCGTCGACATCGACTACGAATACCCGACCACGATGAAGGACGCCGGCAACCCGCTGGACTGGCAGATCGCCAACGCCCGCCGGGCCGGCCTGGTCAAGGGCTACGACGCCCTCATGAAGAGCCTGCGCCAGAAGCTGGACGCGGCCGGCGCCGCCGACGGAAAGCACTACATGCTGACCGTCGCCGCCCCCTCCTCCGGCTACCTGCTGCGCGGCATGGAGACGTTCCAGATGCAGCAGTACCTGGACTACGTCAACATCATGTCCTACGACCTGCACGGCGCCTGGAACGAGTACGTCGGACCGAACGCCTCGCTCTTCGACGATGGCAAGGACGGCGAGCTCGCCGCCGCCGGCGTCTACGGCTCCCAGCAGTACGGCGGCATCGGCTACCTCAACACGGACTGGGCCTACCACTACTTCCGCGGCTCCATGCCGGCCGGCCGGATCAACATCGGCCTGCCCTACTACACCCGCGGCCACAAGAACGTCCAGGGCGGCACCGACGGCCTGTGGGGCAAGGCGGCGGCGACCACCTGCCCGGCCGGCGCGGGGCTGACCAAGTGCGGTGACGGCGCGGTCGGCATCGACAACCTGTGGCACGACAAGGACGACAACGGCAACGAGTCGCCCGCCGGCTCGAACCCGATGTGGCACGCCAAGAACCTGGAGAAGGGAATCGTCGGCGACTACGTCACCCAGTACGGCTTCCCGGCGAACACCTCGCTGACCGGCACCTACGCCCGCAAGTACGACTCGACCCTGGTCGCGCCGTGGCTGTGGAACGCGCAGAAGAAGGTCTTCCTCTCCACCGAGGACGAGCAGTCGGTGGCCGCCAAGGCCGACTACGTGGTGGACCGCGGCATCGGCGGCACCATGGTCTGGGAGATGGCCGGCGACTACGGCTGGAACGCGGCCAAGGGCCAGTACGAGATGGGCTCCACGCTCACCTCCCTGATGTACGACAAGTTCAGGGCGGCCTCCCCGTACGGGGCGAAGAAGGCGGGTACCACCGCCGTGCCGACCCAGGCCGTGGACATCAGGACGGAGTTCACCGAGTTCAAGCTCGGCGACTCGAACTACCCGATCACCCCGAAGATCAAGATCACCAACAACACGAGGACGACGCTGCCCGGCGGCACCGAGTTCCAGTTCGACTACTCGACCTCGGCCCCGAACAACGCCTCCGACCAGTCCGGCTTCGGCACGAAGATCATCAGCAGCGGCCACACGGGCAGCAACGTGGGCGGCCTGAAGGGCGACTTCCACCGGGTCTCGCTGAAGCTCCCGGCCTGGCAGTCCCTGGCCCCGGGCGCCTCCGTCGACCTGGCGTTCAACTACTACCTGCCGGTGTCCACCCCCTCCAACTGGACGGTGAACATCTCCGGCACGACGTACGCCCTCGCCGGCGACCTGGCACGCGGCACCACGGTCGGCGAGCCGGGCGGCACCACCCCGCCGACCACTCCCCCGACCACGCCTCCGACCACGCCGCCCACGACCCCGCCGCCCACCGGCGGGACCTGCACCGGCCCGGCGTACGTCGCGGGCACGGTCTACAACAGCGGCAACGTCGTCTCCCACAAGGGCCGCAACTGGAAGGCCCAGTGGTGGACGCAGAACGAGGAGCCCGGCACCACGGGTGAATGGGGCGTCTGGAAGGACCAGGGCGCCTGCTGAGGATCTGCTGAGCACTTGCTGAGAACGTGAGGACCCGGTGGCCCGGCGGCCACCGGGTCCTCACGCGTTCCCGCCGCGCCCGGCCTCGTAGGCTGACCCGGTGATCACACATGTCACCGCATCCGCAGCGGACTTCGAGGAACACCGGCCCCGGATGTTCGGCATCGCCTACCGCATGCTCGGCTCCGCCGCGGAGGCCGAGGACATCGTGCAGGACGCCTACCTGCGCTGGGACTCCGCGGACCGCGCCGCCATCGAGCACCCGGGCGCCTGGCTCGCCAAGGTCGTCACCAACCTCTGCCTCAACAGCCTCACCTCGGCGCGCGCCAAGCGCGAGAGCTACGTCGGCCCCTGGCTGCCGGAACCCGTCCTCACCGCGGACGGCGCCCTCGGCCCGCTGGAATCGGCGGAGCAGCGCGACAGCGTGTCCATGGCCCTGCTCCTGCTGCTGGAACAGCTCACCCCGGTCGAGCGCGCCGTGTACGTCCTGCGCGAGGCCTTTGCCTACAGCCACCGGGAGATCTCCACCCTCCTGGACCTCGGCGAGGCCAACTGCCGCCAGATCTACCGACGCGCGGCGGGCCGGGTGGCCGCCGAGCGGGAGGCCGCGCCGGAGAAGCGGTTCTCCGCCGACCCCGAGCGGTGGCAGGGGCTCGTCGAGAGCTTCCTGAGCGCCGCACAGAGCGGGGACCTCACCCGCCTGGAGGGGGTGCTGGCGGCCGACGTGCGGTACGTGTCGGACGGCGGCGGCGTGGTCAACGCGGCGCGGCGGCCGATCCTGGGCCGGGACCACGTGGCCCGGTTCGCGATGGGCGCCATGGCGAAGTACGTGGCCGGGGTGCCGGTCAGCGTCGCAGAGGTCAACGGATCGCCCGCGCTGCTCTTCGGCGAGGTGGCGGTCCTGCTGGTCGAATTCGAGAATGGGCTGGTCACCGGCATCAGCACGGTGGTCAACCCGGAGAAGCTGGAATTCCTCCGGCGGCAGCTGTCACATTCCTGACGGCTGTCCGGTCCCTGCTGGTGCACGTACCCCTCACCCCACCAGGGAAGGACCGACACCATGGGCACCGTCGTCGTCACCGGAGGCACCGGAACCCTCGGCTCGCTCGTCGCCGAACGGCTGCGGGCGGCCGGGCACGAGGTCCGTGTGCTCAGCCGGCACGCCCCCGACCATCCCGTCGACCTCCAGGACGGGACCGGCCTGGACGCGGCGCTGGCGGGCGCCGAGGTGATCGTGCACTGCGCGAGCAACACGGACGGGGCGGGCAAGGGCGACGACGTGGCCGCCGGGCACCTGATCGAGGCTGCCCGGCGGGCCGGGACCGTCGGGAACATCGTCTACATCTCGATCGTCGGGGTGGACGTGGTCCCGCTGGGCTACTACAAGCGCAAGCTCCGGGTGGAGCGGCTGCTGGAGGCGTCCGGGCTGGGTGTGACGATCCTGCGCACGACGCAGTTCCACGACCTCGTGGCGATGGTGACGGACACCGTGGCGAAGCTGCCCGTCGCGCCGATCCCCAAGGGCGTACGGGTGCAGCCGATCGCGGTCGGCGAGGTCGCGGACCGGATGGCGGAGCTGGCGGTCCCGACCCCCTCGGGCCGGGTCCCGGACATGGGCGGCCCGCAGATCCGCAGCCTGCGGGACCTGGCCCGCGTCTACCTGCGGGCGACGGGCCGCAACCGCCGCATCCTCCCGGTCCCCCTGGCGGGCAAGGCCTACGCGGCCTTCCGCCGGGGCGGCCACCTCACCCCGACCCACGCGGTGGGCCACGAAACGTTCGAGCAGTTCGCGGCCCAGCGGGGACACGAGCGCGAGGGGGCGCGGGGGCGGGGCCCCGGCGGGGCGGCGACGCGAGCATAAGGGCAGCCCCGTGAGAGCGGGGCTCCGGCGGGGCCGGAATGAAAAGGCGCGGGGGCGGCGCGGAGAGCGGGGCTCCAGCGGGCCGGGATAGAAGGCGCAGGGGCGGCGCGGAGAGCGGGGTCTATGTGAGGCGGGGGTGGGAGGCGCGGCGTCGGTGCAGGGGCGGGGTGTGAGTGGGGCGGCATCAGGGCTGTGCTGGGGGTTTCCCGTCCGTCCTATCGTCTTCCGTGTCGGGCCGGTCCCTCAAGGGCGCTCCTTTGTCGCGTCGCTTCGCGATGTCGCTGCGCTCCACCCTTGACCGCCCGTCCCGCCCCGGAAAATCGAGGACAGCCGGGAACCCCCCAGAAGAACGGGCCGGGGGAGAAGACACCATCGGGGCGTCGCAGAGGCCCGGGCAGAGCCCGCGCGCCCCAGATCGCTACACGGTCCTGCACGACGGCGTCCGCAGGCCTCTTGGGCTGGGCATAAGCCGCCATCGATCGCTACACGCGTCTCCGAGACGGCGTCCGCAGGCCTCTTGGGCTGGACATAAGCTGCCATCGATCGTCACGTGCTTCTCCGAGACGGCGTCCCCCCTCGTTCGGGGCTGGGAAAGGCGGATTCGAGGGACGGAGGGCCCATCCATCGGCCCAGCCGATGCCAACCCCCATCAAGACCAAAGCAAGGTCACAACCACACGCCCAAAAAAGGGCAATTGGTGCAAATGGAAGCCCCTTTGGGGTCCCTGCCCGCCCAGACCTGGATGGGCATCGCCTCAGCCGTCATCTGACGCCTTTCCTCCCCCCAGACCGCCCGCAGACGCCGTCCAAGGCAGGCGCATCAGAGCGTCTGCGGCTTATGACCAGCCCCAGACGGTCTGCAGTCGCGCGATCGAGAAGCACGTACCGATCTGAGGCGGCCTATGCCCAGCCACAGAGGCCCGCAGACGCCATCCGGCAGGACCGCGTAGCGATCTGAGGCGTTCCCCCGACCGCCCCGCGCATCGCTGATGTGCCCGTCCCTCCATCCCTCCCCCGGCCCGTTCTTCTGGGGGGTTCCCGGCTGTCCTCGATTTTCCGGGGCGGGACGGGCGGTCAAGGGTGGAGCGCAGCGACATCGCGAAGCGACGCGACAAAGGAGCGCCCTTGAGGGACCGGCCCGACACGGAAGACGATAGGACGGACGGGAAACCCCCAGCACGTCACTGATACCGCCCCACTCAGACCCCGCCCCTTCCACACCACCCCGCGTGCTACCGGTCCCGCCCCGCTGAGGCACCGCTCCCCCGCACCACCCCGCGTGCTGCCCATCCCGCCCCGCCGAGACCCCCGCGACCTCACCGTGCCCGCCGCCTCGCGCTTCCGGTCGAGCGGGGCACGGCCGGCGAGGCGGGTGGGCAACCACCGGCCCGGCGTGGGGGGCCGAGGGGGCTGGAACCCCGCCCCGCAAAATGCTCGGGCCCCGCAGCGTTCCGCCCGATACGCTGCCGCGCTGTGATCAGTTGAGAGAGGCGGCGCGGTGAGCCAGTACTTCGACCTGGGCGACGTAACCCTGTGGAACCCTTCCAACGGCGCCTCGCGCATGTTCCGGCGCCACGTGGCCGTCTTCGAGGCCGAGCTCGAACTCCCCTCCGGCATCGGGCCGATGGAGAACGACGAGTGCCAGATCGACCCGGTCGCACTGGAGACGTTCGTCAACGCCCTGTTGGCGCAGCACCGAAGAACGGGGCACGCCATCACCCTCGCCCTCTCCGAGGGCTTCATCGCGACCGTGCTGGTGCTCGCGGAGCGCGCCGGCATCGGGCTGGACTGGGCGCAGCTGGGGGCCGCTGCGGAAGCGCCCTTCGAAGACGTGCAGGTTTCCGCGGGCGGGGGGTGGCCCGTCGCCGCGGGCGGCGGGGCCTGGGGCGCGGGACTGCGTGAGAGGGCGCGGGAGCTGGGAGGGCGCATGCCCCGCTGACCGGTCGCGGTCAGCGGGGCGGAGCCGGTGGGCGCGGCCCCGCCCTCACCCCCCCGAACAGCACCCCCTGGGCCGCTTCGCGGGCTGCCAGGCGGGCACCCGCCAGGACTGCCGGGTCGCCCAGGGTCGTGGCGCGGATCTCCGTCGGGACAGGGGTCAGTTTCGCCAGGCGGTGGGAGACGCGTGCGGCCAGGTCGGGGCCGCCGGCGCGGCCGAGTTCTCCCGCCAGGACCACGCACCCCGGGTCGAGGAGGGCGGCGGCCGCGGCGGCGCCCAGGGCGAGGCGTTCGGCGAGGGCTTCGAGGAAGGGCTCGCCGGCGGCTCCCGCCACGGCCTGTTCCGCCGGGCCGGCGAAGCCGTGTTCGCGGGCCAGCGCGGTCACGGCGTCCCGGCCGACCAGGGCGTGGAACCCGCCCGCGCAGTCGACGGCCGAGGGCAGCCCGCCGGTGCCCGGTACGGGGAGGAAGCCGATCTCGCCCGCGCCGCCGGAGGCGCCGCGGCGCAGCCGGCCGTCCAGGACCACGGCGGCGCCCACCCCCGCGCCGAGCCACAGCAGGACGAAGGAGTCCAGGTCGCGGGCGACGCCGAGGCGCTGCTCGGCGAGGGCGGCGAGGTTGGTCTCGTTCTCGACGGCCACGACGGCGGGCAGGGTTCGCTGCAGAGCGGTGACGAGGTCGCGGTGCCAGGCGGGGAGGCCGATGGTGTCGCGGAGTTCGCCGGTGGCGGGGGCGACGAGGCCCGGGGCGCCCACGACGACGGTGTGCAGTTCGGCGGCGCCGGCCTCGTGGGCGGTGCGCAGCAGGGCCGCGACCGCCTCGTCGGGTGCGCCGACGGGCAGGGCGGCTTCGGCCAGGGGGTGGCCGAGCAGGTCGGTGACGACGGCGGTGACCCGGTCGGTGCGGACGTCGAGGGCGGCGAGGTGGGCGCGGCGGGCGACGATCCCGTGGAGCTTGGCGTTGGGGCCGCGGCGCTGTTCGCCGGATTCGCCGACGACCTCGATGAGGCCCGCTTCGGTGAGCCGGTCGACGAGGTCGGCGACGGAGGGGCGGGAGAGGCCGGTCATGGTCTTGAGCTGGGTCGCCGTCAGCGGACCGGAGTCCTGCAGGAGTTGCAGGGCGAGGCGGTCGTTGATGGCACGGGCCGTGCTGGGTGAGGCGGGGGACGGTACCGGGGCGTGGGCTGGAGTCACGGCGCCCATCCTAAGGAGTCGGGCTCTTATCTATCAGGCAGGTTCCCTGATAGTTTATGCGTCATGACCGGGGACACCGACCTCAGCCCGGCGCGCCTGCGCCGTGCCCGCTATGCCATCGCCGCCGTCTTCTGCACCCATGGCGCCGTCACCGGCTCCTTCGCCACCCGCATCCCCTGGATCCAGGAGCACGCCCAGCTCGGCGCGGGCACCCTGGGGCTCGCGCTCGCCTTCCCCGCCGTGGGCGCCGCGCTCGCGATGCCGCTGGCCGGGCGGATCAACCACCGGTTCGGTGCGCGGACCGCGCTGCGGGGGCTGCTGGTGCTGTGGACCCTCTCGCTGATCCTGCCGAGCCTCGCCCCGAACCTGCTCGTGCTGTGCCTGGGGCTCCTCGTCTACGGGGCCACCGCGGGCATGTCGGACGTGGCGATGAACGCGCTGGGCGTGGAGACCGAGAACCGGCTGGGCCACTCGATCATGTCCTCCCTTCACGGCATGTGGAGCGTGGGCGCCCTGCTCGGCTCCGCGGCCGGTACGGTCGCCGCGCACACCGGGACGGACGCCCGGCTGCACCACCTGGTGGCCGCACTCGCCCTGACCGCGCTCGGGCTGGTCGCCGTACAGGGCGTGCTGGACCTGCGCAGCGACGAGGGGGCGCAGGCGCCCCCGCACTTCGCGCTGCCGCCCCGGTCCGCGCTGCTGATCGGCGCGATCGGCTTCTGCGCGGTGTTCGCGGAGGGCGCGAGCCTGGACTGGTCCGCGGTCTACCTGCGGGACGTCCTGCACACGGACGCGGGCCTCGCGGCCGCCTCGACCACCGCCTTCGCACTGACCATGGCCGTGGCCAGGCTCGTCGGGGACCGGGTGGTGGACCGCTTCGGGCCGGTGCGCACGGTCCGCGCGGGCGGGCTGGTGGCGACCGCGGGCGGCCTGCTCGTGGTCGGCGCGCAGCATCCGGCGGCGGCCCTGGCCGGGTTCGGGCTGATCGGGCTGGGCATCGCGGTGGTGGTTCCGCTGGCCTTCGCCGCGGCGGGCCGCAGCGGTCCGGCTCCGGCGCAGGCGATCGCGGGTGTCGCGACGATCACGTACACCTCGGGGCTGATCGCGCCGTCGGCGATCGGCGCGGTGGCGGACGCGACCTCGCTGGTGGTGTCGTTCGCTCTGGTGACCGTGCTGGCCTTCGCGCTGGTGGTGGGTGCCGCGGTGCTGCGCCAGAGGACGCCGGTGGGGCAGTCTGGGGGCGGGTTCACCGGGAAGGCCGGGCCGGCCGAGCGGGACGAACCTGCCGATATCCGGCCGTAATATGTCGACTGGCCGCAGCGGCACGCACCCGTGCGCTGCGGCTTCGATGTGTGCGCGGCCGCTGCCGTGCTCGTCCGGATGGCCGGGAGAACCGGCGAAGAGGAGTGGAACATGGGCCTCGGCGTGGGCTGGACCCTGCACGGAGACGGGCGGACCCCCGCCCCCGGCGCGGTGGTCCGGCCGGAGGAGCGGCTGTCGTGGCCGCGGACCGCCGGGCTGGGTGCCCAGCACGTCGTGGCGATGTTCGGCGCCAGTTTCGTCGCGCCGGTCCTGATGGGCCTGGATCCGAACCTGGCCATCATGATGTCCGGCGTCGCGACGGTGATCTTCCTGCTCGCGACGCGCGGCCGGGTGCCCTCCTACCTGGGCTGCTCGCTGTCCTTCGTCGGCGTAGCGGCGGCGATCCGGGCGGCGGGCGGGGACAGCGCGGTCGTCACGGGCGCCGTGTTCGTCGTCGGTACGGCGCTGTTCCTGGCCGGTCTCGCGGTGCAGCGCTTCGGCGCGCGCGTCATCCACACGGCGATGCCGCCGATCGTGACGGGCGCGGTGGTGATGCTGATCGGCTTCAACCTGGCGCCGGTGACGGCGTCGACGTACTGGCCCCAGGACCAGTGGACGGCGTTGCTGACGATGCTGTTCACCGGCTTCGCCGTGGTGTGCCTGCGCGGTTTCTGGTCGCGCATCGCGATCTTCCTGGGGCTGGTCTTCGGGTACGCGATCTCCTGGCTCTTCGACCTGCTCTTCGGGAAGATCCACTCGACGGTGGGCGGGGAGGCCGCCGTGGACCACTGGCGCCTGGACCTCTCCGCGGTCGCCAAGGCCGACTGGATCGGCCTGCCGTCCTTCCACGGCCCGTCCTTCGAGTGGTCGGCGATCCTGATCGCCCTGCCCGTGGTGATCGCGCTGATCGCCGAGAACGCGGGGCACATCAAGGCCGTGGGCGAGATGACCGGCGACCCCCTCGACGACAAGCTGGGCACGGCCATCGCGGCGGACGGCGCCGCGTCGATGCTGTCCACGGCGGTCGGCGGCCCGCCCAACACCACCTACTCCGAGAACATCGGCGTCATGGCGGCCACCCGGGTCTACTCCACGGCGGCCTACTGGGCCGCGGCGGGCTTCGCGCTGCTCTTCGGCCTGTGCCCCAAGTTCGGCGCGGTCGTCGCGGCGATCCCGGGCGGCGTCCTCGGCGGCATCACGGTCATCCTGTACGGGATGATCGGCCTGCTCGGCGCCCAGATCTGGATCAACGGCGGGGTGGACCTGCGCAATCCGCTGAACCTGGTGCCGGCGGCGGCGGGCATCATCATCGGCATCGGCGGTGTGAAGCTGCAGATCACGGACACCTTCGAGTTGGGCGGCATCGCGCTGGGCACGATCGTGGTGATCGGCGGCTACCACGCGCTGCGGAGCCTCGCCCCCGCACACCTGAAGCCGCAGGGGCCCCTGCTCGACGCGGGCACGTCCGCCTACGACGACGGCGGGGAGGCGGAGGACAAGCCGCGTTGACGGGGTTTCGCCCGAACCGGGGAAGCGTACGGCCAAGTTCCCCGGATCCGTGCCGGCGCCTGCGACTCTGCCTCCCATGGAAGCGGTGCTGGCGCGGATGCGCGCCCTGGAGGAGCGGCTCCCGCCGCAGGACGGTGTCGCCGTCTTCAACCGGGTCTACCTGACGGTGACGGAGACCCTGCACCATCGGATCGAGCACGGGGCCTTCCCGGCGCCGCGGCGGGCGGCGACGCTCAGTGTGCGGTTCGCGGAGCGGTACCTGACGGCGGTGGAGGCGGACCGGGCCCCGGCGTGCTGGCGCCCGCTGCTGCAGTACCGCCGCCACCCCGGGATCCGGCCGCTCCAGCACGCGCTGGCCGGGATCAACGCGCACATCGGCCACGACCTGGCGCTCGCGGTGGTGGCCACGTGCGGTGAGCTGGACTGCGAACCACGGGCCCTGGAGGCGGACTTCGACCGGGTCGGCGACACGCTGGTCTCGCTGGAGGAGCACATCCGGGAGGACCTGATGCCGGGCCCCGACCTGCTGGAGATCGCCGACCCGCTGACCCACCTGGTCGGCTCGTGGAGCCTGGAGCGGGCCCGCGCCGGGGCCTGGTCGGCGGCCCGCCTGCTGTGGACACTGCGCCGGGCGCCGGACCTGGCCGAGGAGTTCGCCGACTCCCTGGACGCGGGCGTGGGCCTGGTCGGCCGCTGTCTGCTGACCCCGCGGGGCTGAGACGCCGTACGGCCCGCCCGGAACGCTGTCGGGGCCGGCGGATAGGTTCCGGCCATGACGACACTTCTCCTCGACGGCGGGCCGGTCGCCCCGGACGCCCCGGTCAGCCGGACCGGTGGCGTGCCGCTGGGTCCCTCCGGGATGGTCTGGCCCGTGTGCGGCGCATGCGCGGGTCCGCTCCAGTTCCTGGCCCAGATCGTGCTCGACGCGGGCGTACTGGTCCTGTTCATGTGCGCGCACCGGCCCGGGGAATGCGAGCAGTGGAGCCCCTCCGCGGGCGGGAACCTGGCCCTGCTGCTGCCCGCCGGCGGCCTGGCGCCCGTACCGGTACCGCGCGGTGCGGATCCGGAAGTGCTCGGGCTGGGCGCCGTACGGGCGGTCGTGCCGTCGGCCTGCGGGGCGGACGGGCGGGCGGTGCTGGGCTCGCTCGGGGGCGAGCCGGACTGGCTCCAGTACGACGAGACACCCGACTGCCCCGCGTGCGCACGGCCGATGGAGTTCGCGGCGGGCCTGGAGGAGGGGCCGGACCCCGTCACGGCCATGAACTTCGGGTCCGGGCAGGCCTACGCCCACGTGTGCGGAGGGTGCGGCCGGGCGGCGCTGCTGTGGCAGTGCTGAGCGGGCCGGGCGCCCCGGGTACGGGGCGCGGGCATGAGAACGGGCCGCCGGCCCGCGTGCTGACGGCGCGGGGCGGCGGCCCGTGATCATGGGGCCCTTCTCGGAGGGCCGGGAGGGTCAGTCCTCCGGCAGTTCGACCGGGGCGATCTCGTCGTAGATGTCGCCCGGGCCCGGGTTGGTGGAGTCCGTGGACCCGCCGAGGTGGTGCATGACGCCCCAGACGGCGTTCAGCGCGGTCTGGACCGCACCCTCGGCCCAGCCGGCCGTCCAGGAGATGTCGTCGCCCGCGAGGAAGATGCCGCGCTTGTCCTCGGGGAGGCGGTCCTGCATGAAGTGGGTGAACAGGCGGCGCTGGTAGCGGTAGTGGCCGGGGAGGTTGGCCTTGAACGCGCCCATGAAGTAGGGCTCGTCCTCCCAGGAGACGGTGACCGGGTTGCCGATGATGTGGCGGCGGATGTCGACCTTGGGGTAGATCTCGCCGAGGGACTTCAGCATGACCTCCATCCGCTCGTTCGCGGACAGCGGCAGCCACTTGAGGCTGTCGTCGCACCAGGTGTACGAGAGGCAGATGACGGCCGGCTTGTCGGGGCCGTTGTCCAGCAGGTAGGTGCCGCGGGTCATGCGGTCGGTCAGCGTCATCGACATGACGTCGCGGCCGGTCTCCTCGTCCTTGTCCAGCCAGAACGGCCGGTCGACGGGGACGAACAGCTTCGACGACTCCATGTAGTGGGTGCGCTCGATCGCCGTCCAGTGGTCGATCGGGAACAGCGTGTCGTCGCACTCGATCTTCGACAGGAGCATCCACGACTGGGCCGTGAAGATCGCGGCGCGGTACGTGCGGATGTCGCCGGAGGAGTCGGTGACGGTGATGCGGTTGCCCGCCGTGCGGTGCAGACGGGTCACCGCAGGGCGCGGGGTGCCGTCGTGCAGGGTGGACAGCGAGGTGCCCTGGGCCCAGTGGACGATCTTCTCGGGCTCGCGCTCCCACAGGCGCAGCGGCAGCTGCTGGGAGCCGCCGACGATGCCGCGGTGGTGGTCGTCGGCCTCGGTGTAGACGACGCGCAGGATTTCCAGGATGGAGTTCGGGAAGTCGGTGTCCCAGCCGCCGGTGCCGAAGCCGACCTGGCCGAAGATCTCGCGCTTGCGGAAGGACTTGAAGGCCTCCGACTTGCACAGGAAGCCGTAGAAGGTCTCGTCGTCGAGCTTCTCGACGAGCTTGGCCCAGATCTCGCGGATGCGCGGGACGTCCCGCTCGCGCATCGCGGTGTTCATGTCGGAGAAGTCGGCGCCCTCGTCGAGGCAGGCGTTCCAGGCCTCGGCGACGTCGCGGTAGATCTGCGGGAGGTCGGCGATGGTCTCGGCGTAGTGGCTCTCACCCTTGAGGTCGACGACCGTGGAGGGGGTGGCCTCGGCGAGCGGGTTCGGGAAGGGCTCGGTGACCAGGCCGACGAGGTCGATGTAGTGCTGCAGCGCCGTGGAGGAGGGCGGGAAGCGCATGGCGCCCATCTCGGCGGTGAGGCCCTCGGTCTCGGCGCCCTCGAAGCCGACGGTGCGCAGGCGGCCGCCGATCTGGTCGGCCTCGTAGACGACGGGCTTGAGGCCCATCTTCATGAGCTCGTAGGCCGAGATGATGCCGGAGAGTCCGCCGCCGATGACGGCGACCTCGGTGCCGAATTCGGTCGCGGGTATCTGCCCGAGGCCCGCCGGGTGGGCGAGGAAGTCGTCGTAGGCGTACGGGAAGTCCGGACCGAACATGGTGATCGGCGGCTGTCCGTCGCTGTGCGGGACGGCGGTGGTGGGCACCGTGGACGTCATGGGGTACGACTCCTTGCGGGCAGGGCTCGGGGGTGGAGCGGTGGGGGCGGGGTGGGGCGCGGGGTGCTGGTGCGGGTCAGACGAGCGAGGCGTAGAGGCCGGGCCGGCGGTCGCGCAGGTAGGGGTTGTTCTCGCGCGAGACGCTGAGCAGCTCGGGGTCGACCTCGCCGAACACCATTTCCTCGCCGCGGCCGGCGCGGGTGCGGGTGGTGCCGTCGGGGCTCGCCAGGCAACTGAGGCCGACGAACTCGAACTCGCCCTCGGGTCCGGTGCGGTTGACGTACGCGACGTACATCTGGTTCTCGAAGGCCCGGACGGGGACGAGGTGCTCCGCGACGAACTGGAAGGGGTGCATCTGGGCGGTCGGCACCAGGAGGAGGTCGGTGCCGGCGAGCGCGTGGGCGCGGACGTTCTCGGGGAACTCCACGTCGTAGCAGATCATGATGCCGATGCGGATGCCGCCGAGCTCGGCCTGGACGACGGGGGTGTCGCCGGGGGTGAAGGCGTCCTGCTCGAAGCAGCCGAAGAGGTGGGTCTTGCGGTAGTTCGCGAGGGAGGCGCCGTCGGGGCCGATGAGCTGGGCGGAGTTGTAGACCGTGCCGCCGTCGCGCTCGGGGTAGCCGTAGAGGACCGCGAGTCCGTGGCGGCGGGCGATCTCGCCGATGGCCCGGGCGGAGTCGCCGTCGCTCGCCTCGGCGAGGCCGGGGACATCCTCGAGGTCGAGCGCGTAGCCGGTCAGGAACATCTCGGAGGTGACCAGCAGCCCGGCCCCCGCCTGTGCGGCGCGCTCGGCGGCCTCGTCGAGCGCCTTGAGGTTCTCGGCGACGTCGCCGAGGACTCCGGAGCTCTGGAGGAGGGCGGTGCGCAGCGGGGGCATGGGCATACCTCTGTGGCAGGAGGGGTGTGTGCGGTCCTATGAACGGTACGTTTCGCCCTCCCGACGCAACAAGGCGCCGATGTTGCGCGCTGGTGTGCGATTCGTTGCGCGTTACGGGGCCCTGGCGGCGATTCGTTGCGCGCCCACGCCCGGGAGGTCGCTCAGTCGGCGGTCCGGCGCAGCAGGAAGGTGGCGAAACCCCAGGTGGCGCGGTATCCGCGGAGCCATTCGGTGCGGTGGCCGTTCGCTGCGTCGAGTGCTTCGGCGCTGTCCGGGTGGTCGGGGTGGTCGAGGGCCCAGGCGGCCAGCGAGCCGGTCCAGGACCACTCGTAGTCGTCTCGTTCCTCGCGGGTGCTGAGGTGACCGTACACCGGGGTCCAGCCGGCCGCTGTGACCTGGTCGACGGTGGTGGGCAGGTCGGCGAGGGGGCCGAAGTCCTCACGGTCGCCGGGGGTGGGCGGGTGCTCCCAGTAGCCGTCTCCCACGAGGACGTGGCCGCCGGGGGCGAGGTGGGCGCGGGCCGCGTCGAGGGTGGGCAGGAGCCCGCCGAAGGCGTGGCTGGCGCCGATGCTGAGGACGAGGTCGTAGGGGTGCGGGTCGGTGTGGTCCGCGGCGGGCTTCTGGTGGAGGGACAGCCGGTCGGCGACGCCGAGCGCCTGTGCGGCGCCCGCGGCCCGGTCGAGGGCGGTGCGGGAGGTGTCGACGCCGACGGCGTGCACGCCGGGGCGGTCGTGCAGGGCTCGCAGCAGCCATTCGCCGGGGCCGCAGCCGAGGTCGAGGACGCGTTCGGTGCCGCGGGGCAGTGCGCGGTCCAGGAGCCGGGCCACGGCGGCGTCGCTCAGCGGGGCCGCGACGGGGTGGTGGGTGTGGGCCAGGTGGGAGATCGTTTCTCGGTTCACCCGGACACTGTCCACGGCAGGGGTGTTCCGGGCATCCGGTTTTCCGGTCGGGCTGCGGGAGGCGGCGGCGCGCGCTCCGGCCCGGGTTTCGCCCTGCCCCCGAAAAGAGGATCGTGGGAGGTGCTCCGTCCGGCGTCGGCGTCGGCGGACACCCGTCCCGGAAGGCTTGTCATGCGCAAGGTCATGGACTGCAGGGACTACCCCAGCGAGATGAACTGCACCCTCGCGATCTCTGGCGAGGAGGAAGAGGTCGTCGCAGCGGCCGCCCAGCACGCCGCCGCCGTGCACGGCCACGAGGACACTCCGGAGTTCCGGGGCTCGCTGCGCGGCATGTTGAAGGACGAGGCGCCGCAGCACGCCTGACGCCGGAAACCCGGCGTGGGACCCGGCCGTGCGCCGGGGGTTACGCCGGGGCGCCCGAGGTGAAGCGGCGCAGGAGCGGGGAGAGGACGAGGACGGACTTCGTGCGTTCGACGAAGGGCTCGCCCGCGATGCGTTCCAGGACCCGCTCGAAGTGGCGCATGTCGGAGGCGAAGATCTGGACGAGGGCGTCCGCGTCGCCGGTGACGGTCGACGCGGACACCACCTCGGGGTATCGCTCCAGTCCTCGCCGGATGTCGTCCGGCGAGGTGTTGTGGCGACAGTAGATCTCGATGAAGCCCTCGGTCTCCCAGCCCATGGCGGCCGGGTCGACGCGGACGGTGAAGCCGGTGATGGCGCCTTCGGCGCGCAGCCGGTCCACGCGCCGCTTGACGGCGGGTGCGGAGAGCCCGACCTCGGAGCCGATGTCCGCGTAGGAGCGGCGGGCGTCCTCGGCGAGGGCGTGCACGATGCGTTCGTCGAGATCGTTCAGTCGCACGGGGGGTGAATCACTTCTGTTCAGCGACCTCCGCGGCCGGGTCGGCCACGTCGGCCACAGTGGCCAGGCTGGAGCGGCGCATGCCGTAGAAGAAGTAGATCACGAGCCCGACCGCCATCCAGCCACCGAAGCACAGCCACGTGGCCATCGGCAGCTCGATCATGAGGTACGCGCAGAAGAGGAAGCCCAGGATCGGGGTGACCGGGAAGAGGGCGACCCGGAAGGTGCGGTTCATCTCGGGGCGGGTGTAGCGCAGGATGACGACGGCCACGTTGACGAGGCCGAAGGCGAAGAGCGTGCCGATGCTGGTGGCGTTGGCCAGTTCACCCAGCGGGATGAACGCGGCGAGCAGTCCGCAGAAGAGGCAGACGATGATCGTGTTGATCTTCGGGGTGCCGGTCTTCTCGTCGACCTTGGCGAAGGCCTTCGGCATCAGGCCGTCGCGGGACATGGCGAAGAGGATGCGGGTCTGGCCGTAGAGGACGGCGAAGACGACGCTGGCGATGGCGACGACAGCGCCGGCGGCCAGGATGACGCTCCAGAAGGAGTGGCCGGTGACGTTCTCCATGATCTGGGCCAGGGCGGCCTCGCTGCCCTCGAACTCCTGCCACGGCATGGCGCCGACGGCGACCAGGGCGACGAGGCAGTAGATCGCGGTGACGATCACCAGCGACAGCATGATCGCGCGCGGCAGGTCCTTCTTCGGGTTCTTGGCTTCCTCACCGGCGGTGGAGGCCGCGTCGAAGCCGATGTACGAGAAGAAGAGCATGGAGGCGGCGGTGCTGATGGCGGTGATGCCGAGCGGGGCCAGCGGGGTGTAGTTGCCGGCCTTGATGCCCATGAAGCCGATGACGATGAAGAGCACCAGCGTCACGATCTTGACGGCGACCATGATCGTGTTGATCCGGGCGCTCTCCTTGGCTCCGCGGAGCAGGAAGACCATGCACAGGAGCACCACGACGAGGGCGGGGAGGTTGATGTAGCCGCCCTCGCCCAGCGGGGCGGAGAAGCCCTCGGGGATGGTGAGGCCGAGCGTGCCGTCGAGGAGCTCGTTGAGGTACTGGCCCCAGCCGACGGCGACGGCCGCGACGGAGACGCCGTACTCCAGGACCAGGCACCAGCCGCAGACCCAGGCTATGAGCTCGCCCATGGTGGCGTAGGCGTAGGAGTACGAGGAGCCCGAGACGGGGATGGAGCCCGCGAGCTCGGCGTAGGAGAGCGCCGAGAACAGCGCGGTCAGGCCCGCGACGATGAAGGCGATGAAGACGGCCGGGCCGGCGACCGGGGTGGCTTCGCCGAGGACGACGAAGATGCCGGTGCCCAGGGTCGCGCCGATGCTGATCATGGTCAGCTGCCACATGGTGAGCGAACGCTTGAGCGCGCCGCCCTCACCCTGGCCGCCTTCGGCGACCAGCTGCTCGACCGGCTTGCGGCGGAGCAGCGGGTTGGCGGGCCTACGGGGCTCGGAGGCGAGCGGCGGCGCCTGGCCGTGGTCGAGCACGAGGGGACTCCTTGTCACTGCGGATCGACAGAGGTCGGGGATGAGGCGTCGACCGCGACGGTCCGGAGCAGGACAGGGCCCGACGGGGGAAGGGCCTGACATGGGGGACCGCCGAGCAGGCGATCCGCGCCACTCCACGTACAGCGAGTGAGCCTACGAGCTGAGTGATACCGCCCGTAATGGACCATCCTTGCACATTGGCGCACGATCATTGCGCGGATCGGTCACTGACAGTCGTTTGTTGCGTATGGATGATCGATCGCTGCGCAGCCCGCCCAAGACCGCGTTTATTGACACTTCGTCAGATCTGCCGCAGCGTGCCGCCATGGATCCGGACCTCCGCGGTGGAACCGGGCCCGTGCGGGGTACGGGCGAACGCCGCGGGGTACGGGTGAACGCGATGGCCCCGGCGTCGCCCGGACCCCTGGCCGGCCGCCCGCACTCCCCCGCCCCGCCGACGTCCCCGTACGTGACGGAGCACACGCTCGTGGGCGACGGCGGGGCCGCCAGGCAGTTCCCGTATCCGACGATCGGAGGCGAAGGATGAGCGCACCGGTGCACGACGAGGGCCGCCCCGGGCCGTGGCAGGAGCGGACCGGCCGGTGGGGACAGGCGCCGTGGCCGGAACAGCGACGGGGCGAGGGGTGGATCGAGGTGCCCGGCGGGTGGCAGGATCCGCAGCCCTTCCTGCGCGGGGTCGCCTGGCTGGACGAGGGCCGCCCCGTGCGCGCCGACCCCGCCGACACGATGCGGCTGCCCTGGGACACCGGCGAGCGGGCCACCCTGCCCATCGGGGTCCGGCTGGAGTTCAGCACCGAGACCGCGACGGCCGTCGAGATCCGCTACCGGGCCACCGTGCCCGGCCCCACGGACGCCCTGCGCGACCTCGCGCACGGCTTCGCCCTGTGGGACCGCCATGGAGTGGTCAACGAGGTGTTCACCGAACCGGCCGCGGAGGCCGTCGTCCGCATCGGGCTCGGAGCCGGCGACGGCCCCTTCCACGGCCCCTTCACCATCCACCCGCCCGAGAACCAGTCGCCCCTCGTCCTCGGCCTGCGCGGGATCGGCGGCGCCCTCACCCCCGCACCGCCGGCGCCGCGCTGGGTGGTGCACGGCGACTCCATCACGGAGGGCTGGTGGTCCACCCGTCCCGCCCACGGCTGGCCCGCCGTCGCCGGCCGGGCCCTCGGCTGGGACACCGTCAACCTCGGCTACGCGGGCGCCGCACGTGGTGAACTGGCCACCGCCGAACAGCTCGCGGGCCTGCCGGCGGACGTCCTGACCCTCGCCTTCGGCACCAACTGCTGGTCCCGGGTGCCCTTTTCGGCGCCGCTGCTGTACGAGACCACGCGCGCCTTCCTCGAACTGGTCCGCCAGGGGCACCCGCGGACCCCTCTGCTGCTGGTCTCCCCCGTGCTGCGGCCCGACGCCGAACGCACCCCGAACAAGCTCGGCGCCACCCTGGGCGCGCTGCGCGACGCGATGGAGCGCGCCACCCGGGACCGGATAGCCGCCGGCGACGACCGCCTCGCCGTCCTCCCGGGCCGTGACCTGCTCGGACCCGAGCACCTCGCGGACGGGCTGCACCCCAACGACTCCGGACACCAGGTGCTCGGCCTCGCTGTGGCCACGGCCCTGCGGCGCACCGGGTTCGGCACGGGGTGAGTGAAACAGCCCACACCGCGCCCGGTGAACAGATCCCGCCCACCAGGGCGTGTCCTGTGCACAGTTGCCGCCGCTGGGGGCGACGGCACAGACAGACACGACGTGGGAGAGATCAACATGGGCATGAAGCGCGCAACCACCTTCGCCGCGGCCGCCGTAGCCGTCGTCCTGGCGGCCAGCGCCTGCGGCCCCTCGGACTACAAGGCCTCCGACTCGACGCAGCCCGCCGGAGCCGCGGCCGAGGCCGCCCCGGCGGCGGCCGGCCCGGGCAACCAGCCCGGCGGCCAGCTGGCGGCATCCGTCACCGAGCAGCTCGGCTCCGTCCTCACCGACAGCGCGGGCCTGACCCTCTACCGCTTCGACAAGGACACCGCGAAGCCCCCGAAGTCGAACTGCGAGGGGGACTGCGCGAAGACCTGGCCGGTGGTCGCCGCCGGTGACGTCACCGCCGCGTCGGGCATGGACCCGTCGCTGCTCGGCGAGGTGGTGCGCAGCGACGGCACGAAGCAGCTGACGGTGGCCGGCTGGCCCGCGTACCGGTTCAACAAGGACGCCAAGCCGGGCGACGTCAACGGACAGGGCGTCGGCGGGGTGTGGTTCGCGTTCGGCCCGGACGGCAAGAAGGCGGCGAAGGCGGCCCCGGCCGAGGGCGCCCCCGCAGAGGCCGCCCCCGCCCCCGCCGCCCCCGCAGAGGGGGCCCCCGCCGGGGCGGCCGAGGCGGCTCCCGGCCTGTCGGTGGCGAAGGACCCGAAGCTGGGCGAGCACATCGTCGACGGCAAGGGGATGACGGTCTACCGCTTCAAGAAGGACACCGCCTGGCCGATGGTCTCCAACTGCGTCGGCGACTGCCTGGCCAAGTGGCCGGTCGTGCCCCCGGTGGACAAGGCCAACGCCAAGGGCATCACGGAGAAGAACTACCGGGTCATGGACCGCCCCGACGGCAAGAAGCAGCAGACCGTCGACTGCTGGCCCGTCTACACCTTCTCGGGCGACAAGAAGCCCGGTGACACCAACGGGCAGGGCGTGGGCGGCACCTGGTACGCCGTCTCCCCCGACGGCAAGCTGATCACCGTCCAGTAGCCGGCCCGGTCCCCCGACCCCCGACCCCCCACCACGGTCCGCGCGGCCCCTGCCCCACCTCCCCCCGGGCAGGGGCCGCGCACTGCGGTGGCCCTCCGGAGCGCGCCGGACACGCCATAGACTCGGCCGCATGCTGCGAGTGCTCGCTGTCGACGACGAGAAGCCGCTCCTGGAGGAACTCCTCTACCTGCTGCGCTCGGACCCCCGCGTGCACAGCGCGGAGGGCGCCTCGGACGCCACCGAGGCCCTGCGCCGGGTCACCCGGGCGCTGGAGTCGGGTCCGGACGGGCCCGACGGCATCGACGTGGTCTTCCTCGACATCCATATGGCCGGTCTGACCGGGCTGGACATCGCCCGGCTGCTGGCCGGGTTCGCGCAGCCGCCGCTGATCGTGTTCGTCACCGCCCACGAGGGCTTCGCCGTGCAGGCCTTCGACCTGAAGGCCGTGGACTACGTGCTCAAGCCGGTGCGCCCGGAGCGGCTGGCCGAGGCCGTCCGGCGGGCCTGCGCGCAGCTGGGCCGGGCCGCGGAGGTTCCGGCGGCCGGCGCGGCGCGGTCGGGCCCGCCGGCGGGGGTCCCGGCGCCCCGCCCGGCCCCGGAGGCCGCCGTCGCCGACCGCGGCACGGAGCAGATCGCGGTCGAACTGGGCGGTGTCACCCGGTTCGTGGCGATCGCCGACATCGCCTACGTCGAGGCGCAGGGCGACTACGCCCGCCTGCACACCGACGAGGGCAGCCACCTGGTGCGGATCCCGCTGTCCACGCTGGAGGAGCGGTGGGCGGCGCGCGGGTTCGTGCGGATCCACCGCCGCCATCTGGTGGCGCTGGCCCGGATCGACGAGCTCCGGATGGACTCGGGCACCACCACGGTCCGGGTCGGCCCGGCGGAACTCCAGGTGAGCCGCAGGCATGCGCGGGAGCTGCGCGACCTCCTGATGCGGCACGCGACCGGCTGAAACCGGTCGCCGGGAGGGCCCGGCCGGGCCCGGCCTACGACGACCGCCGGGCGCACCCGGATGCCGTTCACCGCACCGGGAGGGGCGTACGGCGACCCACGGGGGCCGCCTGCCGCACCGGCCTGCGAACGGCCCGCCGAGGCCGTCGCCGCTGCGTATCGTGGATCTTCCCGGCGCGGGAGGAGCGAGATGTCCGAGGTCCAGGCGCTGGTCGACGCCCTGAGCGGCCTGCCGCGCAGGCGCCCGGCGGGGCCCGCCGAGGCCGAGGCGCTGCTCGCCCTGCTGCGCAGTGCTGCCGCCCGCTGGGCGGACATCCTGTACGAGGCCGGCGAGGGCGTCCGCGATCAGGTCCCGCCGCGCGCGGAGGCGGCGCTGACGCTGGCCTTCCGGCGTGCGGAGGAGTCGTACGTGGAGCTGGAGATCGCCCTGCGCGACTGCGCCGAGCACCGGGACCCGGCCGTCTGAAAGCGGCGGACGCCCGGGGTCCGAATCGTGCCTGTCGCCCGGTCAGGGGCGTGCGTAGACTCCGGTCACCCCGCTCCCCGTCCGAAGGACCGCCCTGGTGAACCAGACGTACGCGCTGACCGCGGTCGCCGTCGTCGTCCTGGTCACGCTGCTGCTCGGCGCGCTGGGCCTGCGGATATCGCGGACCACCTCCGACTTCTACGTGGCCTCGCGCACGGTGGGGCCGCGGCTGAACGCGGCGGCCATCAGCGGGGAGTACCTCTCCGCGGCGTCCTTCCTCGGGGTGGCCGGGCTGGTGCTGCTCCAGGGGCCCGGGATGCTCTGGTACCCGGTGGGCTACACCGCCGGGTACGTGGTGCTGCTGGCCCTGGTGGCGGCCCCGCTGCGGCGCTCCGGCGCGTACACGCTGCCCGACTTCGCGGAGGGGCGGCTGGAGTCCCGGGCGGTGCGCCGGATCGCGGTGCTGTTCGTGGTCGGGGTCGGCTGGCTGTACCTGCTGCCGCAGCTGCAGGGGGCCGGGCTGACCCTGGAGATCCTCACGGGGGCCCCGCACTGGGTCGGCGGGCTGGTCGTGGCCTGTGTGGTGAGCGTGGCCGTGGCCGCCGGGGGGATGCGCAGCATCACCTTCGTGCAGGCCTTCCAGTACTGGCTCAAGCTCACTGCCCTGCTGGTCCCGGCGTTCTTCCTGATCGGCGCGTGGGCCGGGGACGGCGCTCCGCGGGCCGTCTTCGACGCGCCGGCGGTCTTCCGGCAGGCCACGTCGGTGACGCTCGCGCAGGACGTGCGGCTGTCGGTGGAGGAGCCGCTCGCGGTGACGGTGACCGGTCAGGTGGACGGGCGCACGCACGTGTCGGTGCCGCTGGTGCTGGCCGCCGGTGAGCATTCCGTACGGGCCCACGCGCGGCTGGAGTTCGCCCCGGGCACGCCGGTCCCGGATGCCCGGGCGGAGCCGGGGGCGGGGGTGGGCACGTGGTCGGAACCGCCGTCCGGGGAACTGCGGGAGTACCGGCTGTACGCCACCTACGGGCTGATCCTGGCGACGTTCCTGGGGACGATGGGGCTGCCGCACGTGGCGGTGCGGTTCTACACGAGCCCCAACGGGCGGGCGGCGCGGCGCACCACGCTGGCGGTGCTGGGTCTGGTCGGCGCCTTCTACCTGCTGCCGCCGGTGTACGGGGCGCTGGGCCGGATCTACGCCCCCGAGCTGGTGCTGACGGGCGATGCGGACGCGGCGGTGCTGGTGCTGCCCGAGCGGATGCTCGGCGGGGTGCTGGGCGAGCTGCTGGGGGCGCTGCTGGCCGGGGGTGCCTTCGCGGCGTTCCTGTCGACGGCCTCGGGGCTGACCATGGCGGTGGCCGGGGTGCTGCACCAGGACGTGCTGCCGAAGTGCGGGGCGCGCAGTTTCCGCTGGGCGGCGCTGGTGGCGATCCTGGTGCCACTGGGCGGGAGTGTGGCGGTCGCGGAGGTGCCGGTGGCGGATGCGGTGGGGCTGGCGTTCGCCGTGTCGGCGTCGTCGTTCTGCCCGCTGCTGGTACTGGGCATCTGGTGGCGCGGGCTGACTCCGCCGGGTGCGGTGGCCGGGCTGGTCACCGGCGGCGGGGCGGCGCTGAGCGCGGTGCTGGCGACGCGGGCCGGGCTGGCTCCGGAGGGCTGGATCCACACGATGCTGGCCTGGCCGGCGGCCTGGTCGGTGCCGCTCGGCTTCCTGACGATGGTGGTGGTGTCGCTGGCCACCCGGTCCCGGATCCCGGCGGGGACGGCGGCCACCCTGGCCCGGCTGCACCTGCCGGAGGTCGTGGCCGGGGACCGGGCGGGGGGCCGGCGGTGACCGGGGCCGGCCAGGCGCTGTGTGTCGTGCTGGCGGTGGCGGCTGCGGCCGTGATGCTGGGCGTCGGCTGGGCGGCGGGACGCTGGCACGCGCGCCGCGGGGAACGCCTGGCGGGTCTGGACCTGGGCACTCCGGTGGAGCGGGCCACCTTCCACACGCTGCACACGGCTTCGCTGGCCGCTCCCCCGCTGCGCGCCGGGCTGACCGAGGACGCGGCCCGCAAGGCGGCCCGGCGGCTGCGGTCGCTGCTGGGGACGGAGGCGCTGTGCCTGACGGACCGGGAGGCGGTGCTGGCGTGGGACGGTCCGGGCGCCGACCACCACCAGCGGCGGGCGATGGCCCGGGTGGCGGTGCTGCTGGAGTCGGGGCGCAGCCAGAGCGTGCGGACCGAGTGCCAGCGGCCCGACTGTCCACTGAAGTGGGCGGTGTTCGCGCCGCTGACCGGCGAGGACGGTGTGCTGGGGGCGCTGGTGGCGTACGGGTCCCGGGAGTCGGCGGTGCTGGTGCGCGCGGCGACGGAGGTGGCGCGGTGGGTGTCGGTGCAGCTGGAGCTGTCCGAGCTGGACCGTTCGCGGACCCGGCTGATGGAGGCGGAGATCAAGGCGCTGCGGGCGCAGATCTCCCCGCACTTCATCTTCAACTCGCTGGCGGCGATCGCCTCGTTCGTGCGGACCGATCCGGAGCGGGCGAGGGAACTGCTGCTGGAGTTCGCGGACTTCACGCGGTACTCCTTCCGGCGGCACGGGGATTTCACCACGCTGGCCGAGGAGTTGCGTTCCATCCAGCAGTATCTGGCGCTGGCCGGGGCCCGGTTCGGTGACCGGCTGAAGGTGACGTTGCAGGTGGCGCCGGAGGTGCTGCCGGTGGCGCTGCCGTTCCTGTGTCTGCAGCCGCTGGTGGAGAACGCCGTCAAGCACGGGCTGGAGGACTCCACCGGGGAGTGCCGGATCACGATCACGGCGCAGGACGCGGGCCCCGACGCGGTGATCACCGTCGAGGACAACGGGGTGGGGATGGATCCGGCCGTGCTGCGCCGGATCCTGGCCGGGGAGCGCACGGGGTCCTCGTCGGGGGTGGGGCTGCCCAATGTCGACGAGCGGATCCGGCAGGTGTACGGGGACGCGTACGGCCCGGTGATGGAGACGGGGGTCGGCGCCGGCATGAAGGTGACCGTGCGGATCCCCAAGTACCGGGCGGGTGTCCACAGTTCGCCGTCGGGGCAGGTCCCGCCGCCCCGTTCCTGAACGCCCGCGGCCCCCGGTGCCGTCCGTGGTGGACGGGACCGGGGGCCGCGGGACGGGGCCTAGCTCCAGCTGGCGTGCAGCGGCTTGCCCTCGGCGTAGCCGGCGGCGGACTGGATACCGATCACGGCCTTCTCCTCGAACTCCGCGAGGGAGCCGGCACCGGCGTAGGTGCAGGAGGAGCGGACACCCGCGATGATCGAGTCGATCAGGTCCTCGACGCCCGGGCGGGCCGGGTCGAGGAACATGCGCGAGGTTGAGATGCCCTCCTCGAACAGGCCCTTGCGGGCGCGGTCGTAGGCCGACTCCTCGCTCGTGCGGTTCTGCACCGCGCGGGCGGAGGCCATGCCGAAGGACTCCTTGTAGAGGCGGCCCTCGGCGGACTGCTGGAGGTCGCCCGGGGACTCGTACGTGCCGGCGAACCAGGAGCCGATCATGACGTTGGAGGCGCCGGCGGCCAGCGCCATCGCCACGTCGCGCGGGTGGCGGACGCCGCCGTCGGCCCAGACGTGCTTGCCGTACTTCTTGGCCTCGGCCGCGCACTCCAGCACCGCGGAGAACTGCGGGCGGCCCACGCCGGTCATCATGCGGGTGGTGCACATGGCGCCGGGGCCCACACCGACCTTGATGATGTCCGCGCCGGCGTCGATGAGGTCCTTGACGCCCTCGGCGGCGACGATGTTGCCAGCCACGATCGGGACCTGCGGGTCCAGGGCGCGGACGGCCTTGATCGCGCTGATCATCGATTCCTGGTGGCCGTGCGCCGTGTCGATGACGAGCGTGTCCACGCCCGCGTCGAGGAGCTGCTTGGCCTTGGCCACGAAGTCGCCGTTGATGCCGACGGCGGCCGCGATGCGCAGCTTGCCGTTCGCGTCGGTGGCCGGGGTGTACAGGGTCGCGCGCAGGGCGCCCTTGCGGGTGAGGATGCCGACGAGCCTGCCGTCCTTGTCGACGGCCGGGGCGAGCTTGCGGTGGCCGGCGTCGAGCTTGTTGAAGGCCTCGCGGGGGTCGATGTCGGCGTCGATGAGCAGCAGCTCCTTCGACATGACCTCGGAGAGCTGGGTGAAGCGGTCGACGCCGGTCAGGTCGTGCTCGGTGACGACGCCGACGGGGCGGCCCTCGCCGTCGACGACCACGCCGGCGCCGTGGGCGCGCTTGGGCAGCAGGGACAGTGCGTCCGCGACGGTCTGGGTGGGCGCCAGCGTGATCGGGGTGTCGAGCACGAGGTGGCGGGTCTTCACCCAGGAGATGACGTCGGTGACGACCTCGATCGGAATGTCCTGGGGGATGACGACGATGCCGCCGCGGCGGGCGACGGTCTCGGCCATCCGGCGGCCGGCGATCGCGGTCATGTTCGCCACGACCAGGGGAATGGTGGTGCCGGTCCCGTCGGGCGAGGAGAGGTCGACGCCCTGGCGGGAACCGACCGCGGAGCGGCTCGGCACCATGAACACATCGTCGTACGTCAGGTCGTACGGCGGCTTCAGGTCATTGAGGAAACGCACGTGCTGAACATCCCAGTCAATCGGAGGTGCCTCGACAGGGTGCAGCCGAGGAAACGCACGTACTTCATTCTCCCACGACCTGGCGTTCACACCGCCCGGGCCGATCGTCCAAGGCATTCCGGGCCGGGTGGTGGCTTCCTACGGGACCTCGGTCCCACGGAGCGCTGCGGTCCGTTCCCGCAGGGGCAGGAGGCAGCGGTCGGGGTCACAGTGGAAGGGTCCGGACGAGTCCCGGCGTGTCCGGGCCGAGCAGCGTTGGAGGATCCATGGCGGCGACGACGCGGAACGAGGCACCCATCGCGGTGGAGGGCGGCGGGCTGGAGGTGCGCGTGCAGGAGATCGGCGGCGACCTCAGCGTGGGGTTCTTCCGCCTTCCGAAGGGCACCGATTTCACGGAGGCGCTCAAGGGGCTTCCCGACGACATGTGCCCGTGCCCGCACTGGGGCTACCTCCTCAAGGGCAGGCTGCTGATGCGGACCGCGGACGGGGAGCAGGTGTACGAGGAGGGGCAGGCCTTCTACTGGGGTCCGGGGCACATCCCCGTGGCGCTCGCCGACACCGAGTACGTCGATTTCTCCCCCAGCGCCGAGTTCCACCGCGTCGTGGAGCACGTCAGGGGCGGGGCGTCCTGAGAGCGGCGGAGCGGAGCGCTGCGGGCGCCGGTCTTCGGTGGACGGGGGCGGCGCCGCCGGTGAGCGGGAGCGCCGATCCGCCGTGCCGGAAGGCCGTGAACTCGGCGGCGATGGCCAGGGCGGTCTCCTCGGGGGTGGCGCCGCCGAGGTCGAGGCCGATGGGCGAGCGCAGGCGGGCCAGAGCTGAGTCCGTCACCCCTTCCTCGCGCAGCCGTCTCTCGCGTTCCGCGTGGGTGCGCCGTGATCCCATGGCGCCCACGTAGCCCAGCGGCAGCCGCAGGGCCAGCTCCAGCAGCGGTACGTCGAATTTCGCGTCGTGGGTGAGGACGCAGACGGCGGTACGGGGGTCCAGTCGGCCCGCCTCCCACTGCGCGGCCAGATGGCGGTGCGGCCAGTCGACGACCACCTCGTCGGCGTCGGGGAAACGGGCCGGGGTGGCGAAGACGGGCCGGGCGTCGCACACCGTGACCCGGTGGCCGAGGAAGGCGCCGATCCGGGCCAGGGCGGCGGCGAAGTCGATCGCCCCGTAGACGAGCAGTCGGGGCGGTTCGGCGGCGGACTCGACGAGCAGCGTCAGGGGCTCCCCGCACAGCCCCCCGGCCGTGCGGAGTTCGGTGGTGCCGGTGCGCCCTGCGAGCAGCAGGGCGCGGGCCCGGTCGGCGGCGGCCCGGTCGAGGGCGGTGCCGCCGGCGAGTCCGCCCTCGTAGGAGCCGTCGGCGTGGACGGCGAGCGCCCGGCCGAGCTGGCGCGGCGGGCCGGACACCACGCGGGCCAGCGCGGCCCGGGTGCCGTCCGCGGCGGCGTCGAGGACCGAGCCGAGGACGGGCCGCACCGGATCGCGGCCGCGCACCGGGGTGACCAGGACATCGAGGACTCCGCCGCAGGTCAGGCCGACGGCGAAGGCGTCGTCGTCGCTGTAGCCGAAGCGGTGCAGGCCGCCCTCGCCGGAGGCGAGCGCGTCGAGGCAGAGCTCGTGCACGGCGGATTCCACGCAGCCTCCGGATACGGAGCCGAGCGCGGTGCCCCGGTCGTCGACGGCGAGCGAGGCACCGGGGCCGCGCGGTGCGCTGCCGCTGACGGCGACCACGGTGGCCAGTGCGAATTCCCGGCGCGCGGCGCACCACGCGCGTAGCTCCTCGGCGATGTCGAGCATCAGCGGATGTATTCGCGGCGCGGGGTCTGTCCGGGCAGGTGCGGGTGCGGCGGCAGCACGGCCGGGGTGGCCGGGCGGGCTGTGGCGGGCAGGGACAGGGCGGTGGCCGGCCGGGTGAGGGGTGCGGGGCGCGCGGGGCCGGGGTAGTGGTCGCGTGCGGGCGGGCGGGCGCCGAGCAGTTTCGCGGCGTGGGCGACGCTCGCCAGGGTGGCGTGGTGGTGCCAGCCGCGGAAGGAGCGGCCCTCGAAGTCGCGGATGCCGACCGGTTCGCAGGTCTCGGCGAAGTCCAGGGCGACCCGGTCGGTGAGTTTGGCGAGCAGGAAGAGCTGGGCGAGCGGCCGGTCCCCGATGTTGGTGATCCAGAACTCGGAGGGGAGCAGTGCCGTTTCGGTCCAGGCCCCGACGAGCAGCAGCGGGGTGGGTGCGGCGGGCGCGGGGCGGTCCTCGCAGGGGGTCGCGAAGATCGGGGCGGAGGTCAGCAGGGTCACCGCTCCTTCGGCGCGGCCGTGCCGGGTCCATTCGACGACGCGGCGCTGGGAGCGCAGGGAGTCGATCAGTTCGCGGGCGGGTGCGGTGTGCGGGCCGGGTTTGTGCCGGCCCGCCCCGCCGAAGGAGACGGGCAGCGAGCCGTCGACCTTGAAGACGAAGGGGATGTCCTGGAGGGCGAACGAGTCGATGCTCTGGGGCAGGTCGCAGTTGGCGACCTCCATGACCACGGGCCGGCGCTGGAGTTGCCAGGTGGCGGCCATCCGCTGGACGGCGTGTACGGCGTCCTGGGCGGGGGTGAGGGAGCGTGCGGTGTCCGGGATGCCGGCCCGTCGGCGGCGCATGAGTTCGCTGGTCCAGGGCCCGGGGAGGGTGAGGGTCCATTCGACGGGGAAGCTGGCTTCGCTGGAGGCGAGCCAGATGCCGCCGGCCTGCTGGCAGTTGGCGGTGCGGCCGAGCTGGGGGACGAACTGCCGGCCGACGCCGACCGAGCGGTCGCCCGCCTTCTCTATGACCATGGGCTGGAGCACCCAGGCCAGCGGGCGCTGTGCGGTGCGTTCGAGGTGCTGGGCGAGGGAGCGCCGTACAGGCGTCCAGTCCCAGGGGGACTTGCTGATGAACTGCTGCAGGCTCTGCTCGACGGAACTCGCTCCGGTTCCGGCGATGTTACGGATTGTTTTCTTCCCGTTGGTCCGCACGAGGCCGTTCAGATAAACGCGGGCCCAGTTTCGCTGGTCCCGCCGGGGTAAGGACTCAAAGAGAAGAGAGATCATGACATCGATCAATTCGGAGACTTCCTCGACGGAATCCTCCGGCAGGACTGCGCGAGCCATCTGGGCCTCCCCCGCGACCAGCTAGATCCAATACCCTACTTGACCGCGGAGAACGGCCGTAGGCCCCTGCGGCTACTTCCTGAGGTCGCTGGCAGATTGGAGCCGCTCTTCCTCTACCACGAGGGGGATGGGGATCTGGTTCGCCGCATAGTAGATCGCGATCAGGAAGTGTGCGACAAGCGTGAGCGGTGCGGAGAAGAAGGCCAGGAGCACCGTGCAGGGGTAGGCGATGGCACCGAGGCCGAAGCGCACCCTGGTGGCCCGCGCCCCGTCCTTGTCCACCTGTTCGTGGAAGAGGTGCCCGACCCGGGTCACGTACCACCAGAACAGCAGGAACGCCAAGGCGTAGGCCACGGTCACGAGGCTGTAGAGGACTGCGGCGGGGTTGGCGTCGCCGCCTTCGGTGAGGTGCTCGGCGAGGACGTTGGTGGTGTACGGGATCACCGATACCACCATCAGCACCATGAGATTCAGGAACAACAGCGGGCGGTCGACCCGCTTGAGGTGACTGAAGATGGTGTGGTGGTTCACCCACATCACGCCGATGATGAGGAAGCTCACCACATAGGCGGCGTAATGGGGCCATTGCTCACGGACTCCGTGCCAGAAGGCCGACCCGGATTCTTCCGGAACCTTTAATTCCAGGACGAGGATCGTAATGATGATGGCAAATACACCATCACTGAATGCCTCGACCCGCCCGGTTTCATTTTCCATGACCTCCCCTTTACCGTTTCCCGACGCGCGCACCGCGGGCCGCGCATACGGGGAGAGCGCGTTCATCCGCTCTCCCCGCACACGCTACCCAGATTTCCGGTCTCAGCCGCCGAAGCCTGCCGTCTGGCGCCAGATTCGGCCATCGCGGACCACAAGTGTCCCGAACGCGTGCTCCGGTTCGCCGTTCAGGTTCATGATCGCCCGGTAGAAGATGGTGTCCTCGGTCTCGATGTACTCCTGGAGTTCCACCAGCGTGGGCTTGACGGTGAGGTAGCCGGTGAACGTCTCACGAACCGCTTCGATGCCCACCGAGACGCCCTCGAACCGCAACAGCACCGCGTCGTCGGTGTAGTTCTTCATCACCGCCTCGATGTCCAGGGCGGCCAGGGCCTCCATCTGGCGGACGAACACCGGGTGCAGCGTGGAGATGTCGTACGTGGCCATGTCGACTCCGTTTCACTGGGGAGAGGTGCCCTCGGCAGGTGCGGTTTCCACTGCGGTATCGGGTGTTTGCACAGGTGAGACGCAGGACTGGGCGCTGCCCGCGAAGGGCAGCCGCACGACCATCCGGGTCTCGCCGGGACGCGAGCGGGCGGTGAGCGACCCGCGGTGGCGCTGGGTCACGATGCGGTAGCTGAGGTGCAGCCCCAGGCCCGTGCCCTTGCCCACGTCCTTGGTCGTGTAGAAGGGTTCGAAGATCCGCGGCAGGGACTCCGCGGGGATCCCCCGGCCGGTGTCGGCGACCTCCACGACCATGCAGTCGCCCTCGGACCGGGCGGTCAGCGTCAGTACGCCGGCGCCCTCCATGGCCTCGACGGCGTTGTCTACCAGGTTGGTCCACACCTGGTTCAACTCGCTCGGATAGCCCGTCAGTTCGGGCAGGTCCGGTTCGTACGCACGCACGATGCTGATGCCGTCGAGCTTGGCACGCAGCACGACCAGCGTGTTCTCCAGTCCCTCGGTCACCGGGAAGCGCTGCTCGGGCGCCCGGTCGAGATTGGCGTAATCCCGGGTGGCGGAGACGAGTTGGGAGATCCTGGGACCCGCCGCCCGCAGCTCGGCGGCGAGCGAACGGATCTCCAGCAGCGCCGCCAGGTGATCGAGGGCGCGGGCGAGGGACTCCTTGCCGACGCCCTCCACCCGGTCCAGGAGCCAGCCCAGTTCCAGTCCGAGGTCGGAGACGCCCGAGCCGAGCAGACCGGAGCGTTCTGCGCCGGCCCCCTCGGCCCAGTCGGCGATCTCCTCCTCGGCGTCGGCCTGGGCCAGCGGATCGGTGGTGGCCGGCGGCGGCAGCGCGTCCAGCTCCCCGGTGAGCCGGTCGAGGACGGAGCGCTCGGCGGCGGTGGCCGCCGCACCCCAGTCCTGGGCGGTCCGGGTGAGCCGGTCCAGGGCGGGGGCCAGTTCCTGCGCGGCCCGGGCCACGGCGGCCGCCGGATTGTTCAGCTCGTGCGCGAGCCCGGCGGCCAGCGTGCCCAGCGCCTCCACGGTGGCCCGTTTGCGGGCCTGCACCTCGGAGGACTTGATGCGCCAGGCAAGAACGGGGATCAGTACGGCGGCCACCCCGTGGCAGCGCGTGAGCATCTCGAAGAAGACCGGCTTCGGGTACGCCACCACCGTGGTCGAGGGCCCGCTCGCGGCGGCGGTGGCCACGTACGCCCCGTCGGTCAGCAGCGGCAGTTCACCGGTGAACCGGTGGGCGGCCGACGGCTTGCCGTCGTGGTCCTCGGCGGCGGCGCTCTCCTCCTGCGTGGAGTGCCGGGTGAGGACCTCCTCCCGGCCGTCGACGACCTTGGTGACGACGAGCCCGCCCGAGAGCAGCACGTGGAAGCCGGTGGCCTCCTCGCCGTCCCGGAAGAGCACCTCCCCGTCGGAGAGGACCTGCGGCCGGGACACCGAGACCAGCCAGTCCAGCTGGTCCTCGGTGATCCCCGCGAAGACCTCCAGTCCGCGCAGGGCGGAGCGCAGCTCCGGTGCGGTCATGTCCGGCGGGTTCATGCGGTGCTCCCCTCGGCCTTGGTACGGGCGGCCAGGCGCAGGGTGGCCAGCAGCGCCACCACGCACACCGCGGCGACGGCGGCCATGAAGCCGACCGAGGTGCGGTGCAGCCCGTGGATGTTGGTGAGCATCCCGGCGAGTACGGCCGGCACGCTCATCGCGAGGTACGCGAAGACGTATACGGCGGCGGTCAGTTCACCGCGATGGGCCGGGTCGGCCAGCCCGCTCAGCGCCCGGAAGGAGCCCAGGAAAGCGGCTCCCCAGCCGCTGCCGAGGACGGCCGTGGCCACCAGGAACACGGGGGCCGAACCGAGGCCCAGAGCGAGCAGCACCAGCGCGAGACCGGTGAGCAGGCCGAGCAGCCCGAGCACGGCGGTGCGCAGCGCCGCGGTGCGGCCGAGCATCAGCTGGGCGGCGGTGGCGGCGCCGGCGAGCAGCGCGACCGTGGCCCCGCCGACGAGGTAGTTGGTGGACCGCAGCAGGGACAGGGCCAGGTGCGGGCCGAGGGAGAGGTAGAAGCCGCCCACGGACCAGACGGCCACGATGGTCAGGACGAGGACGGCGAAGCGGCCCCGGGCGCCCGCCGGTACGTGGATCCGGTGCGGGACCACGCGCAGCCGGCCGCCGGCGCCGGGAGCGCTCTCTCGCATGCGGACGACGCCCACCAGAGTGACGGCGAAGGCCCCGATGAGCAGCAGGTAGCTGAGGACGGTCGGTGCGGGCGCGTACTGGACGAGCAGGCCGGCCCCGATCCCGCCGAGCCCGATGCCGACGGTCGGTCCGGCGCTGTTGACCTGGGCTCCGAGGGCGGGCTTGGCGGCGGGGCCGAGTTCCAGCAGGGCCGCGCCCATCGCGCCGGTGGCGAGCCCCACGGCGAGCCCCTGCACGGCGCGGGCGGCGAGGAGCAGTCCGAGCCCCTGGGCCCCGGCGAAGAGGGCCATCGAGACGATCGCCAGGACCAGTCCGGCGCCCAGGACGGGGCGCCGGCCCACGGTGTCGGAGAGGGAGCCGAAGAGCAGGAGCCCGGCCAGCACGGTGACCGCGTAGAGGGCGAAGACCACCGTGATCGTGCCGGAGGACAGGCCCCACTCCTGCTGGTAGAGCACGTAGAGGGCGGAGGGCACGGAGGAGGAGAGCATCAGCAGGACGAGGACGGCGCCCACCACCCAGAAGCCGGAGGCGCTGGGCGCACGGGCCGCGTGGGCGGCTGGGGGCACGGTCAACCCCGCGGTCGTTCTGGACGGTTCGGCCACTGCTTCACTCAACTCCCCCGTGAGGGGCCCGGGCGGGCCATGTGGTCGGTCGGTCAGGCGAGGGCCCGCTCGGCCCTCTGCAGCGCTCGGGCGGTGAGGACTCCCGCGAGGTGGCCGAGGTATTCGGCCGAGGTGCCGCGCCCGGGGACGAACAGCTCCCGGGGTTCGGCCCGGAAGGCGGCGAGTACGGCTTCGGTGCTGTACGGGCCCGCGCGCAGCCGGTCCTCGACGCCGCGCAGGCGCAGGGGCCGGGAGGTGGCTCCGGTGACGGCGATGCGCGGCCCGTCGGGGGTGATGCGTACGGCGGCGGCGCAGACCGGGTAGCGGGTGGCGCGGTCGGCGGACTTCTCGAAGGCGGCGGCCGGGCCGGCGGCGGGTACGAGCAGCGCGGTGAGGACCTGGCCGGCGGGTGCGGTGCCGGCGGCGAACTCCTCGGCCGGGAGGGTGGTGCGCCCGCCCGGGCCGGCCAGTTCGACGACGGCGTCGGCGGCGATGGCGGCGACCGGCAGGTCGGTGGCGCGTCCGGCGGCCGCCAGGTTGCCGCCGACGGTGCCGAGGTTGCGGACCTGCGGGTCGCCGTTGGAGCGGGCCGCGGCGGCCAGTTCCGGTGCTTCGGCGAGTACCAGCGGGTCGGCGGCGAGGTCGGCGAGCGTGGTGAGGGCCCCGATGCGCAGGCGCCGGCCGTCGGGGGTGCGGCCGGTGCCGCGCAGGTCCGCGAGCTGGCGGATGTCGACGAGCAGGCGGGCGCTGTCGGCTCCGCTGCGCAGGTCGGGCAGCAGGCTCTGGCCGCCGGCCAGGACCCGGGCGCCGCGGGTCCCGGACAGCAGGGCCAGCGCCTCGTCGAGGCCGGCGGGGCGGGCGTAGTCGAACTCGGTGAGGATCACTGGGATTCCCCTCTCAGGCGGCGCCAGACCTTCTCGGGGGTGAGCGGCATGTCGATGTGCCGGACGCCCAGGTCGCGGAGGGCGTCGACGACGGCGTTGACGACGGCGGCGGCGGGCGGGACGGTGGCGATCTCGCCCGCTCCCTTGGCGCCGAGCGGGTTGTGCGGGCTGGGCGTGACGGTCTTGTCGAGCGCGAAGAAGGGCACGTCGGCCGCGCGCGGCAGGGCGTAGTGGCCGAGGTCGGCGCTGACCAGCCGGCCGTTCTCGTCGTATTCGGCCGCTTCCAGGAGGGCCTGGCCGAGGCCGTGCACGATGCTGCCCTCGATCTGCCCCTGGACGATCTTCGGGTTGCCGATGTTCCCGGCGTCGTCGACGGCGGTGTAGGCGACCACTTCGGTCTCGCCGGTCAGTTCGTCGATCTCGACGACGGCGACGTGCGTGCCGAAGGGGTAGTTGAAGTCCGGCGGGTCGAAGTGGGTGGTCTCGTCGAGGGCCGGCTCGATCTCCGGGGGCAGCCCCCAGCCGTACCACATGGCCATCGCCAGTTCGGCGAAGGTCTTGGTGTTCTCGGGGTTGCCCTCTTCGTGGATCGCGCCGCCCTCGTAGACGACCTTGTCCTCGGGCACGCCCAGGAAGACGGCGCCGGCCCGGACCAGTTTGGCCTTGAGCTTGCGGGCGGTGAGGGCCACGGCGGGCGCCGCCATGCTGTAGGAGCGGGAGCCGTAGGTGCCCTGCCCGTACGGGGCCTTCTGCGTGTCGCCCTCGTGGACCTGGACGGTCTCGGGGTCGATGCCGAGCTCGTCGGCGGCGACCTGGGCGAAGACCGTTCCGTGGCTCTGGCCGGTGGAGGCGGAGCCGACGGTGACGGTGACCTCGCCCGTGGGGTGGACGCGGATGTTGGCGCTCTCCCAGGTGCCGCCGAGCATGCCCTCCTGGGACATCCGGGTGGAGGGGCCGACGCCGCAGATCGCGACGTAGGTGGCGATGCCGACGCCGAGGCGCTTGCCGCGGGTGCGGGCCTCGGTCTTGCGGGAGGCCATGTCGGCGTAGCCGGACAGCTCGATGGCCTTGTCGAAGTTCAGCCGGTAGTCGCCGGAGTCGTAGGTCCAGCCGAGGCCGTTGTCGTAGGGGAACTTCTCTTTCGGCACGAGGTTCCTGCGCCGCACCGCCGCCGGGTCCATGCCGATCTCGGAGGCGTACCGGTCGACGAGCCGCTCCATGAGGAAGGCGGCCTCGGCGCGTCCGCTGCCCCGCTGGGCGCCGAGCGAGACGGTGTTGGTGAAGGCGGCGTACACCTCGCAGAAGGCGGCGTCGATGTCGTACATGCCGCTGATGGAGCGGCCCATGAGGGCGGTGGCGACGCCGGGGCCGATCGTCGAGGGGTATGCGCCGAGGTTGGCGTAGCTGGTGCAGCGCACGGCGGTGATGCGGCCGTCGCGGGTGCCGGCGAGGGTGACGTGCTGGCGGTGGTCGCGGCCCTGGACGGTGGAGTTCATCAGCCCGGTGCGGGTGTCCACCCATTTCACGGGTCGGCCGAGCGCCTTGGAGAGCAGCAGGACCAGGGGCATGTCGGGGTACAGGTAGCCCTTGGTGCCGAAGCTGCCGCCGACGGTCGGGGCGATCACCCGGAGCTTGTTGAAGGGGATGCCGAGGACCAGTGCGGCGAGCAGGAAGCGGTGGTTGTGCGGGCCCTGGGTGGAGGCGTAGAGGGTGTACTCGCCGGTGGCCGGGTCGTAGTCGCCGACCGCGCCGCGCGGCTCGATGGGGCTGTTGATGGTGCGCTGGTTGACCAGGTCGAGCTCGACGGTGACCTCGGCCGCGGCGATGGCCGCGTCGGTGCGGTCCTTGTCGCCGCAGGTCCAGTACGCGTTGAGGTTGCCCGGGACGGCCTCGTGGAGCTGGGGCGCGCCGTCGGCGAGGGCCTCGTCGGCGCGGGTGACGACGGGCAGCGGCTCGTATTCGACGGCGATGGCGGCCAGCGCGGCGGCGGCCTGCCGGGGGGTCTCGGCGACGACCACGGCGATGGGGTCGCCGACGTGGCGGACGGTGTCGCCGGTCAGCACCGGGCGGGCGCCCGGAAGTCCGTAGGGGTGCGGCGGGAAGTGGCTCTCGACCCCGCCGGGGATCCAGATGCAGGGCAGCGGCATGACGTCGGTGAAGTCGGCGGCGGTGGCCACCTTCAGCACACCCGGCAGCTGCTCGGCCGCCTTGGTCTCGATGGACAGGATCCTCGCGTGGGCGACCGGGCTGCCCAGGATGGCCATGTGCGCGGTGCCCGGCAGGTCGATGTCCGCCACGTACGTGGCCTCGCCGCGCAGCAGCTGCGGGTCCTCGCGGCTGTCCATCGGCTTGCCGAGCACTCCGCCCCGGTCGGCCGGGGCCTCCCCCGTCACTGTGGTCATGTCCCTCACACCTCCGGTGCGGCTGCGGTGGATGCGGCGGAGCCGGCGGGCACCTCGTCGCGGGTGGCGGCGCAGGCGCGCTGCACCCCCCGTACGACGCTGTGGTAGCCGGTGCAGCGGCACAGGTTGCCGGTGAGCCACTCGCGGATCTCGGGCTCGGTGGGGGCCGGGCCGTCGGCGGTGGCGTCGACGAGTTCGCCGAGGGCCATCACCATGCCGGGGGTGCAGAAGCCGCACTGGGTGCCGTGCTCCTGGCGCAGGGCCTCCTGGAGGCCGGACAGTTCCCCGCCCCGGGTGGTGACCCCTTCGATGGTGGCGACCTCGGCGCCGGCGGCGGAGGCGGTGAGGACCAGGCAGCTCTTGACGGAGCGGCCGTCGAGGCGGACCACGCAGGAGCCGCACTGGCCGGTGTCGCAGCCGACCTTGGTGCCGGTCAGGCCGAGGCCGTCGCGGAGCCGTTCGACGAGCAGTTCGTTCGGCTGTGCCGAGAACTGCTCGGGTCTTCCGTTCACGTTCAGTGTGATATCCATGCCAGCGCCTGCGCTTCCGTGAGCGGCCGGTTGAAGAGGGGCCCGCCGGGTTGCTGGAGAATTCCACCGGAGTGCAGCGGGCCGGTGTCGACGGGTGCGAATCCGAGATCCGTGATGATTCCCGCGACGATTTCCTTCGCTTTCACGTCGTCGCCCGCGGTGAAATGCGCCAGGCGCTCTCCGGGTGCGGTTCCCGCGACGGCGAGGGTTTCGAAATGCATGGTGTTCAGTGATTTCACGACCTGGGCGTCCGGGTACCACTCGGCGACGAGGTCGCTGGAGCCGCGCCCGCCGAGGTCGGCGGGCGCGCCGGGGCCGCCGAACGCGTTCGTCGCGTCCACCAGCACCTTGTCCTGCACGACGCGCGGCGGGAGCAGTCCGCGGACGCGCTCGAAGGGCACCATCAGCACCAGGAGTTCGGCCTGGGAGGCGGCCTCGGCGGGGTGCGCCGCCGAGGCCGCCGCTCCCAGTTCGGCCACGAGCGGGCCGAGGGTCTGCGGGCCCCGGGCGCCTGCGAGGACCACGTGGTGGCCCGCCGCCACGAGGATCCTCGCGAGGACCGTGCCGATCCGGCCGGTGCCGATGATGCCTGTCCGCATTGACGCTCCTCGAAAATGGGGTGTTCGTTCCGGTCCGGCCTGCTCAGTCCATGCCGATCCAGACCGACTTGGTCTGGGTGTAGCTCTCGAGGGATTCGGGCCCGCACTCGCGCCCGAATCCGGAGGCCTTGTAGCCGCCGTAGGGCACCGCGGGGTCGTACTGGTTGTAGCAGTTGACCCAGACCGTGCCGGCCTTGATCTGCGAGGCGACGCGGTGGGCGCGGCGCAGGTCCTTGGTGTGGACGCCGGCGGCGAGGCCGTACGCGCTGTCGTTGGCGATGCGTACGGCGTCCTCCTCCGTGTCGAAGGGGATGATCGACAGGACCGGGCCGAAGATCTCCTCCTGGGCGATGCGCATCCCGTTGTCGACGCCGGTGAAGACGGTCGGCAGGAAGTACAGGCCCTCGGCGGAGGCTCCCTCCGGGGTCCACCCGGTGCCGCCGGTCCGCAGGACCGCGCCCTCCTTCTCGCCGACCTCGATGTAGGAGCTGACCTTGTCGAACTGGGCGCGGTGGGCGAGGGGCCCGAAGAGGGTGGCCGGGTCGCGCGGGTCGCCGGGCTTGAGGGCGGCGGCCCGGCGCACGAGGCGTTCGACCAGCTCGTCGTGGATGGGGCGCTGGAGCAGCAGCCGGGATCCGGCGGTGCAGATCTCGCCCTTGTTGTAGTAGATGCCGAAGAAGGCGAGCTCTTCGGCGGCGTCGAGGTCGGCGTCGGCGAAGACGATGTTGGCGGACTTGCCGCCGAGCTCCATCGTCACCTTCTTCAGGGTGCCGGCCGCCTTGCGGATGATCGACTGGCCGACGACGGTGGAGCCGGTGAAGGCGATCTTGTCGATGCCGGGGTGGTCGGTGAGCGTCTCGCCCAGTTCCACGCCGGGGCCGGTGACCACGTTCAGCACCCCGTCGGGGATCTCCGCCTCCTGGAAGAGTTCGGCGATCTTCAGTGCGGTGAGCGGGGTGGCCGGGGAGGGCTTGTGGACGACCGTGTTGCCCGCCGCCAGCGCCGGTGCGATCTTCGTCATCGACAGCAGCAGCGGGAAGTTGAACGGGGTGATCGCGCAGACCACGCCCAGCGGTTCGCGCAGGGTGTAGGCGAGCTGCCCGCCGGCCGGGGCGCGCGAGGAGCCGTCGACGCGGGTCACGGCCCCCGCGTAGTAGTGCATGAGCTGGGCGGCCATGGGGGCGTCGACCGTGCTGGAGAAGGCGAACGGCTTGCCCATGTCCACGGTCTCCAGCAGGGCGATCTCCTCCAGGTCGCGCTCGATGAGCTCGCCGACCCGGTTCAGCCGCAGCGCCCGCTCCTGGGCGGACAGTCTGCTCCACGGACCTTCTTCGTACGCCGTGCGGGCGGCGGCGACGGCCGCGTCCGCGTCGGCCGCGGCGGCCTGGGCGACCGGCACGATCTCCTGTCCGTCCACGGGGCTGACGTCCGGCTCGGTCCGGCCGTCCTGGGCCGGGACCCATTTGCCGCCGATGAACAGTTTCCCGGGGTTGGCGAGGGGCGGGCCGCTCAGCTCACGCTTGGTCATGGCTGCCTTCCGGTGTCGGATGCGGGGCGGGCAGGGGGTCAGCCCTTCGCGAGCTGCGACAAGAACGTTTCCGCGAGGGCCTTGGAGGAATACGGGTTCTGGCCGGTCGTCAGCTTGCGGTCGACGACCACGTGCGAGTCCCAGATCGCGTCCGCCTTCTCGTAGCGGGCGCCGAGCCGGGTGAGTTCGACCTCGAGGATCAGCGGGAGCCGGCCGGCCATGTTGGTGACCAGTTCCTCGTCGTGCGAGAAGGCCGTCATCCGGTAGCCCTCGAACGGCCAGCGGCCTTCGCCGTCGCGCAGTGCGAGCAGCGAGGTGTGGCCGTGGCAGACGGTGGCGAGGGGCTTGTCCTGGGCGATGATCCAGCGCAGGATCTGGGCGAGTTCGTCGGACTTGGGCAGGTCGCCGATCGCGCCGTGGCCGCCGCTGACGTAGACGCCGTCGTAGTCGGCGACGTCCTTCTCGGTGAGGGTCTCCAGGGCCAGGGGAGCTCTCAGCTGGGGGGTGTTCTCGATGACCCGGACGTACTCGGCGGCGTTGGCCGCGTCCTCGTCGGGGGAACCCTGGGGGCGGACCCACTGGAGGAACTGGGGGTCGATGCTCGTCAGGTCGACCGTGGGCGCGCGGCCCCCGATGGTCGCCACGTCCACGTCGTGCCCGGCCGCCTTGAAGAGCGAAAAGGGAACGACGAATTCCTCTGCCCAGAATCCCGAGGGATGCTGTTCGCCGTCCAGCAGGTGCAGGGTCGCCTTGGCCGTCATGACGACGAGAATCTTCATGATTCTCTCCTTGTTCTGGATTCGCTGCCGATTCAACACGCCACCCGCAGGGGGCGTAAGGGGGTGACGTCAGGCCCGCGATACTTCGTCACGTGCGTCCAACGCCGAGATGATGGTGCGGAATTCACCGACCAGCGGATGGTCGGGATGGGCTTCTGCAAATATGCGCTCCCCGTACAGGGAGGCCATTTCCGGCGAGTAGGGAAGGATTCCGGCCACGGGTGCGCCGTAGACCTCCTCCGAGCGCCGCCGGGCCGAGTCCCGGTCGATGCCCGCGGGCGCCATGCTCAGCACCAGGGTCCGCCGGCAGGCCAGGCGCCCGGCGAGGGCGATGGTCTCCTCGACCCCGGAGAGGTCGATCCGGTCGGCACGGGCCATGATCATCAGTACGTCGGCGCTCGCCATCGCGGTCACGGACTCGTTGTTGAGCCCGGCGTGGGTGTCGAGCAGCAGCACGTCCAGCGCGTAGTGCTCGGCCAGCCGGTCGAAGCCCTCCGGCAGCAGGCCCACGTCGTAGCCGCCGGCCATGAGCTCCCGCAGGGCCGCCGTCCCGGTCCGGGCCGGTACGACGTACAGCCCGGGCACGCCGGCCGGCTGGGCGGCGGCCTCGATCTCGCAGCGGCCGAGCAGGTAGTCGGCCAGGGAGGGTCCGGGGCCGAGCCGGAACAGCAGGTCCAGGGTGGGTGACTGGATGTCGGTGTCCACCACCCCCACTCGGCGCCCCCCGGCCGCGATGAGCAGCGCGAGGTTGGCCAGGACCGAGGACTTGCCCGTCCCGCCGCGGTGCGAGTGCACCACGATGGTGCGGGCCATCTAGGCCACCACCCGGTGGCGGGGGCCGTCCGCGTACGGCCCCCGCGCCGTACGTGGCCGGTGCAGGGCGAGCATGGTGACGTCGTCGTGCTGCTCGGCGGTGCCGGTGTGCTCGCGCACCGCCAGGTCCATCCGGTCGACCAAGTCCTTGCCGCTCGCCAGGGGGCCGGCGAGCAGTTCCAGCATCCGTTCGTCGCCGAGGAAGCTGCCGTTCGGACAGCGGGCCTCGGGCACGCCGTCGGTGAACACGAAGAGGGTGTCGCCCGGGTCCAGCTGGGCGTAGCCGAGGGTGTAGACGCAGTCGGGCAGGACCCCGACGGCCGGTCCGGTGATGTCCAGGGCGGCGGGCGGGCTGCCGTCGGCAGGCCGGAGCAGGGGCGGGTTGTGGCCGCCGTTGATGTAGACGAGGCTGCCGGTGAGCGGGTCCAGCACCCCGAAGAACAGGGTGGCGAAGTAGCCCTGCCGGAGGTGGTTGCTCGTGAGGTAGCCGTTGGTGGCGGTGACCGCGTTGAGCAGGGGCGTGGCGCCGACGACCGGGATCCGCCGGCTGCCGCCGGCCCGGCCGGCGGCGACCAGGTGCTGCAGTCCGCTGTTCTGTGCGGTGTGGCGGAGCAGGGAGCGGATGAGCGCCATGAAGAGCGCGGCGCCGACCCCCTTGTCGCAGACGTCGGCGACGACGAAGGCCAGTCGGCGGCCGCGGGAGATCTCGAAGACGTCGTAGAAGTCGCCGGCGACCTGTCGGGCGGGCCGGAAGCGTACGTCGATCTCCCAGCCGTCGGGGACGGGCAGCGATTCGGGCAGGAAGCCCGCCTGGATCTCGCGGCCGATCTCCAGTTCCTTCTCGTAGCCCATGAGTTCGGCACGGGCGTCGGCCTCGCGCAGGGTGCGGCCGAGTCCGGCGCGCTCCGAGCAGCTGTGCAGCCGGGCCCCGACGAGGGCGGGGAGGAAGGGGGGTACGAGGTAGTCGTGCCCGATCCGGACGTGCTCCTCCAGGGAGGCGAACTCCGTCACGGTCCAGACGACCACGATGGGGGCCCCGGCCCAGCGGCGCAGCCGGCGTACGGCCATCCGTACCGCTTCCCCGTCGCACTCGGCCGGGGCGAGCAGCACGTCCGCGACGGGCAGCAGCTCCAGCGGGCCTTCGCGCAGCTCCGTCAGCGTACGGGTGACGAGGGAGGCGTCCATCGTCCGCAGAGCGTCGAGCAGTTCTGGCGGCGGTGCCGGATGCGCGTCGAGGATGATCACGGTCGTGGAGGGCATGGGTCCGTCCCCTCAGCCTTCACAGTCAGCGTGCTGATGTTGCGGCCGTCCCTGCGCGCATAGGCGAACTCGTCCACGCTGGTCAGGGCGAGGTGGATGCCGAGGCCGCCGATCCGCCGGTCCTGCGGGGGGACCCCGGGACAGGGCGGCAGGCGGCCTGCGACGGGATCGAAGGCGGGGGCGGAGTCCTCGATCGTGATCTGCACCCCGCCCGGGCCGGAGCGGCCGCGGACGGTGATCCGTCCGTCACCGCCCCGGTACCCGTGCATGACGATGTTCGTGGCCAGTTCGTCCACGGCCAGCCGGAGCCGGTAGGCGGCCCGTTTGCCGAGCCCCGCCCGTCCGGCCAGCCGCAGGACGAACGCGGCGATGTCGCCCAGTGCCTGCACCGTCGCGGGCACCTCCAGGACGGAGGGCGTCCTCGCCAGTTCGACCATGTCACTCACGGTCGTCACTCGTCGGAGAGGACGATGCTGCGGTCGAGGCCGGCCGTCCGGATGGTCCGGGAGACGGGCTCGATGGCGCCGACCACCTTGATGGTGACGTGGTCGGCGATCTTCTGTTGGGCGAAGACCAGGGAGCGCAGTCCGGCGCTGGCCATGTAGCCGACGCCGGCCATCCTGATCTCGACGATGGTGGTGCCGTGTCCGGCGGCCTTCTCGATGGTCCGGTGGAAGTCCGGCGCGGTCTTGGCGTCCAGCTCGCCCGACAGGTCGATCACGGTGGTGTCGCCCTCGATGCTCAGGGACACGGAAAGCGGCATGTCAGGTCTCCTTCGGTCAGGGCGTGTCGGATTCGTCGGGGTCGTTCGTGCGGCCCACGAGGATCACCACCGACCGCGGGCCGATCAGGTACTTGCCGGCGTTGTCCAGCTCCGGCTCGGTCCCCGGGGTGCGGATGTCGTGCGGTGCCTCGGCCCCGGTGTCGGCGAACAGGTGCCAGCTGCGTCCGCCGGGCAGGGCGGGCAGTTCCAGGTCGTGGGACTCCCAGTGCGCGTTCATGGCCACGTACACCACGTCGTCGTCGCCGGCGCCGCAGCGGGCGACCGCCACCAGGCGGCTCTCCGCCGACCAGTCGGGCTGCCAGGCCCTCTCGCCGTGCCAGCTGATGTCCGGCAGGCCGAGGTGCTCGCGGACCCGTCCGGTGGGGTGGGAGGTGGAGCGCAGCTCGCGGTGGCGCTTTCGGAAGGCGATCATCTCGCGGGTGAAGCGGAGCAGTTCGGCGTTGTCGTCGACCTGGTCCCAGTCGAACCAGGACAGTTCGTTGTCCTGGCAGTAGGTGTTGTTGTTGCCCTGCTGGGTCCTGCCGACCTCGTCGCCGGAGAGGAGCATCGGGATGCCCTGGCTGGTGAGGAGGACGGCGAGGGCGTTCTTCATCTGCCGGGTGCGCAGGGCGTTGACCGCCGGGTCGTCGGTGGGGCCCTCGGCGCCGCAGTTCCAGCTGTTGTTGTCGTTGGCGCCGTCGTTGTTGCCCTCGCCGTTGGCCTCGTTGTGCTTGTCGTTGTAGGAGACCAGGTCGGCGAGGGAGAAGCCGTCGTGCGCGGTCAGGAAGTTGACCGAGGCGGCGGTGCCGCGGCTGGAGTAGAGGTCGGGTGAGCCGGCGATGCGGGTGGCTAGTTCGCCGGTGACTCCGGGGTCGCCCTTGAGGAAGCGGCGCACGGTGTCGCGGTACTTGCCGTTCCACTCCGCCCAGCGGCCGTACGCCGGGAAGTTGCCGACCTCGTAGAGGCCGCCGGCGTCCCAGGCCTCGGCGATGAGCTTGGTGTGGCGCAGGACCGGGTCGTAGGCGAGCAGTTCCAGGAGCGGCGGGTTGGGCAGCGGGGTGCCGTCCAGGGACCGGCCGAGGATGGCGGCGAGGTCGAAGCGGAACCCGTCGATGTGGTAGTCGGCGACCCAGTGGCGCAGGCAGTCGAGGACGAAGTTGCGTACGACGGGGTGGTTGCAGTTGACCGTGTTGCCGGTGCCGCTGAAGTTGAAGTAGTACCCCTCGGGCGTGAGCATGTAGTAGGTGGCGTTGTCGAGGCCCTTGAAGGAGATCGTCGGCCCCTGCTCGTTGCCCTCGGCGGTGTGGTTGAAGACGACGTCGAGGATGACCTCGATGCCGGCCGCGTGCAGGTCCTTGATCAGCGTGCGGAACTCGTCGCCCTGCATTCCGTAGCGTCCGGTGGCCGCGTAGCCGGCCTTGGGCGCGAAGAACGAGACGGTGTTGTAGCCCCAGTAGTCGAAGAGCTTCTCGCCGGTCTCCGGGTTGGAGCGGGGGTTGTCGCTCTCGTCGAACTCGAACACCGGCAGCAGCTCGATGCAGTTGACCCCGAGCTCCTTCAGGTACGGGATCTTCTCGCGCAGCCCGGCGAACGTGCCGGGCGCGGTGACGCCCGAGTTGGGGTGCCGGGTGAAGCCGCGCACGTGGGCCTCGTAGACCACGAGGTCCTCGGCGGGGATGCCCAGCGGGGTGTCGTCGGCCCAGTCGAAGTCCTGGAGGCAGACGCGGGAGCGGTACTGGTAGCCGCGGCTGTAGTCCGGCTCGACGCCCCACACGTCACGGCCGGCGATCAGCCGGGCGTAGGGGTCGGAGAGGACCTGGCGGGCGTCGAAGCGGTGGCCGGTGACCGGGTCGTAGGGTCCGTCGGCCCGGTAGCCGTATTCGATGTTCTCGTGGTCGAGGCCGAATACGGTCATGGCGAACACGCTGCCGGTGCGGAATTCCTCGGGGAACTCCAGTTCGGCCATCGGTTCGGGCTCTCCGCACTTGTAGATGACCAGGGTCATGGAGGTGGCCTGGTCGGAGAAGACGGAGAAGCTGACCCCGCCGGGGACCACGTTGGCCCCGAAGGGGAACGGTTTGCCGGCGCGGACGCGGTACCCGCCCACCTCGTGGGTCGGGTACGCGTCGACGCGCAGGACCTGCTCGGACCGGGTCTCGCTCATCGCGCGGCCTTGGCCCTGGCGGCGGCCGCGGCGGCCTCCCCGGTCTCGAAGAAGTCGAGGAAGCCGGTGGCCGACATGACGAACCGGACTTCCTCGCTCACCCCGTAGAGGGTGACGGCCACGCCGGCGTGCTGGGCCTCGCGGTAGACGACGAGCAGGGTGCGCAGGCCCGCGCTGGAGACGTAGGTGACCGCGGTGAGGTCGATCCGCAGCGGCTTGCCCTCGCGGACCAGCGGCAGCAGGGACTGGAGCAGCGTGCCGGACGTCTCGCTGTTGATCTCGCCGGTGGCGACGAGCACGGTGCCCGTCTTGTTCCGGCGTTCCTTGACGTTGAGAGTCATTGCCTTCCCCTCTGTTTGGGGCGCCCCCCGTTGAGCGCTACTTCTTGGCCGTCGGCCGCAGCCGGACCTTGACCTTGACCCGGCCCTGGACGTCGGGCAGGCGCACGGTGAGCGCCTCCGCGTCGAAGTCGGTGTAGGGCTTCTCGTCGATCTCCACGGACGCGATCCGCACCGAGCCGGCGGGCAGCAGGTCGGGCGAGACGCGCAGGATGCGGTCGGGCAGGCCGGTCGGGTCGGGCTGGAAGTGGAAGTCCATCTCCCGGCCGTTGATGAGCAGGTTGTTGTAGACGGCGGCGAGGTAGCAGAGCTCCGCCGAGTGGTACATGGACATCGAGTGGCTGCCCTTGAGCCGCTCGGTGCCGAGCAGGTACGGCGTACCGCTGGCGAGGACGTTGAAGTAGACGGCACCCTCGTCGTGGTCGAGGAAGAAGGTGTTGTAGAAGGCCTGCGCCTGCCGGGCCTCGCGCTGGTTCGCGTCGCCGCCGACGGTGCCGTTCAGGATGAGGTAGGCGAGGATCGCCTGCTCCTGCTGCCACCAGGCCTTGCGGTCGTGCCAGGCGAAACGATACGTCTCCTGGTCGCCCTCCTTCACGCGCTCCACGACGTCGTACCAGCCGCCGCGCTGCACGTCGCTGCCGACGGCCGGCATGATCTCGCCGATCTTCCTGGCGAGCTCCTCGTACGCCGGCTTGGCCTTCAGCGAGTTCATCCGCATCAGGTTCCAGGCGATCTTCAGGTTGTGGCCGACGACCGCGCGGTCCTGCTGCCAGCTGTGCGCCTTGTCGTGGGACCAGTCGCGCATGAAGCGCTCCTGGACGAAGGGGCTGTTCTTGTAGTCCGGGAACTTGTCCGCGATGGTGTCGAAGGTGTACTCGAGGAAGTCGGCGTACTTCTGGTCGCCCGTCGCCAGGTACAGGTTGATCAGGTAGGCGGGGGCGTGGTCGCCGACGGAGTTCCAGTTCTTGCGCTCGGCGTTCTCGCCGAGGGACTCGTGGTCCGCGCTGAAGAGGATCGGGTCGATGTGGGAGTAGTAGCCGCCCTGCTCGGGGTCGAAGAAGAACTTGTCGAACAGCCGGATCGTGGCGTCCGCGTCGTTCTTGATCCGGACGTCGCCGGTGACCCGGTAGGTCTGGATGGGGCCGGCCAGCGCGTAGATCTGCTCGTACATCGGGATCGCGTCGTAGTCGTCGGAGAACTCCGAGGTGAACAGCTTGCGCTCGCTGTCCCCGTCGACGCTGATGCCGTGGTACCAGAAGACCACGTCCTCCTCGCCGTCCACGACCCGCATGTGCTTGCGCAGGTACTCGGTGCCGCGCTCGGCGACCTCCAGGTACTCGTCCTTGCCGGTCAGCAGGTAGGCCGAGGCCATGCCGTAGACCAGGCGGGAGATCGTGTCGGTCTCCTGGACGTGGCTGGCGGTCTTGTCACCACCGAGCCTGATCTCGGTGCGGTACTCGGTGAAGTCCACCGGGCCGTCGCCGAACTGCGCCCGCTTGTAGAAGTCGGCCAGCGACTCGATCTGCTTGATCCACCAGCTGCCCTCCTCGAAGCGGTAGTCCTCGGCGCCGCGGCCCAGGAACACCAGGCGCTTGGCGTCGAAGCGGCCGCCGTGCTCCGGATAGTGCACGCCGTAGACGAAGAGGAACCGGCCCGGCGAGAGCATCTCGTCGATGTGCCCGGAGGCGTCGATGTAGGGCTCGTCCAGGTTGCGGACCAGTTCGGCGCTGGGGTCGCCGGCCAGCGAGACCTCGAACTCGCGGCCGTCGGAGGTCTTCAGCCGCAGCAGGCGCGTACCGGAGTCGAAGCGGACGACGTAGCCCGCGATGGTGTCGGAGAAGGAGAAGCTCACGGCGTCCGCCATGTCATGCACCGTCCTTGTCGTGAGTGCTGTCGTCCTCGTATCCCTGGCTCACTTCGACGATCACCCCGTCGGGGTCTCGGACCCACACGGTCCGCCAGCCGCAGATGAAGTCGTCGAAGTCCAGCGGCCCCAGGGTCACTTCCGCCGCGTCGCCCAGCTCGGCCAGGAACGCGTCCACGCTGTCGGTCTGGAACGCCAGGTGGCGCATCCGGCCCGGGGCCTGCGGCCCGTCGCCGGGCGCCGGCCGGGCCGGGTCGGCGGCGGCCGCGAAGAGCTCCAGGTACGCGTCCCCCTTGCGCAGGAACACGATCTGCGCGTCCCCGAGATCGACCACCCTGGCCCGGGAGAAGCCGAAGCAGCGGGTGTAGAAGTCCTCGGTGGCCTTCTGGTCCACGCAGTTCAGGCCCACGTGCGACCACCGCAGCCCGGCGGCCATCAGCCGGTCCCCCGGCCCCGCCCGGCCGCGATCAGATCGATGATCCGGCGGGCGAACAGGTGGTGGTGCGCCCCGGTACGGCCGGTGACCAGGTCGCCGTCGACCACCACGTCCTCGTCGACGTACTCCCCGCCCATGTTGCGGACGTCGCCGATCAGGTTGTTGTGGCAGACCACCTTGCGGCCGCGGATCTTCCCCGGGATCGAGGAGGCCAGCCACATGCCGTGGCAGATGATCCCCTTGAGGACCGTCGGCTCCTCGAAGGCGCGGCGCAGCAGCTCGGTCGCCGGGGCGAGGACGTCCACGTCCTCGGTGTAGCGCAGCCGGTCGGCCACCATGCCCGAGGGCACGATGATCGCCGCGTATCGGCGCAGCTCCTCGTCGCCCAGGCCCTCCAGGGACCGGTTCACGGTGAAGGGCGCCCGGTACTCGTGCCCGGTGAAGGTGATGGAGCCGTTGCCCCAGAGCCGGGTCAGGAAGTCCACCTCGGCGCCCTCCTCCGCGAACCGGTGCTGGTAGTAGAAGATCTCCGGCTCGTAGTAGTCGCTCTCGACCAGGACCGCGATCCGGGTCCCGGACAGAGCTCCCTCGCGCAGGACGGCATCAGGCACGGGAGGTCCCCCTCAGGAAGTCCGCCGCGCGCTCGGCGATCATCGCGATGGCGGTGTGGCAGTTGCCCGACGGGACCGCGGGCATCACGCTGGCGTCCACCACGCGCAGGTTGCGTACGCCGTGCACCCGCAGCTCCGGGTCGACGACGGCGAGGTCGTCGATGCCCATGCGGCAGGAGCCGGCCTGGTGGTGGTAGCTCTCCGACTTCTGCTTCACGAAGGTCCGCAGCTCGTCGTCGCTCGCGTATCCGGGGCCCGGCTGCAGCTCCTGCTTGTACCAGGGCGAGAACGCCGAGGTCGCGAAGAGGTCCCGGGCGATCTTGACGCCCTGCACCATGCGTTCCACATCCCACCGGTCGCCCAGGTAGTTCGGGTTGATCAGCGGGTGGGCCAGCGGATCGGCGCTCGCCAGCCTGATCCAGCCGCGCGAGACCGGGCGTACGACACCGGGCAGGATGCTCACCGTGTTCGGGTGGTCCTTGCCGACGATGACGTCGAACGGCACGTGGACGAAGGCGATCTGCAGGTCGGGGGCGGGCAGACCCGGCTGCGAGGACTGGAACAGAGCGCTCTCCGACAGGTTCTGCGCCGGCGGCGGGAGCTCCTGGGTGACCTCCGCCATCAGCCCGGTCAGGACGTGGTTGTGGAAGTTCTCGCCGACGCCGGGGAGGGCCGCGGTGACACCGATGCCGTGCTCGCGCAGCTGCTCGGGGTGGCCGATGCCGGAGAGCAGCAGCAGCTTCGGCGACTCGATCGCCCCGGCGGCCACGACCACCTCGCGCCGGGCCCGTACGGTGTGCGGCCCGGGCGCCGCGACGCTGCTGTGGCCGTCCCGGACGGTCCGGCCGGGGAACTCCGATGGCGGTTCGAGCTGCACGTACTCCACGCCCGTGCAGGTGTTCCCGTCGAAGAGCAGCCGACTGGTCTGCGCGCTGGTGCGCAGGGTCAGGTTCGGCCGGTCGAGCGCGGGCTCCAGATAGGCGGCCAGGGCGCCCTGGCGGCGGCCGTCGGCCACGTCGATGTGGTGCCAGCCGGTGCCGAAGAGGCCGCGCCGGGGCCCGTCGGTGTTGAAGTCGGCGATCTCCTCGTGCCCCAGCTCCACGGCCGCGTCGATGAAGGCGCGGGAGACCGGGTTGGGGCCGTGCAGCCCGGCGTTGGTGACCCGCTGGGGGCCGCGGGTGCCGGTGGTGGCCGCGGTGACGTCCTCCTGGCCCTCCAGCAGGGCGAAGTACGGGAGCACGTCCTCGTACGTCCAGCCGGCCGCGCCCTGGTAGGCCCAGTTGTCGAAGTCCGAGGCGTGGCCCCGGATGTGCATCATGATGTAGAGGTTGCTGCTGCCGCCGGGGGCCTTGCCGCGCGGCTCGTAGGTGCGGCGTCCGTCGAGCCCGGGCTGCGGTGTGCTGGTGTAGCCCCAGTCCACGGGCCCGCCGAGGAGCTTGTACCAGGAGGACGGATCGTCCACCTCGGGCGGGATCCGGGAGCCGCCCGCCTCCAGGACGAGGACGGAGACGTCCGGGTCCTCGGAGAGGCGGCCCGCCAGCACGCTGCCCGCGGTGCCCGATCCCACGACGATGTAGTCGTACTCTTCCACGCTCACCTCTGCCCCCTCAGTCCTGGCTCAGCGCCTGGAAGGGGACCGTGTCGTGGTAGTTCGCCATGTAGGCGATCTTTCCGTCCACGATCCGGAAGAAGTTCATGACCTCGGCCTCGATGGGCTCGCCGGAAGCGCTGACCGCGCTCAGGTGGGAGACGGCCGCGGCCTTCTCACCGTCGACGAGGAAGTGCACGGGCTCGTTGCGGAAGACCCGGTACATCGCCCCCATGCCCTTCATCATCGACCGGAGCACCTCCAGGCCCTCGATGTGGCCGGCGAGCTGCTCGTCCATGACCTGGTCGTCGGCGAACAGGTCGCACCAGCGGTCCCAGTCCCCGGCGTTGGCGTACTCGTAGTACTTCTGCAGGATCTGTCGTGCGTCCATCGCGCTCATCCCCCTATCGGTCCCTGCGGGTTCCGTCCGGCGCGAACGGCGCCCAGAACTGGCTGAAGGCGGTCGCCGAGTCCCCGAAGAGCCCGTCGCGGCCCTCGACGATCCGGCCGCCCTGCCACCGCATGTAGTGGAAGACCGGGTAGTCCATCCGCTCGTACGGGGACCCGCTCGCCTCGGCCGCACCGGCCCGCAGGGCGACGTTGCGGCACACGTCCGCCGAGCAGTCCTCGCCGACCAGCACCGCCTCCAGGTCCATCCGGAAGGTGCCGCCTGTGAGCTTGTGGGTCTGCCCCATCAGCTCCAGGAAGGCGTCCAGGCTCTCGTACCAGCCGGCCAGGGGGTGGTTGCCCGGCACCAGCCAGCGCAGGTCCTCGGAGTAGTACTCCAGGATCCGCGCCCGGTCGCCGGAGCCGAGGGCGGCGTAGGCCTCCCGTACCCGCTCCCGTGTCACTTCGGTCATCGTCGGTCCTCCTTCACCGCGGTCACAGCGAGCCTGAACCGGGCATTGGGGCCAGGTCGTTGACGGTGTACTGCTTGATCCGCGGTCCGTCGGGGCCGGCGACCACGATCCAGGTCTGGTCGGCGTCGAAGCCCAGCCACTGGCTGCGGGCGGCCGGCGGGTCCCAGATCCTGGCCTGCCAGTTGACGAGGACCCGGACGACCGCACGGTCGCCCTCGATGACGGGCTCCACCTTCGTGACCGTGTGCACCTCGTCGAAGAAGCGGTGGGTGACGGCCTCGTACCAGCGGCCGAACCCCTCGTGTCCGAGGAAGGTGTCCTCGGGGACCTTGAACTCCAGGTCCTCGGTGATCAGGGCGAGCACATCGGCCGGGCCCACGTGCTGGTCCAGCGCCACGTACCAGTTCTCGGCGAAACTGCGGATCGTGTCCTCGGTCAGCTGCCGCTCGGCGGGCATGCGGTCTCCTCCTGTTCCGTTTCCGTGCTGGGTGACTGGTCGGTCGGGGGCAGGGCAGGGGTGCGGTCAGATCTGCACGTCGACGAGGAACGGTCCGGGGTGGGACAGCATCCGGCCCACCGCGGCGACCGCCTCGTCCGGCTTCTCCACGCGCATCCCGCCGGCGCCGAGCGAGCGGGCCAGGCCGGCGAAGTCGATCTCGGGGTGCGAGAGGTCGAAGGAGCCCGGGAAGCCGTGCTCCGGGATGTGCCGCTCCCGCCAGTACTGGGCGATGTTGTCGTCCAGCAGCCGGTACTTGCGGTTGTTGCAGACGACGAACTTGGCGTCGATGCCGTGCCGGGCCGCGGTCCACAGCGCCTGGTAGGTGTACATGGACCCGCCGTCGCCCGCGAAGCCCACGACGAGCCGGTCCGGGCGGGCCAGCTTGGCCCCGACCGCGCCGGGGAAGCCCACGCCGAGCGAACCGCCCCGGGTGAGGTGGTAGTCACCGGGGCGCTCCGCCGGCAGGTACCGGGTGACCAGCGGCGAGGTGGTCAGCGCCTCGTCGAAGACGATCAGGTCCCCGCCGGTGCGCTCGGCCAGGGTCCGCAGGAAGACGGCCATCGGCGTGCCGTCGTCCTCGGCGGCCGCGCCCGCCGACCGGGCCCGCTCCCGGGTCCGTACGTCGAGCCGGGCGGCCGCGGCGGCCCGCCGCTGCGGGGTCAGCTGCCACTCCAGTACGCCGGCCAGCGCGCGCAGCGCCTGCCGCGGATCCGCGGCGAGGCCCAGGTCCACCGGGTGGTTCTTGGCGATCTCGTAGGCGTTCAGGTCGATGTGGACGACCTTGGCGCCGGCCCGGAAGGGGCTCTCCAGCTCGGGGAACACCTCCGGGAAGACATAGGTGCCGACGATCAGCACACCGTCGGCGTCGCCCACCAGCTCCTTGCTGTGCGGGCCGAACATGTGGCCGGTCTGGCCGCGCCGCAGCGGGTGCGAGGCCGCGATGTTCACCTCGGAGGAGTCGACCTCGTACACGTCGGCGCCCAGCAGCTCGGCGACGGCGGCGAGCTCTCGCTGCGCCCCGGAGAGCGCCACCCCGTCCCCGACCAGGACGACCGGCCGCTCGGCGGACGCCAGCAGCTCGGCCGCCCGGCCCACCGATGCCGGCGAGGGGGCCACGTCCGTGAGCGGGACCGTGGCCGGCAGGACGGGCTCGGAGTTGAGCTCGTCCAGCACGTCCATGGGCAGCGCGACGAACACCGGCCCGCGCGGCGGGGTGAGCGCGATCTTCACGGCCCGCCGGACGGTGCGGAGCACGGACCGCGGATCGGTGACGCGGGTCGCGTACTTGGTGACGGGCCTGGCCATCGCCACCAGGTCGGACGCCATCTGCGCGTCCATGGCGTCGTAGCGCACCCCGGCGTCGCCGGCGACGACGACGAGCGGGGTGTGGCCGCGCAGCGACTGGTAGAGCATCCCGATGCCGTTGCCGAGACCCACCCCGGAGTGCAGCTGGAGCAGGGCCGCGCCGCCGGTCGCCCGTGCGTACCCGTCGGCGATGCCGGCGGCCACGGTCTCCTGGAGGGCGAGGACGTACCGGAAGTCCTCCGCCGCGTCCACCGCGTCGAGGAATCCCTGTTCCACCGTCCCCGGATTTCCGAACATCACATTCAGGCCGTCGGCCTTGAACTGCTCGATCAGCCTTTCCCGTCCGGGAGTGGCTTCCATGAGTTCCCCCTCGCCTGTCCGATTTCCCGGCGGATTCCGGGATTACCAGCCGAACCGGGTGAGCCCGTCCTCCAGGACTTCCACGATCTTCTGCCCCGTCAGATAGGAGTCGGGGGTGGAACGTCCGGTGACGAAGGGGAAGTCCACGATCACCGAGACCGGCTTGCCGAAGTTCCCGTGGTACGCGCCGCGCGGTCCCGTCGCGTCGCGCAGGATGTACTCCAGCGGATACGGCGGCGGGCCCATGTTGAAGTCGGTACCGAGGAATCCGGTGCCGTCCTTGTAGTCGTACTCCTTGCAGTGGCCGGTCACGTGCTTGCCCCAGATGATGCTCTTGCGGTCGTCCCAGTCGCGGGCGAAGGCCAGGCAGGCGACCCCGTAGCACTCGGCCGCCACGACCTTGCCGGCCTTCCGGAAGGCCAGGATCAGGGCGTGCACGCGCTCGTTGTTGGCGAGGTCGGCGATCGGTCCGCTGCCGCCGACGATGAGGATCGCGTCGTATCCGGCGACGTCGGCGTCGAGTTTGTCGAGATCGCGGTGGTACTGCTCCAGCTTGGGCAGGTAGGCCGAGTCGCTCGTGTACGGGCGTTCGGGCACCCACGCCTCGATGTCGAGCGGCGAGTCCAGCCGACTCGACTGCTCGAACTCCCGCCCCAGCCGGGCGTTCTCCTCCGTGGTCACCGACCGCCCGAGCGGGGGGTCGACGTAGTGCGCGTCGAGGCTCGGCGGAAGAGCGTGTGCACGCTTTCCGGTCGGCGTGGCGAATATGACCTCGTATCCCCGCTCGTCGAACTTCGAGACGGGGCCTATCAGTTCTTCGGCCCAGTAACCGTGTTCGGAGACAATGACCAGAATCTTTCTGCTCACGTATTCCTCCAGCGCCGCCTGTTGTCGTTGGCGTCCCCCACACTGGCCGGGCCCCGGGTCTTCGTCAAAGCGCTGGCATGCGACTTCGTGAGGTAGCGGGACAGCCGACCGGGGCACCTCAGGAAGTCGTTCGCGGACATCATGAAGTAGTCGCAGGACTACGTGACTTCGGCCGAATCGGTGAACCATTTCACGGGGCCCGTCCTACTGTCTGGACGCGCCGTGAATCGCGGGCGCGCGAGCCGTGTTGCTGTGAAGAGCATGAGCACGAGGAGAGGGACGGCGACGATGACGATGGACCTTTTGTGCACACACACCGATCAGATACGTCCGGTGAAGCCCACCGCGGTGGGCTGCGAGGAGTGCCTCGTCGCCGGCGACACGTGGGTGCACCTGAGGCTGTGCCTGAGCTGCGGACACGTCGGGTGCTGCGACTCGTCGAAGAACCGTCACGCCACCCGGCACTACCGGAGCACCGAGCACCCGATCGCGGCCTCCCACGAACCGGGCGAGGACTGGGCCTGGTGCTACGCCGACCAGCTGATGCTGGACCCGGCATGAGTACGGCCCGGGAGAGCTCCCCCGCACCCGCCTCGTCCGCCGCACCCGCCTCCCCGGCGGCGTCCGCCTCCCCGGCGGCGTCCGCGGCCGCCGCCGAGCGCGCGGAGAGGCGCAAGCCGGTGATCCTGGCCGTCGACGACGACCCGCAGGTGCTGCGCGCCGTCCGCCGCGACCTGCGCAGCGCCTACGGCGACCGCTACCGGGTCCTCGGCGCCTCCTCGGCCGCCGACGCCCTGAAGATCCTCGACTCCCTCGACGAGCGCGGCCACGACCCGGCGCTGTTCCTCGTGGACCAGCGCATGCCGGACGTGACCGGAGTGGAGTTCCTCCTGGAGGCGGTCAGCCGCTTCCCGGACGCCCGCCGGGTGCTGCTGACCGCGTACGCCGAGACCGACGCGGCGATCACCGCGATCAACCGGGTCCGCCTGGACTACTACCTGCTCAAGCCGTGGGACCCGCCGCACGAACGGCTCTTCCCCGTCCTGGACGACCTGCTCTCGGACTGGCTGGCGACCTACCGCCCCGCCTACGACGGGATCATCGTCGCCGGCCACCTGGTCTCCCCCGGCACCCACGCCGTACGCGACTTCTTCACCCGCAACGGCCAGCCGTTCCGCTTCCTCAACGTCGAGCGGGACCCCGAAGCTCTGACCCTCATCGCCGCCCAGCCCGACGGCGCCCTGCCCCTGGTCCGCTTCCCGGACGGGGCGGTGCTCTCGGCGCCGACCGACACCCAGCTCGCCCAGCACCTGGGCCTGGCCACCACCGCCTCGCGCCCGCACTACGAGTGCGTCATCGTCGGCGCGGGCCCGGCGGGCCTCGCGGCCGGCGTCTACTCGGCGTCCGAGGGCCTGTCCACGCTGATGCTGGACTCCCGCGCCCCGGGCGGCCAGGCCGGCACCTCCAGCCTGATCGAGAACTACCTCGGGTTCCCCTCGGGACTCTCGGGCGGCGACCTGACCCGCCGGGCGACCATCCAGGCCTCCCGGTTCGGTGCCGAGATCCTGCACCCGGTGGAGGTGGTCTCGCTGACCCGCGACGACCCGGCGAAGATCTTGACCCTCGCCGACGGCACGGAGATCTCCGCCGAGACGGTCCTGCTGGCGACCGGCGTCTCCTACAACCGGCTGGACGCCCCGGGTGCCGACCGCTTCGAGGGGGCCGGCCTCTACTACGGCGCCGCGACCACCGAGAGCTCGGCCTGCATCTCCCAGCACGTGTTCATCGTCGGCGGGGCCAACTCGGCGGGGCAGGCCGCCGTGCACTTCGCCAAGTACGCCGCCCGCGTGACCATCCTGGTCCGCGCGTCCTCCCTGGACGCGAGCATGTCCCGCTACCTGATCGACGAGATCGAACGCACTCCGAACATCGAGGTCAAGGTGCGCACCACGGTGGTCCGGCTGGACGGCGGGGAACACCTCGAACGGCTGACCCTCCACGACGCGGAGACGGGCCGGGACACCGAGGTCCCGGCGCGCTTCATGTTCACCTTCATCGGGGCCCGCCCGCACACCGACTGGCTCGCGGGCGTCGTCGAGCGGGACGAGTACGGCTTCGTCCTCACCGGTTCGGACCTGATCGCGAACGGCGGCGAGCTCCCGGCCGAATGGAGCCTGGAGCGCGCCCCCTACCCCCTGGAGACGAGCGTGCCCGGCGTCTTCGCGGCGGGCGACGTCCGCGCCCACTCGGTCAAACGGGTGGCGTCGGGCGTGGGCGAGGGGGCGATGGCCGTCTCGCTGATCCACCGCTACCGCTCGATGGGCTGAGAGCGAACGCTGTGCCCTTGTGATCAAGGGCACAGCGGATGCAACGTTGATTACATGATTACAGCCGAACAGAGCGAACAGCTCCGCGCGTGGTTCGCCGAGCGCCTGCCGGTGGACGTGTACGCGTCCCTCGACTCGGTCACCGCCGACCGCGAGGAGATCACGGTCGTCGGCACCGTCCCGGCGACCGAGTCGGTCCGGGAGTTCCGCGAACGCACCCGCGAACAGCGCATCGAAGTGGCCCGCGAGGCCGAGGAGCTCTACCGCCGCAAGGTCGCCTGGGGCGTACGGGTGGGTGACGAGACGACCCTCTTCACCCACCTCGCCGTCCCCGTCATGACCCGGCTGCGCCAGTCCGAGCGCCAGGTCCTCGACACCCTGGTCGCCGGCGGCGTGGCCCGCAGCCGGGCCGACGCACTGGCCTGGTGCGTCCGCCTCGTCGGGCGCAACACCGACAGCTGGCTGACGGAGCTGCGCGACTCCCTGGACCAGGTCGGCCGGGTCCGCGCGCAGGGTCCCGACGTCTCCGGTGCGACCGACCCCATGAAGTCCGGGTCCGAATGACGAATCCGCCCCACGGCGCCGTGTGATCGCGTAAGGCTGGCCGAGACCGACACCCAGGGAGAGGTACGCACCATGACGACCACCGTCGAATACATCCGCTACCGGATCGCATTGGACGACCAGCAGGCCTTCGAGGACGCGTACGCCCGGGCGGCCGAGTCCCTGGCCGCCTCGCCCGAGTGCATCGACTACGAACTCGCCCGGTGCGAGGAGGAGAAGGAGCGCTACATCCTCCGGATCCGCTGGACCTCGATCGAGGCCCACCTGGGCGGGTTCCGCAAGGGGGAGCACTTCCCGGCCTTCTTCGCCGCGATCCGCCCGTACGTGACCGCCATCGAGGAGATGCAGCACTACCTCGTGACGGGCGTCGTGGGCACGGGAAAGGGCGCCGGACAGCGATGAGCACCACACCCACCATCTACGAGTGGATGGGCGGGGCGGAGGCGATGAACCGCCTCACCGACGCCTTCTACGCCCACGCCCTCCGGGACGAGATCCTGGCCCCGGTCTTCGCGGGGATGGACTCGGAGCACCCGCAGCACGTCGCCGTCTGGCTGTCGGAGGTCTTCGGCGGCCCGGCGGACTACACCGACCACCACGGCGGCCACCAGCACATGGCCACCAAGCACCTGGGCCGGGCGATCACCGAGAAGCAGCGCCGCCGCTGGGTGGACCTGCTCATGGACACGGCCGACGAGGTGGGCCTCCCGACGGACCCCGAGTTCCGCGGGGTCTTCGCCTACTACATCGAGTGGGGCACCCGCATGGCCCTGATCTACTCGGGCCCCCATCCCCCGCCCGTCGACGCGGCCAAGATCCCGGTCTGGTCCTGGGGCCAGACCCCGCCCTGGATCCCGAAGACGGACTGACGACGACGGAACCGGGTGGCTCGGGACCACCCGGTTCCCTCCGCCGGCAAGCCCCGCCCTCTCAGCCCCGTCGGCGTTCGCGGCGCGGAGTCCGGGGCGGAGCCCCGGCAGCCGGCCCTCGCTCGGGCTCCGGCTCGGCCTCGGGCTCGGCCAGTACCACCGTGAGCCCGGGCTCGCCGTCCTGCAGCCCCCGCCAGTGGTCCACGGCCTCCTCCAGGACCTCCACGAACGTCTCCCACTCCGCGGGCCGTGCCCCCGCGTACCCGTGCCACGACGTCACCGCGACCAGCCGCCCCGGAGCCTCCGGCAACCAGGACAGGTCCTGCAGGACATCGACCAGCGCGTCCCAGTTCCCGCCGAACCACTCCGGCAGCCGCAGGGCCTCCCCGCACCGCCTCATCAGCCCGGCCTTGGCCCGTACGCCGTCCAGGTCCAGCCGTACGGTCGTCCAGCCCGCGGCCTCGGCGGCAGCGAGCGCCGGGGCGAGCGGCTGCGGATGCAGGGTCATCGGAGAACCGCCTTGAAGGTCTGGTAGTGGTCGTCCGTGTAGTAGAACTCCCCGCCCTCACCCGTCACGATCCGCCGGGCCCCGCGGTCCCGCTCCCCCGGCGTGCGCACCGTGAACTCGTGGTAATAGCCGCGCTTCTGGCGCGGCAGGACCTTCTCGAAGTTCCCGAAGACAGTGCCGTCCTGCCGGTACGGGTACGGGCCGCCCTTGTCGATGAGCGCGAGGACGTCCTGCGCCTGCCTCGGCAGCGCGTCGGCGCGCACGGCGGCCATCCCCCGCGCCCAGCCCGGAGCCGCGTCGGGCGCGGCGCTGGGAGCCGCACTGAGCTCGGCGCTGCCGCTGGCGACGGCGGGGCCGGGTTTCTGCGCACCACAGCCCGCCGTCGCGACGAGCGCGACACAGAGGAACACGGCCCCCAGTGAACACAGCAACCATCGGGGCACGTTCCGGAAGATCATGCGCCGATGGTGCCAAATATCCGATTCGCCCGCGAATCGTTCGGTCGCGTCAGAGCGCGGCCATCTTGCTGTAGGGACTCAAGATGCGCTTCTGGACCGAACCGAAGTCGACGAGAACGGCGATCCCCTCCTCGATTCCGACGACACGGCCGAGGCCGTGCTCGTCGTGAGTGACCCGATCGCCGACGCTGAACTGCCGGATGGGCTGCTCCACGGGGGCTTTGAACGGGCTGGACGGCAAATGGCGGCGAGGAACTGCTGATTTTGTCATTGGATTCAGTATGCGCCCCGCGGGCCGCCGCGCGGCGGCCCTTCGGATCTCGATCCGGGCAACATCCGCATCACGGGCACCCCCGAGCCGGTGTACGTCCGCCCCGAACCCGCCCGGAACCCGCTCCGAACCGTCCCTCCGGGCGCACAGGAGCGACCCGACGCACCACGGGCCCCGGGCCGGGCCCGCACTACTCCGTACGCGGCGCAGCGGCCCCGTACGGGGCCCTACAGGTCGTCCGGGTCGGCCCGGTCCAGCGCCGGCCGAAGCCCCGGGGCGGACTCGGTCAGCAGGTAGTCGGCGACCGCCGTGTCCGTGACCAGGCTGGTCACCAGCCCCGACCGCAGCACCGCACCGATCGCGGAGGCCTTGCGCAGCCCGCCGGCGATCGCCACGACCTCGGGGATCCGGCGCAGTCGGTCCGCCTCGACCGTGATGCACCGCTCACCGAGGTCCCGGCCGACCCGCCGGCCCTCGGCGTCGAAGAGGTGGGCGGACATCTCGGCCGCGACGCCCAGCGAGGCGTAGTGGGCCCGCTCCTCGTCCGTCAGCATGTCGTGGACGGTCGAGATGCCCGGCTCCCACGAGCCGATGGAGACGGCCGCGACCGTCACCTTGTCGAAGTAGTCGAAGGCCCGGGCGATCCCGGTCTGGCTGCGCAGCGCGGCCGCGGTCGCCGGGTCGGGCAGCAGCATGGGCGCGTAGATCGGGTGCGCGTCGCCGCCCGAGACCTGCGCGGCCCTGCGTACGGCCTCGACCGATCCGCGCTCCGCGGTCCCCGCGTCGTACACCCCGGTCAGCTGGACCACGGTGCACTGCGGCAGTCGGTGCAGGGAGGCCGCCATGTGGATGGTCGACCGGCCCCACGCGAGGCCCAGCACGTCACCCTCGCTGACCAGTTCGCCCAGCAGGTCGGCGGCGACGGCGCCCAGGTTCTCCGGATCCGGGGCGTCCTCGGTGGCGTCGGCCGGCGACTCCACCACGACGGCGTGCCGGAGCCCGTACCGGGCCCGGAGCGCGTCCGACCGTTCCGCGTCGAGCTCGGCAGGGACCCGGATCTCGATCCGTACGAGGTCGCGTTCGAGGGCGGTCTCCAGGACCCGGGCCACCTTGAAGCGGCTCACGCCGAACTCCTCGGCGATCTGGATCTTGGACTTGCCCTCCAGGTAGAAGCGGCGGGCCATGGCCGCCGCCTGCACCAGCTCCGCGGGTCCCATCCGCAGGGCTGACCGTCCCGCCGACATTGCAGACACCGCGTTCTCCTCACTGCTGTTCACACTCTCGTGTTCACACTCTCGACTCGCCGTTCATCCTGTCAGATCCGACGGCCGTTGATCAGCCTGGACAGCTCCCGTTCACCGAGCTGTTCATCAACCCTTGGCTCAGTGGTCGCAAGCCCACGGCGCCGCCGCGATCGCCGCGCCCGCCTGGTCACGCAGCGTGCGGACGGCGGCCGCCGGATCGACGGCCCCGTAGACCGCGCTGCCCGCCACGAAGACGTCCGCGCCGGCCTCGGCGCAGCGCTCGATGGTCGAGGCCGACACCCCGCCGTCGACCTGGAGCCACAGCTCCAGGCCGTGCTTGGCGATCAGCTCCCGGGTGCGGCGGATCTTGGGGAGCATGATGTCGAGAAAGGGCTGGCCACCGAAGCCCGGCTCGACCGTCATGATCAGCAGCATGTCGAGCTCGGGGAGGATGTCCTCGTACTGCTCGATCGGCGTGGCGGGCTTGAGCGCCATGGAGGCCCGCGCCCCCTTCGCCCGGATCTCCCGCGCGAGGCGTACGGGCGCCGCCGCGGCCTCGGCGTGGAAGGTGACCGAGCCCGCGCCCGCCTCCACGTACTGCGGGGCCCAGCGGTCCGGGTCCTCGATCATCAGGTGCAGGTCCAGCGGGATGTCCGTGGCACGGCTCAAGGACTCCACGACCGGCATGCCGAGGGTGAGGTTCGGGACGAAGTGGTTGTCCATGACGTCGACATGCAGCCAGTCGGCCCCCTCGACGGCCTTCGCCTCCTCGGCGAGACGGGCGAAGTCGGCGGACAGGATGCTGGGATAGATCTGAGCGGCCATGCCCCAAGCCTGCCATGCCTGCAGCCGGTTCCGGCCACTACCCCGCAAGTCAGGATTCCCACAGCCACACTAAAACAATACCGGACAATGCTTAACCTTCTCTTACAGATCGACCCCGGCCCAGCCCAGCCCATGTCACCCCCACCCCGGACGCCACCCCCAACCCCTCCGGAGCCCCCACTCCTCCCCGCTGGGCCCCCTGGCCCGATCAGGACTCCCACACCCACGTCGACACCACCACACCACGACCCTCACCCCGCTCTCCCCACCACTCTCCTGGCGGCCGGACGCCATACCCCGGGGCCTTCACCCCCCGCGCCCCCGCACCCCGAGCCGATGGCTGCCCACCCAGCCCCAAGGGGCGGCGGGGTCCACGCACGGCGGAAACCGACGGGGCCGGGGCGGGATGTACGGCGGGAGGCTGGGAGCGGGGTCTGAGCGGGGCGGTATCAGAGCTGTGCTGGGGGTTTCCCGTCCGTCCTATCGTCTTCCGGTTCGTGCCGGTCCCTCAAGGGCGCTCCTTTGTCGCGTCGTTCGCGATGTCGCTGCGCTCCACCCTTGACCGCCCGTCCCGCCCCGGAAAATCGAGGACAACCGGGAACCCCCCAGAAGAACGGGCCGGGGGAGAAGACGCCATCGGGGCGTCGGAGAGGCCCGGGCAGAGCCCGCGCGCCCCAGATCGCTACGCGGTCCTGCCGGACGGCGTCCGCAGGCCTCTGTGGCTGGGCATAAGCCGCCATCGATCGCTACACGCGTCTCCGAGACGGCGCCTGCAGGCCTCCTGGGCTGGACATAAGCTGCCATCGATCGTCACGTGCTTCTCCGAGACGGCGTCCGCCCCTCGTTCGGGGCTGAGAGGGGCAGATTCGAGGGACGGAGGGCCGATCCATCGGCCCAGCCGATGCCAACCCCCATCAAGACCAAAGCAAGGTCACAACCACACGCCCAAACAAGGGCAATTGGTGCAAATGGAAGCCCCTTTGGGGTCCCTGCCCTCCCAGACCTGGATGGGCATCGCCTCAGCCGTCATCTGACGCCTTTCCTCCCCCCCAAACCGCCCGCAGACGCCGTCCGAGGCGGGCGCATCAGAGCGTCTGCGGCTTATGACCAGCCCCAGACGGTCTGCAGTCGCGCGATCGAAAAGCACGAAGCGATCTGAGGCGGCCTATGCCCAGCCACAGAGGCCCGCAGACGCCGTCCGGCAGGGCCGTGTAGCGATCTGAGGCGTCCCCCGACCACCCCGCCCCTCACTGACGTGCCCGTCCCTCTATCCCTCCCCCCGGCCCGTTCTTCTGGGGGCTTCCCGGCTGTCCTCGATTTTCCGGGGCGGGACGGGCGGTCAAGGGTGGAGCGCAGCGACATCGCGAAGCGACGCGACAAAGGAGCGCCCTTGAGGGACCGGCCCGACACGGAAGACGATAGGACGGACGGGAAACCCCCAGCACAACTCTGATACCGCCCCGCTCAGACCCCGCCCCCACACCACCGCCGCGCCTCCCACCCCCGCCCCGGCGAAACCCAGTCCCGCACCACCCCCGCCGCGCCACCCCCGCCGCGGCGGAACCCCGCTTTCCCGCCACCACCGCCCCGCGCTTCGTCATCCCGCCCCGCCGGAACACCGCACCCTCATCGCCCCCGCGCCTCCCACCCCCGCCCCGGCGGCATCGGCTGCTGTGGGGCGCCCTCGAACCGGTAGGCGTACATGGCTCGAAGGTAGGCCTTCAGGCCTTCGCCATCAGGGAACTCGATATCGGTCAGCCGCTCGTATTCGGCCGGACCAAAGGAATCATCGGAGATGATCTGTGCGAGTCCTGTGCGGATCAATTCCCCGTAGTTGTCGTTGAAGCTCAGCAGGGTTGACCTCAGATCGCCATCAACGAAGTAGCCCTGTCCAGGCTCAGCTGAGCCTGGAAGAAGTTTCTGAAAAGCGGGTCCATGGAAATCTTTCAGTAGAAATGGTGGCCGACGCGCCGCGCAAGTGGCGCAGCAGTCCCTCCAAGGCGGCCCAGGCCGGCCCTCGCGCCCAGCTGCACCGGGCGTTGTGTGAGCGGCGTCCGCTCGCGGTGTCTCAGAGCTGGACCACTGCGCCCTCTCCGGCGGACTCGACCAGCAGGTCCGGGCCGCCCGCGAGCAGTCCGGCCAGGACGCTCAGCGCCTGCGCGCGGGAGACGATGGGCAAGGCATGGATCAGCGCACGTGACGAGCAGCTGATGTCGAGCACCCTCATGACCGACTCCACGCCCAGACACCCGTCGACCGCGGAAACACCGGACGCCAGGTCCACCAGCTGCGTGGCCAGGTCGAACGGGCACTCCTCCTCCGCCGCCAGGGACCGCACGCCCCGGCCGATGACGTCCCTGACGTCGTCCAGCAGCACCCGGAGCGTGTCTGTGTCGAACAACTCGCCCAGCTTGTCATCGAAGTACTCGCTGTCGGCGAGCCGGACCAGTGCACGGGCAGCGTCCAGCCGAAGGGCCTCGGTCCCCTTCTCCCGTGACAGGTCCCGCTCGGCGACCGCATCGGCGAGCTGCGCGAACGTGCTGTCCACAGAGAACTTCCGGTCGATCGAGAAGTCCTACCAGGGGGCCTTCTTGGGATTCGCAGCGGCGCTGACGACTGCCTCGTAGCCCGCCGCCTCGCCCCAGGTCGTCAGCACCGCGCACGCCAGGAGCCGCTCGATCTCGGGTGTGCCGGGATCGTTCATCAAGGCGACGAGGCCGGGGACGCGGGTCAGGTGACGGGAACTCTCGAAGGCGTCGTGGATGACGTCGTCGATGTCGTCCGTGGGCCGTCCGTCGAAATCCGTACCGGGCAGTTCACGACAGCCGGGCACCAACCCGCCCACTAGCCGAGCGCCGCATCGGTGACGTCCGGTCCCAGCCCGTCGATGAGGTCGGGAGCCCCGAGTCCGTACCCCTCGGCCCGCCCGTAGTACGTCGGCTCGCCGGGCTCCGCCGCGACTCCGAGCACCTGCTCGAGTTCCTGCAGGGCCGCGGCGAGCCGCGGTGCGTTGTTGGCGTGGATGAGCGGCTGCGGCACACCCCGGAAATCACACTCGGCCCAAACGTCATGGAAAACGGACAGTTCGTCCCAGATTCCCAGCTCATTCGAAGTCAGCAGCAGTTCCACCAGGCGGTATTCCTCGTGCCGTGCACCGTTCGCGTCGATCCAGGCGCCCGAACCCAGCACGAGGACTCCACCGATGTCCGCCTGCGGGTTGCCGGTCGGTCGGCAGGCGTGGAGCCGATCAGGCAAGGCCGGATCGCCGAGCGGGCGCGCGCCGATGTTCAGGCGACTGGTCACGTTGAGGATGCCCTTGCCCGCCAGGGACCAGTCCCACTCAAGTGAGGCCGGCGCCAACAGGTCGTGAGCCAACAGCACCGCGCTCATACGCCCAGCGATCACGTGCAAGGACTCCAGGCCGGGCGCCGCCACCTCGTCCAGATCCCAGGTCCACGAGCCGCTCTCTTCGGGCGCGCGCATCAGCATCGTCTGCAAACTCTCCTACGTCGGGGCAGCGTCACTGCGGGAAGGCGGAAGGAAGGCGGAAGGGAGGCGGCAGGCCCACCACAGGTGTCGTGCTGCCGGCTCAGGAGGCGAGCAGAGCCTTGGCGCGAAGGAGGAGGTCGTCGTCCTCCAACTCCACGCGCTCCGCGTCGATGTCGGTGACGATCCGCCGCAGGACCTTCGCCCACTGGCCGATGAACTCCTCCACGGAGACACTGGCATCGCCCCGCGCGGCCAGCAGCGACTCGTAGTTGCCCAGCGTGCTGTGCCAGCGCGCCCGGATCCTCAGGGAATCGCCCTCGCGGAGGACTGCCCACTGGGCCGAGAACGTGTCCGACCCCCAGAAGACCTCGGCTTCCGAGAACGCCGGCCGCCGGATCTGCTCGAGCAGGGGCACCAGGTCGTCGAGAAGGGCAGCCAGGTCATGGCTGTACGACAGCCGGACCGGTACCAGGTTCCAGACGAGAAGGGCGTCCTCGCCCTCGGAGGGGTACATCTCACCGACCGCGTCAGCCATGTCGGTGGCCGAGCCGCACCTGCGAACGGCCGGGCAGCCGGCCTGGAGCGAAAAGCTCACCGCCGCACCACCGCAACTCGGTCACCCCGGCGGCATCGGCTGCTCCGGCCCGCCGCCGAACAGGTAGGCGCACATCGCCCGGAGGTAGGCATTCAGACTCTCCTTGTCGGGGAACTCAATATCGGTCAGGCGCTCATATTCGGCCGGCCCGAAGGCGTCGTCCGCCAGAGCCCGGCTGAAACCCGAACGAACCGCTTCGACGAACGGCTCGTTGAATCCCAGCAGCGTGGGCCTCAGGTAACCGCTCGTGTCATAACCTTCCACGTGGTTGAGATACGTCCCGACGAACCGCTCGAATCGCTCGTCCATGCGTCGTTTCCCGTCCGTATTGCCGTGGCCCACGACGGCGCCGCCCGCCCGCACGGGTGATCCATTTCTATCAACCTGGCATTGACGTCTGCAAAGCGAATGGGGTTCATTCCCTGCTGTCGGCCATCCCTGTCGCGGAGTTGTGACAAACGGCCCGGCAGGAGCTGGACCAGGTCCGGCCCGGTTCCTCTCGTCCGCCTCCGTGTGGACGGCCCGGACCTTCCAGCGGCGGGCGGGCTGGGGAGCCGGAGCCTGGGCGGGCATCCCGGCGTCGGGGTACTCGACGTTCAGTTCGGCCCCCGCTGCGGCCGAATCCATGAGCACGGCCGGACCGCCCGACGCCCACGTGCCGCACTCCTCCCACTCCGTGGCGGAGTCGGCGGCCGGCCGGCGCAGGAAGGCCCGGAACGCGGGCAGGTAGCAGGTGGTGGCCGGCTCGTCCGCCCGTACAAGGGCCTGTGCGCCGGCGGAGGGCGAGGAGGGAGCCATGGCATCGGGCTGCCGTCGCCCACTGACAGGGCCACGGCAGGGCCACGGCAGGGCCACAGCAGGACACGGCAGGCCAGGACAGCCCGCGGATACGCGACACCCCCCGCGACAGACATCGTCGCGGGGGGTGTCGAGGGTCGGGGGCCGGGGCTTCGGCTACGCCGTGCGGCGCAGCAGGGCCAGGTACATCGCGTCCGTCCCGTGCAGGTGCGGCCACAGCTGGACGTCCGGGCCGTCGCCGAGGCCGGGGACGCCCGCCATGAACGGCCGGGCGTCGATGAGTTCGGCGGACACCGGCGCGTTGCCGGAGCCGCGGCCCTTGAGGACGTCGTCCACCACGACGCGGGTCTCCGCCAGGTGCGGCGAGCACGTCGCGTAGCCGACGACCCCGCCGACCCGCACCGCCGACAGCGCCTGCCGCAGCAGCCCGCGCTGGAGCGGCGCGAAGCCCTCCAGGTCCTCCGGGCGGCGGCGCCAGCGGGCCTCCGGGCGGCGGCGCAGCGCGCCCAGGCCGGAGCACGGCACGTCCATCAGGACGCGGTCGAAGGAGCCCGGCAGCCACGCCGGACGGGTGCCGTCCGCCGTGATGACCTGGTAGGGGCCCGGGTTGCCCGCGAGGGCCCGCTCCACCAGTCGGGCCCGGTGCGGCTGCTTCTCCGAAGCCAGCAGGAACGCCCCCCGCTCGGCAGCGAGGGCCGCGAGCAGCGCCGCCTTGCCGCCCGGGCCGGCGCAGCCGTCGAGCCAGCGCTCGTCGCGGCCCTCGACGGGCACGGCCGCCAGGGCCATCGCCACGAGCTGGCTTCCCTCGTCCTGCACGCCGGCGCGGCCCTCGCGCACCGCCTCCAGCGCGCCAGGCTCACCGCCCTCGGCCATCCGGACCGCGTAGGGCGACCAGCGCCCGGGCAGCGCCGACTCCTCGCCGACCGCCTCCAGCAGCTCCTGGGTCGTGGACCGGCCGGGCCGGGCGACCAGCGTCACCTCGGGCCGCTCGTTGTCGGCCTCCAGCAGGTCCTCGATCCCGGCGCGCCCGCCGCCCAGCGCGTCCCACAGGGCGCTGACGACCCACCTGGGGTGCGAGTGGTAGACGGCGAGGTGCTCCTCAGCGTCGTCCTCGTACGGAGGCGCGACCCGCTCCAGCCAGCCGTCCATGTCGTGCGCGGCGATCTTGCGCAGCACGGCGTTGACGAACTTGGCGCGCCCGTCCCCGAGGACCACCCGGGCCAGCTCCACGCTCGCCGAGACGGCGGCGTGGGTGGGGATCCGGGTGCCCAGCAGCTGGTGCGCGCCGAGGGAGAGGACGTCCAGGACCGGCGGGTCGACCTCGCGCAGCGGGCGGTCGATGCAGGCCTTGATGACCGCGTCGTACGTGCCCTGGCGGCGCAGCGTCCCGTAGACGAGCTCGGTGGCCAGCGCGGCGTCGCGCGCCTCGAACTTCTCGTCCTGGCGGGCCTTCCTGAGCAGCGGCGGCAGGACGAGGTTGGCGTAGGCGTCGCGTTCGTCCACCGCCCGCAGCACCTCGAAGGCCAGCAGCCGGACGGGGTCCTTCTGGGGCCGACGATACGGCTTGGCCTGCTTGCCGCCCGCTCCTGCGGGAGCGGGCTTGCGACGGGGCTGGCGGGGCTGTTCGCTCACGTGAAAGGTGCTCCGGAGGTACGAGTGCTACGAGTACTACGAGTGTTACGGGTGGTGCGGCCGCCGGTGGGGCGGGCGGCGCGGCCGGGCGGTACGGGCCGCGCGTGGGCGCGGACCGGACCTGCGGCACGGCCGCACTGATCAGCCTACGTCGGCCCCGCCGAGCCGCTCGCCGGGGGCGATCCGCACGCCGCGCGCCCAGTCGGCGGCACGCATCGGCTTCTTGCCCTGCGGCTGGACCCAGAGCAGCTCGACGGCGTGCGAGCCGGTGCCGACGTGGACGTTGTTCTTGGTGGCGGAGAGCGCGCCCGGCTCCAGGTCCGTACGGTCGGCCACCATGCCCAGGGAGATCAGCTTGAGCCGCTCCCCGCGGAAGACGGTCCAGGCGCCCGGGGCCGGCGTGCAGCCGCGTACGACGCGGTCGGCGCGCATCGCGGGGGCCGTCCAGTCGATCCGCGCGTCGTCCACCGTGATCTTGGGTGCGAGGGAGATCCCGTCGAGGGGCTGGGCGACGGCGCGCAGGGTGCCGTCCTCGATGCCGTCCATGGTGGCGGCGAGGAGTCCGGCGCCGGCGAAGGCGAGCCGGGTGAGCAGGTCGCCGCTGTTGTCGGTCGGCCGGATCTCCTCGGTGAGGACGCCGTAGACCGGGCCCGAGTCGAGGCCTTCCTCGATCTGGAAGGTGGAGGCGCCGGTGAGCTGGTCGCCGGCCATGATCGAGTGCTGGACGGGGGCGGCTCCGCGCCAGGACGGCAGCAGGGAGAAGTGCAGGTTGACCCAGCCGTTGCGCGGGATGTCGAGGGCGCTCTTGGGGAGGATGGCCCCGTAGGCGACCACCGGGCAGCAGTCGGGGTCGATCTCACGCAGCCGGGCCTGGAACTCGGGGTCACGCGGCCGGGTGGGCTTGAGGACCTCGATGCCGGCCTCTTCGGCGCGTTCGGCGACCGGGCTGGCGACGAGCCGGCGGCCGCGCCCGGCCGGTGCGTCGGGCCGGGTGACGACGGCCGCGACCTCGTGTCGCCCGGAGGCGATCAGGGCGTCCAGGGCGGGTACGGCGACCTCGGGGGTGCCTGCGAAGACGAGCTTCACTGGGGGTCCTACCTCGCTATGTCGGCTGTCAGCAGCGCACCAGTCTATGGGGCGTCCGCCGGGCGGCCCACCTGTGGTGCGGCAGGTTCCCGTGCAGGGGGCGTGCGTACACGCGCGCGCCACTCGCATATGCCGACACGCCCCCACAGCGTGACCTGCATGACGGGTGGCGCGTTGGTCAAGAGAGATTGACCGAAACGGGCCGCGTGTGAACGATGTCTGCGGCCCGATCCGCCCTTCAGCACCGGTTCGAGAGGCTTCTTCATGGCCGACCACGCCACCCACGACGCCCAAGCCCGGGCCAGCCTGCACCTCCTGGTGCGGGACATCGAGCGGGTTCGCCGGCAGGTGGATGCCCTGCGTACGCTCACCGCCCAGCTCGGCAACGTGTACCGTCCCCGCCGCTCGGGTCCCTCCACGGGTTTCGTCGTCTACGGCAGGGCGCCCGCGCCCACCGTCCGCCTCGCCCAGGAGCTGCGGGACAGCGTGGAGACGCTGGTCACCGCCGCGGTGGACTTCGACCGTTCGCTCGGTTTCTCGTGGGACGCGGTCGGTTCGGCGCTCGGTGTCACCAAGCAGGCGGTGCACCGCCGCTACGGTGCCCGGCGCGCACAGTCCACGGAGGCCGCGGAGCCGCTGGCCGAGGGGACGACCACGCGGACCATGGGTCCCCTGCCCACCGTCCCAGCCGCCCGTTCGGTGCCGCCGCAGCCGGTGCGCGAGGAGGCGCAGGCCGCCGCCGGCGGTCCTCCCGGGCGGAGCCTGGGGGACGCGCCGCGCTCCCCCGCCTTCCCCGGTCCGCGCAACGGCTGACGCTGTCCCGCCGCCGGGACGCCGACCCCCGACGGCCGGCCGCCTCGGGCGCCGCGCATGGATCCGCCCCGGTCGGGACGCCCGTACGGGTCCCCGCCGGGGCTTCGGCGTTCGGTACGGCGCCCGGTGCGGCGTCAGGGCGACGCGCCGCGCCGGTGTCAGCCGATGTCCGCCGGGTCGATCCGGACCCGTACCGCGTCCGCCGCCGGGACACCGCGGGCCAGGCGCGCCGCCTGCGCGGACTTCAGCGCCGCCGCCAGGGCGGCTCCGCTGCCGGGCGGGACCCGGACCAGGGCCCGCTCCCCGGGAGAGGGCGCCCCGCGCCGTCCGGGAAGCGGCACCGGGCCGAGGATCTCGGCGTCGGCCGGCAGCCCGGCCCCGGCCAGGAAGGCCTCCAGTGCTTCGCCCCGCCCGGCGACCGCGGCCATCCGGGAGACGGGCGGGAAGCCGAGCTGGGCCCGCTCCGCGAGCTCCCGTACGGCGTGGCCCACCGGGTCCCACCGGACGAGGGCCTGTACGGGCCGCAGCGTCGGCTCGGCGACGACCACGACCTGACCGTCCGCGCGGACGAGGGAGGACGCGGCGATCCAGCGCCGCAGGGCGTCCTCGCCGGCCCGCAGGTCGGGACGGGTCAGCATGGCCCAGCCGTCGAGGAGCAGCGCCGCGGCGTACCCGGCGCCCGCCGCCACCGGTTCGGCGCCGGGGGTGCTGACGACCAGGGCAGGCCGGTCGGGCACCTCGTCCAGGATGTGGTCGCGTCCTGAGGTGCGCACGGGCACGGCCGGGAAGACCCGGCCCAGTTCCTCGGCGGTGCGCCGGGCGCCCACGACCCGGGCGCGCAGGCGGAAGGACCCGCACTCCCCGCAGTGCCAGGACGGCTCGCCGCGGCCGCACCAGCCGCAGGTCAGGTCCCGCTCGTCGGGGGCTTCCAGGGGTCCGGCGCAGACGGTGCAGCGGGCGGGGGTCCGGCACCGCTCGCACGCCAGCCGGGGTGCGTAGCCGCGGCGCGGCACCTGGACGAGGACGGGACCGGACTTCAGTCCTTCCCGTACGGTCTCCCACGCGAGGCTGGGGAGCCGGGCGGCGCGGGCCGCCTCGTCCCGGGCCAGGAGTTCGTCGCCGACGGTGCGGATCCGGGGCGCGGTGGCGCGTACCGTCTCGCGGGCCGCAACGAGCGGGCGGGCCCAGCCCGACTCGACGAGCTGGGCGGCCTCCACGGTGCAGCTGGTGCTGCCGGCGAGGAACGCGCAGCCGTCGCTGACGGCGCGCAGTTCGAGCACTTCGCGGACGTGCGGGAAGGGGGCGCGGTCCTCGCTGTGGCTGGTGTCGCCGTCGTCCCAGATCGCGACCAGGCCGAGGTCGCGGACGGGGGCGAACATCGCGGCCCGGGTGCCGATGACGGCGCGGACCGAGCCCCGGTGGACGGCAAGCCACTGGCGGTAGCGCTTCTCGGGGCCGGACTCGGCGGTCAGCAGGGCGTGCCGTCCTTCGCCGAGCAGGGCGGTCAGGGCAGCGTCGACCCGGCCGGCGGTCCGGCCGTCGGGGAGCACGGCGAGGGCGCCGCGGCCGGAGGCGAGGGTGGCGGCGACGGCCCGGGCGAGTTCGTCGGCCCAGCCGGGGCCGGGCAGGGCGGTCCACACGGCGCGCGGGGCGCCCCCGCCGGCGAGGGCTTGCAGGAAGCCGGGGCCCGCTGCGTAGCGCTCCCAGCCGCCGGGCTCGGGCGCGGCAGGTGGCGGAAGCGGCTCCGGGGAGGGCTTGGCCTCGGCGCGGGCGTTGCGCGGGGGCAGGGCGAGCTGGAGCACGTCGGCGAGGCTGCCGGCGTACCGGTCGGCGACGGCGCGGGCGAGGGCGAGCATGCCCGGGCCGAGGACCACCTCGGGCGAGACCACCTGGGCGAGGGCGGCGAGGGCTCCGTTGTAGTCGGACTCGGCGCGGCGCTCGACGATGAAGCCGTCGATGAGGCCGCCGCCCTCACGGCGGCCCCCGCGTACGTGGTGGGAGCCGGCGCCGAAGCGGACGCGGACGCGGACGCCGGGCTGGGCTGCCTCGGAGAGCTCGGCGGGCACGGCGTAGTCGAAGGTCCGGTCGAGGTGGAGCACGCCCTTGTTCACGAGGACCCGGGCGACGGGCAGCTCGTCGGCGAGGGCGGCCCCCCGCCAGGTACGCGGCTTCGCCTTGGGCGCCTTGGCCTTCGCCTCGGCGACCATCTCCCGGATCAGCGCGAGCTGCTCCGGCGGGGAATCATTCGCGCTGCTCACATCAGCATTCTTACCAAACCCCGCTGACAGGCGGGGATACGGACAAGGCCCCGGACCGTGCGGTCCGGGGCCTTGTCGCGGGTGATCCTTACAGACCGGCGGCGGCGCGCAGGGCGTCCACGCGGTCGGTGCGCTCCCAGGTGAAGTCCGGCAGCTCGCGGCCGAAGTGGCCGTAGGCGGCGGTCTGGGCGTAGATCGGGCGCAGCAGGTCGAGGTCGCGGATGATCGCGGCCGGGCGCAGGTCGAAGACCTCGCCGATCGCGTCCTCGATCTTCTGCGTCTCGACCTTGGCGGTGCCGAAGGTCTCGACGAAGAGGCCGACGGGCTCGGCCTTGCCGATGGCGTACGCGACCTGGACCTCGCAGCGCGAGGCGAGGCCGGCGGCGACCACGTTCTTGGCGACCCAGCGCATGGCGTAGGCGGCGGAGCGGTCGACCTTGGACGGGTCCTTGCCGGAGAAGGCGCCGCCACCGTGGCGGGCCATGCCGCCGTAGGTGTCGATGATGATCTTGCGGCCGGTCAGGCCGGCGTCGCCCATCGGGCCGCCGATCTCGAAGCGGCCGGTCGGGTTCACGAGCAGGCGGTAGCCCTCGGTGTCGAGCTTGATGCCGTCCTCGACGAGCTGGGCCAGGACGTGCTCGACGACGAACTCGCGGATGTCGGGCGCGAGCAGCGAGTCGAGGTCGATGTCGGAGGCGTGCTGCGAGGAGACCACGACCGTGTCGAGGCGGACGGCCTTGTCGCCGTCGTACTCGATGGTGACCTGGGTCTTGCCGTCGGGGCGCAGGTACGGGATGGTCCCGTTCTTGCGTACCTCGGACAGGCGGCGCGAGAGCCGGTGCGCGATGTGGATCGGCAGCGGCATGAGCTCGGGGGTCTCGTCGCAGGCGTAGCCGAACATCAGGCCCTGGTCGCCGGCGCCCTGCTTGTCGAGCTCGTCCTCGTCACCCTCGACGCGCTTCTCGTAGGCGGTGTCGACGCCCTGCGCGATGTCCGGGGACTGGGCGCCGATGGACACCGACACGCCGCAGGAGGCGCCGTCGAAGCCCTTCTTCGAGGAGTCGTAGCCGATCTCGAGGATCTTGTCCCGGACGAGCTGCGCGATCGGCGCGTAGGCCTTCGTCGTCACCTCACCCGCGATGTGCACGAGACCCGTGGTGATGAGGGTCTCCACGGCGACGCGAGAGGTCGGGTCCTCGGTGAGAAGTGCATCGAGGATCGTGTCGCTGATCTGGTCAGCGATCTTGTCGGGGTGGCCCTCGGTCACAGACTCCGAGGTGAACAGACGACGGGACACAACGCTCCCTGGGGTTGCAGCGGCTGCTGGCTGATCATTTGGCGGAACCACATCGGGGGCTGCGCCCGATCACGTTCCAGGTGCAGTTTATCGGTCGCCACCGTTGCGCGGACCATCCGTCTCGCCTTATGGGAGCCGTGTGACCTGCGGCACTCCCATTCTTACGTACGGAAGTGACCGAGTGAAGGGGAATCGGCTCAGGCGCGTCGCGACGTATACCGCTGCGTAACCTGGTCCCAGATCGCTTCGGCGAGGGCTTCCTTCGGACCGTAGGGCACAGGGATTTCCGACCCGTCCGAGGAGAGGATGATCGCCTCGTTCTCCTCGGATCCAAAGGTGCGGGTCTCTCCGACCTCATTCACGACGAGAAGATCACACCCCTTGCGGCGGAGCTTGGCCCGGCCGTTGTCGAGGACGTCGTCGGTCTCCGCGGCGAAGCCCACGATCACCTGGCCCTCGCGGGCCCGGTCGGCGGAGATCTCCGCGAGGACGTCCGGGTTGCGTACGAGCGCGACCGGAGCGGGGTCCTCCCCGTCCTTCTTCTTGATCTTCCCACCGGCGTACTCGGCGGGCCGGAAGTCGGCCACGGCCGCCGCCATGACCACGACGTCGGCGTCCGGCGCCGCCTTGAGCACGGCTTCCCGCAGCTGTACGGCCGTCCCCACGCGTACGACGTCCACCCCGGCGGGATCGGCCAGCGCGGTGTTGGCCGCGATCAGGGTGACCCGCGCCCCGCGGGCGACGGCCGTACGGGCGAGCGCGTAGCCCTGCTTGCCGGAGGAGCGGTTCCCGAGGAAGCGCACCGGGTCCAGCGGTTCGCGGGTGCCGCCCGCGCTGATGACGACGTGGCGGCCGGCGAGGTCCGGCGCGGCGACGCCGCGGCGCAGGACCTGCCGGCACACCTCGAAGATCTCCTCGGGGTCGGGCAGCCGCCCCTTGCCGGTGTCCTTGCCGGTGAGCCGGCCCACGGCGGGCTCGATGACGAGGGCGCCGCGCCGGCGCAGCGTGGCCACGTTCTCCCGGGTGGCGGGGTGCTCCCACATCTCGGTGTGCATGGCGGGGGCGAAGACCACCGGGCAGCGGGCGGTGAGCAGCGTGTTCGTCAGCAGGTCGTCGGCCAGCCCGTGGGCGGCCTTGGCCAGCAGGTCGGCGGTGGCCGGGGCGACGACGACGAGATCCGCGTTCTGGCCGATGCGCACGTGCGGCACCTCGTGGACGGTCTCCCACACCTCGGTGGAGGCCGGGTTCCCGGAGAGGGCGGCCCAGGTCGCCTCGCCGACGAAGTTCAGGGAGGCCGCGGTGGGCACCACCCGCACGTCGTGCCCGGACTCGGTCAGCCGGCGCAGCAGCTCGCACGCCTTGTAGGCGGCGATCCCGCCGCTGACGCCCAGCACGACCTTCGGCTTACCCATCCGCGCACACCCCTTTTGACACTCTCGACTCGTCCGCCGCGTTCGGCTCTGATCGTCGTACCCACCCATGACACACCACAGGCCCGGCAGATGTTCTGCCGGGCCTGTGGTGAAGAGATTTCTCGGTGCCTTACTGGGCCGGGGCCTCGATGGCCTCGGAGGTCAGCAGACCCGCGTTGATCTCGCGCAGCGCGATCGAAAGCGGCTTCTCGTGGACGTGGGTGTCCACCAGCGGGCCGACGTACTCGAGCAGGCCCTCACCGAGCTGCGAGTAGTACGCGTTGATCTGACGCGCGCGCTTGGCCGCGTAGATCACGAGGCTGTACTTCGAGTCCGTGGCCTCGAGCAGCTCGTCGATCGGCGGGTTGATGATGCCCTCGGGCGCAGTGATGGAAGAGGACACGCTCTACCTTCCGAAGATGGGTGAAAGATTGGGCCGTCTGCGGTCGGGCGATGCAGTGAAGATCTACCGACGATTCAGACAACTTCCATCAAGGCTAGCAGCTCACGGGCCACGTCCTCGACGGAGGTGTTGACCAGGGTGACGTCGAACTCCGACTCGGCAGCGAGTTCGATCTTGGCGGCGCCGAGTCGGCGCTCGATCACCTCGGCCGATTCGGTACCCCGGCCGGTGAGCCGGCGGACCAGCTCGTCCCAGCTCGGCGGGGCCAGGAAGACCAGCTGGGCCTCGGGCATGGACTCGCGGACGAGCCGTGCGCCCTGGAGGTCGATCTCCAGCAGTACGGGCTCGCCGTTTTCCAGGCGCTCCAGCACCGCGCCGCGCGGTGTGCCGTAGCGGTTGCCCGCGAACTCGGCCCACTCCAGCAGCTCGCCGTTGGCGATCAGCTTGTCGAACTCGTCGTCGTTGACGAAGAAGTACTGGACTCCGTGTCGCTCACCGGGCCGCGGCTTGCGGGTGGTGGCCGACACCGAGAGCCATACCTCGGGGTGAACCTTGCGCATATGCGCGACGACCGTGCTCTTGCCGACCCCTGAGGGGCCGGAGAGCACGGTCAGCCGCGGACGAACCTCTGCTGCCATAGAGCGATTATCCAGGTTCTCAGGACTGCCTGAGAACGCCGGGAGAACTTCAGTCGACGCTTCAGGCGCCGGTGCTGCCGAACTCACGCTCCAGAGAGGCGATCTGGTTGGAACCGAGACCTCGGACACGCCGGGACTCGGAGATGCCGAGACGCTCCATGATCTGCTTGGCGCGCACCTTGCCCACGCCAGGCAGGGACTCCAGCAGGGCGGAGACCTTCATCTTGCCGATGACGTCGTTCTCCTGGCCCGTCTTGATGACCTCTTGGAGCGAGGCGCCGGAGTGCTTGAGTCGATTCTTCACCTCGGCCCGCTCCCGGCGAGCCGCGGCGGCCTTTTCGAGCGCGGCTGCGCGCTGTTCAGGGGTAAGGGGCGGAAGAGCCACGCCTACGTCACCTCGGATGTCGAACTGTCGGATACGGACCGGTGGGGAACCCAAGGGCACCACACCAGGCGAGCTCCCGAACAGCGATGGAACTCGTTCGCTGCACGTTCACTCTGCTCGGAGACTAGCGGCCAACACCGCTCCAGTCAGCGAGAACGAACGAAAAGTCCTGGTCAGCCTCCGCTGAACCGTACATCACGGACAAAATACCCCTGTTTTGTCCGGTGAAGAGCGTTCGAATTTCGTCAGAAAGTGCGAGACCCCGCTCCGCGCGGATGCGGAGCGGGGTCCTTCAGAGGTCCCCCGGAGGTCCCTCAGGGGTCCGACAGGAGTCCGAGAGGGGTCCCCCGGCAGTCTCACGGGGCCCCTTCCGGCGCTCCTTACACGGAAACGGCCTCGCGGATCTCGTCGGCGAAGCGGCGGGCGGCGTCACGCAGCGCCGTGACGTCCGGTCCGTGCCGCAGGACGCCCCGCGAGACGTTCGGGACCACGTTGCGCACCGCCTTGCCGAAGACCGCTGGCAGGTCCGCCGCGGTCGCGCCCTGCGCGCCGATGCCGGGGGCCAGCAGCGGCCCGTTGATGTCCAGGTCGAAGGAGGACAGATCGCCCAGGGTGGCGCCGACCACCGCGCCGAAGGATCCCATCGGGGAGGCGTCCGCGTTCTCCGCGGCCAGGTGCGCCAGCATCGTGGCCCCGATGGTCCGGCCGTCCTCGCGGACCGCCCGCTGGACCTCGGCGCCCTCCGGGTTCGACGTCAGGGCCAGGACGAACAGGCCCGCGCCCGACGCGCGCGCCAGGTCGACAGCGGGCGCGAGGGAGCCGTAGCCCAGGTACGGGGACACCGTCAGCGCGTCGGAGAACAGCGGTGAAGCCGGGTCCAGGAAGGCCGAGGCGTACGCGGCCATCGTCGAGCCGATGTCGCCCCGCTTGGCGTCCATGACGACCAGGGTCCCGGCCGCCCGGGCGTCCGCGACGGTCTGCTCCAGGACGGCGACGCCCTTGGAGCCGAACCGCTCGAAGAAGGCGGCCTGCGGCTTGAAGACCGCCACCGACTCCGCGAGCGCCTCGACGACCGTGCGGGAGAACCGCTCCAGGCCCGCGATGTCGTCCTGGAGGCCCCACTGCGCCAGCAGGGCGGCGTGCGGGTCGATGCCCACGCACAGCGGGCCGCGGGAGTCCATCGCGGCGCGCAGACGGGTGCCGAACGGGGTCAGGGTCACTGTGCGGCCTTTCGGGTCTCGGCGCCCACCGCGTCGGCGAGCGTCGCGTACGGGCTGGCGGCCAGGCGCGCGGCCAGGCCCTTGTGGATGGCGCGGGCGTAGAAGGGGCCCTCGTAGATGAAGGCGCTGTAGCCCTGGACCAGCGTGGCGCCGGCCAGGATCCGCTGCCACGCGTCCTCGGCGTTCTCGATGCCGCCGACCCCCACCAGCACCAGGCGGTCGCCCACGCGGGCGTACAGGCGCCGCAGGACCTCCAGGGAGCGCTCCTTGACGGGTGCGCCGGAGAGCCCGCCGGTCTCCTTGACCAGGGCCGGGGAGGACTTCAGGCCGAGGCCCTCGCGCGCGATGGTGGTGTTCGTGGCGATGATGCCGTCGAGGCCGAGCTCCAGGGCCAGGTCGGCGACCGCGTCGACGTCCTCGTCCGCGAGGTCGGGGGCGATCTTGACCAGCAGGGGGACCCGGCGGTCTGTCACGGTGCGGTCCGCGGCCTCGCGCACGGCCGTCAGCAGGGGCCGCAGCGACTCGGTGGCCTGGAGGTTGCGCAGGCCGGGGGTGTTCGGGGAGGAGACGTTGACGACGAGGTAGTCGGCGTGGCCGGCGAGGCGCTCGGTGGAGGTGACGTAGTCCCCCACGGCCTCCTCCTCCGGCACGACCTTCGTCTTGCCGATGTTGACGCCGACGGTCGTCCTGAAGACCGCCTCGCGGGCCGCCAGGCGGGCCGCGACGGCCGCCGAGCCCTCGTTGTTGAAGCCCATGCGGTTGATCAGGGCGCGGTCCGGCACGAGCCGGAAGAGCCGCGTCTTGGGGTTGCCGGGCTGCGGCTCGGCGGTCACCGTGCCGATCTCGATGTGGTCGAAGCCGAGCATCGACATGCCGTCGATGGCGACGGCGTTCTTGTCGAAGCCGGCCGCGAGCCCGAAGGGGCCGTGCATGCGCAGGCCCAGGGCCTCCGTGCGCAGCTCCTTGTAGCGCGGGGCCAGGGCCGCCGCCACGAAGGTGCGCAGCACGGGCGTGCGGGCCGCGAGGCGGATCCACCGGAAGGCCGTGTAGTGGGCGGCTTCCGGGTCCATCCGCTTGAAGACCAGGTTGAAGAAGATCTTGTACATCGTCGAGAGGATCCCTCTGCGCTCGTGAAGAGGGGGACACCCGTCGTGAAACCGGTGTCCCCCTCTCCCTGTCCGGGCTGTACGGGTGCTTAGTCGCGGGCCGCGGTCAGGTGCTCCGCGTGCTCCTGGAGGGAGCGGACGCCCACGTCGCCGCGGTTGAGCGCGTCGATGCCCTGGACGGCCGCGGCGAGCGCCTGGACCGTCGTCAGGCACGGGACGCCGCGGGCCACGGCCGCCGTGCGGATCTCGTAGCCGTCGAGGCGGCCGCCGGTGCCGTACGGGGTGTTGACGATCAGGTCGACCTGGCCGTCGTGGATCAGCTGGACGATGGTCTTCTCGCCGTTCGGGCCCTCGCCCTCGCTGAGCTTGCGCACGACGGTGACGTTGATGCCGTTGCGGCGCAGGACCTCGGCGGTGCCGGAGGTGGCCATCAGCTCGAAGCCGTGGGCGACGAGCTCGCGGGCCGGGAAGATCATCGAGCGCTTGTCGCGGTTGGCGACGGAGATGAACGCACGGCCCTTGGTGGGCAGCGGGCCGTAGGCACCGGCCTGGGACTTGGCGTAGGCGGTGCCGAAGACGGCGTCGATGCCCATGACCTCGCCGGTGGAGCGCATCTCCGGGCCGAGGACGGTGTCCACGCCGCGGCCGTGGATGTCGCGGAAGCGCGACCACGGCATGACGGCCTCCTTGACGGAGATCGGCGCGTCGATCGGCAGGGTGCCGCCGTCGCCGGTCTTCGGGAGCAGGCCCTCTTCGCGCAGCTCGGAGATGGTGGCGCCGAGGGAGATGCGGGCGGCGGCCTTCGCGAGCGGGACGGCGGTGGCCTTCGAGGTGAAGGGCACGGTCCGGGAGGCGCGCGGGTTGGCTTCCAGGACGTAGAGGATGTCGCCGGCCATCGCGAACTGGATGTTGATCAGGCCGCGGACGCCGACGCCCTTGGCGATGGCTTCGGTGGAGGCGCGCAGGCGCTTGATGTCGTAGCCGCCGAGGGTGATCGGGGGCAGGGCGCAGGCCGAGTCGCCGGAGTGGATGCCGGCTTCCTCGATGTGCTCCATGACGCCGCCGAGGTAGAGCTCGTTGCCGTCGTAGAGGGCGTCGACGTCGATCTCGATGGCGTCGTCGAGGAATCGGTCGACCAGCACGGGGCGGGTCGGGGAGATCTCGGTGGACTCCGCGATGTACGACTCCAGGCGGGCCTCGTCGTAGACGATCTCCATGCCGCGGCCGCCGAGCACGTAGGACGGGCGGACGAGGACCGGGTAGCCGATCTCGTCGGCGATCGCCTTGGCGCCGGCGAAGGTGGTGGCGGTGCCGTGCTTGGGGGCGGGCAGGCCGGCCTCGGCGAGGACCCGGCCGAAGGCGCCGCGGTCCTCGGCGGCGTGGATGGCCTCGGGCGAGGTGCCCACGACCGGGACGCCGTTGTCCTTGAGGGCCTGGGCGAGGCCCAGGGGGGTCTGGCCGCCGAGCTGGACGACGACGCCCGCGATGGGGCCGGCGAGGGACTCGGCGTGGACGATCTCCAGCACGTCCTCGAGCGTCAGCGGCTCGAAGTACAGGCGGTCGGAGGTGTCGTAGTCGGTGGAGACGGTCTCCGGGTTGCAGTTGACCATCACGGTCTCGTAGCCGGCGTCGCTGAGGGCGAAGGAGGCGTGGACGCAGGAGTAGTCGAACTCGATGCCCTGGCCGATGCGGTTCGGACCGGAGCCCAGGATGATGACCGCGGGCTTGGTGCGCGGGGCGACCTCGGACTCCTCGTCGTACGAGGAGTAGAAGTACGGGGTCTTCGCGGCGAACTCGGCGGCGCAGGTGTCGACCGTCTTGTAGACCGGGCGGACGCCGAGGGCGTGGCGGACCTCGCGGACGACGTCCTCGCGCAGGCCGCGGATCTCGGCGATCTGGGCGTCGGAGAAGCCGTGGCGCTTGGCCTCGGCGAGCAGCTCGGGTTCGAGCTTCTCGGCGCCGGCGAGCTCGTCGGCGATCTCCTTGATCAGGAAGAGCTGGTCGACGAACCAGGGGTCGATCTTCGTGGACTCGAAGACCTCTTCCTGGGTGGCGCCGGCGCGGATGGCCTGCATGACGGTGTTGATGCGGCCGTCGGTGGGGCGTACGGCGGTGGCGAGGAGCTCGTCCTTGTCGCCGGGCTCGCCGACGAAGGTGAACTGCGAGCCCTTCTTCTCCAGGGAGCGCAGGGCCTTCTGGAGGGCCTCGGTGAAGTTGCGGCCGATGGCCATGGCCTCGCCGACCGACTTCATGGTCGTGGTGAGGGTGGCGTCGGCGAGCGGGAACTTCTCGAAGGCGAAGCGCGGGGCCTTGACGACGACGTAGTCGAGGGTCGGCTCGAAGGAGGCCGGGGTCTTCTCGGTGATGTCGTTGGGGACCTCGTCGAGGGTGTAGCCGATGGCCAGCTTGGCGGCGATCTTGGCGATCGGGAAGCCGGTGGCCTTCGACGCGAGCGCCGAGGAGCGCGAGACGCGCGGGTTCATCTCGATGACGATGACGCGGCCGTCGACCGGGTCGATCGCGAACTGGATGTTGCAGCCGCCGGTGTCGACGCCGACCTCGCGGATGATCGCGATGCCGATGTCGCGCAGGCGCTGGTACTCGCGGTCGGTGAGCGTCATGGCCGGGGCGACGGTGATCGAGTCGCCGGTGTGGACGCCCATCGGGTCGAAGTTCTCGATGGAGCAGACGACGACCACGTTGTCCTTGGTGTCGCGCATCAGCTCCAGCTCGTACTCCTTCCAGCCGAGGATGGACTCCTCCAGGAGCACCTCGGTGGTCGGGGAGAGCGTGAGGCCCTGGCCGGCGATGCGGCGCAGCTCGTCCTCGTCGTGGGCGAAGCCGGAGCCGGCGCCGCCCATGGTGAAGGAGGGGCGGACGACGACGGGGTAGCCGCCGAGGGTGTCGACGCCCTGGATGACGTCGTCCATGGTGTGGCAGATGACCGAGCGGGCGGACTCGCCGTAGCCGATCTTGGCCTTGACGGCCTCGACGACGCCCTTGAAGAGGTCGCGGTCCTCGCCCTTGTTGATGGCCTCGACGTTGGCGCCGATGAGCTCGACGCCGTACTTCTCCAGCACACCCTGCTCGTGCATGGAGATGGCGGTGTTCAGCGCGGTCTGGCCGCCGAGGGTCGGGAGCAGCGCGTCGGGGCGCTCCTTCGCGATGATCTTCTCGACGAACTCGGGGGTGATCGGCTCGACGTACGTGGCGTCGGCGATCTCCGGGTCGGTCATGATCGTCGCGGGGTTGGAGTTGACCAGGATGACGCGCAGGCCCTCGGCCTTGAGGACGCGGCAGGCCTGGGTGCCGGAGTAGTCGAACTCTGCGGCCTGTCCGATGACGATCGGGCCGGAGCCGATGACCAGGACGGACTGGATATCGGTGCGCTTAGGCACGCTCGGCCTCCATCTGGGCGGTGCTCATCAAAGACGTGAAGCGGTCGAAGAGGTACGCGGCGTCGTGCGGGCCGGCGGCCGCTTCGGGGTGGTACTGGACGGAGAAGGCCGGCTGGTCGAGCAGCTGGAGGCCTTCGACGACCTGGTCGTTCAGACAGACGTGGGAGACCTCGGCGCGGCCGTAGGGGGTCTCGGAGACCTTGTCGAGGGGCGCGTCGACGGCGAAGCCGTGGTTGTGCGCGGTGACCTCGACCTTGCCGGTGGTGCGGTCCTGGACCGGCTGGTTGATGCCGCGGTGGCCGTACTTCAGCTTGTAGGTGCCGAAGCCCAGGGCGCGGCCGAGGATCTGGTTGCCGAAGCAGATGCCGAAGAGCGGGGTCTTGCGCTCCAGGACGCCCTGCATGACGGCGACGGGGCCGTCGGCGGTGGCCGGGTCGCCCGGGCCGTTGGAGAAGAACACGCCGTCGGGGTTGACGGCGTAGACGTCCTCGACGGTGGCGGTGGCGGGCAGCACGTGGACCTCGATGCCGCGCTCGGCCATGCGGTGCGGGGTCATGCCCTTGATGCCGAGGTCGACGGCGGCGACGGTGAAGCGCTTCTCACCGATCGCGGGGACGACGTACTTCTCCTTGGTGGCGACCTCGGCGGAGAGGTTCGCGCCCTTCATCTCGGGCTGGGAGCGGACCTTGGCCAGCAGGGCCTCGTCGCGGATGCCGACCCAGGCCTCGCCGGAGAAGATGCCGACGCGCATGGCGCCGCGCTCGCGCAGGTGGCGGGTCAGGGCGCGGGTGTCGATGCCGGAGATGCCGACGACGCCCTGCTTGACGAGCTCCTCGTCCAGCGTGCGCCGGGAGCGCCAGTTGGAGGGGACGCGTGCGGGGTCGCGTACGACGTAGCCGGCGACCCAGATGCGGGAGGACTCGGGGTCCTCGTCGTTGACGCCGGTGTTGCCCACGTGGGGGGCGGTCATGACGACGACCTGGCGGTGGTACGACGGGTCGGTGAGGGTCTCCTGGTATCCGGTCATGCCGGTGGAGAACACGGCCTCGCCGAAGGTCTCCCCCACTGCGCCGTAGGCGCGGCCGCGGAAGATGCGGCCGTCCTCCAGGACGAGTACGGCGGGAGCTTTGGCTGCTCCCCTGGTGGAGGTCGTCATCGTTCGGCGCCTTCCGTCGTGATGGATGAGTTCATGAGGTTGATCGCTTCGACCCATGCGGCGTGCTCGGCCGCGCGGTCGGAGCGGAATCCGGAGTCGATCAGCTTGTCGCCGTGCGCCCATGTGACGACGAGGAGACCGCCCTCGGTGAGTACCTTGCCCGCGATTCCCTTGTCGAGGCGGGCGCCGCGCAGCTGCGCGGCCGGTACGAAGAAGTCGCCTGCACCCGGTCGGACCACGTCGAGGCCCGCGTCGGTGAGCGTGAGCTCGACCCGGCTGCGGACGCCCAGGCCGTGGGCGACAATCCGGTCGAGCCACTGCCCGGCGGTGGTGGACCCGTGGTACCGGCCGGTGAGTGCCAGCCGGTGCTCGGGGAGTCCGTCGGGGGCGGCGGGGAGCTCGGGCAGATCGTTCTGCAGGGCCCCTCGCCATTTCCAGCCCTGCCGCATCAGCCAGTACACGAACGCGATGAAGACGACCAGGCCGACCACCCATGCGATGCGGGCGCCCACGTTGGTCACCTCCGCCGACTGTCGTTCGGCGGCCTCGGCGGCCAGTTGGATTACTGCAGGTGTCACGCCAGTTTCCCGTCCACGACCGTTGCCCGGCCCCGCAGGAAGGTGTAAGTGACGCGTCCCGGCAGCTCACGGCCCTCGTAAGGCGTGTTGCGGCTGCGGGAGGCGAAGTGTGCGGGGTCCACGACACCACGGTACGAGGTATCGACCAAGGTCAGGTTCGCGGGTTCACCTGCCGAGACGGGACGGCCGTGGTTCTCGAGACTGCCGATGCGGGCCGGGGCGAAGCTCATGCGCTCGGCGACGCCCGCCCAGTCGAGCAGCCCGGTCTCCACCATCGTCTGCTGGACGACGGAGAGCGCGGTCTCCAGGCCGACCATGCCCATGGCGGCGGCGGCCCACTCGCAGTCCTTGTCCTCGTGCGGGTGCGGGGCGTGGTCGGTGGCGACGATGTCGATCGTGCCGTCGGCGAGGGCCTCGCGCAGGGCCATGACGTCGCGCTCGGTGCGCAGCGGCGGGTTGACCTTGTAGACCGCGTTGTAGCTGCGGACGAGCTCGTCGGTGAGGAGCAGGTGGTGCGGGGTGACCTCGGCGGTCACGTCGATGCCGCGGGACTTGGCCCAGCGGACGATCTCGACGGAGCCGGCGGTGGAGAGGTGGCAGATGTGGACGCGGGAGCCGACGTGCTCGGCGAGGAGGACGTCGCGGGCGATGATCGACTCCTCGGCGACGGCGGGCCAGCCGCCGAGGCCGAGTTCGGCGGAGACGATGCCCTCGTTCATCTGGGCGCCCTCGGTGAGGCGGGGCTCCTGGGCGTGCTGGGCGACGACGCCGCCGAAGGCCTTCACGTACTCCAGGGCGCGGCGCATGATCACGGCGTCGTCGACGCACTTGCCGTCGTCGGAGAAGACGGTGACGCGGGCGGCGGACTCGTGCATGGCGCCGAGCTCGGAGAGCTGCTTGCCCTCCAGGCCGACGGTGACGGCGCCGATGGGCTGCACGTCGCAGTAGCCGGATTCCTTGCCCAGGCGCCAGACCTGCTCGACGACGCCGGCGGTGTCGGCGACGGGGAAGGTGTTCGCCATGGCGAAGACGGCGGTGTAACCGCCGGAGGCGGCGGCGCGGGTGCCGGTCAGGACGGTCTCGGAGTCCTCGCGGCCGGGCTCGCGCAGGTGGGTGTGGAGGTCGACGAGGCCGGGGAGGAGGACCTGGCCCTCGGCCTCGATGACGGTGACGTCCTCGGCGGACAGGTCCAGGCCGCTGAGATCGATTTCGCCCTGCCGGGCGGTGGCGGCGATGGTCTCGCCGTCGATCAGGACGTCCTGCGCCTCGCCGCCGAGTACCTTCGCGCCACGGATAAGGATCTTGCTCATGGTTACTTGCTCTCCTCGGTACGGGCGGTGGTGACGGCGGGCTCGGAGCCTCCGAGCAGCAGGTACAGGACGGCCATCCGGGTGGAGACGCCGTTGGCGACCTGCTCGACGGCCGTGCAGCGGTCGGAGTCGGCGACCTGGGCGGTGATCTCCATGCCGCGGTTCATCGGGCCGGGGTGCATCACGATGGCGTGCTCGGGCATCTTGGCCATGCGGTCGCCGTCGAGGCCGTAGCGGCGGGAGTACTCGCGCTCGGTCGGGAAGAAGGCGGCGTTCATGCGTTCGCGCTGCACACGCAGCATCATCACCGCATCGGACTTCGGCAGCACGTCGTCGAGGCTGTACGAGACCTCGCACGGCCAGGTCTCTACGCCGATCGGGACCAGGGTGGGCGGGGCCACCAGGGTGACCTCGGCGCCGAGGGTGTGCAGCAGGTGGACGTTGGAGCGGGCCACGCGGCTGTGCAGGACGTCGCCGACGATGGTGATGCGGCGGCCGCCGAGGTCCTTGCCGAGGCCCGCGTCGCGGCCGACCAGGCGGCGGCGCATGGTGAAGGCGTCCAGCAGGGCCTGGGTGGGGTGCTCGTGGGTGCCGTCGCCGGCGTTGACGACGGCGGAGTCGATCCAGCCGGAGGTCGCGAGCCGGTAGGGGGCGCCGGAGGCGTGGTGGCGGATGACGACGGCGTCGGCGCCCATCGCCTCCAGGGTCAGCGCGGTGTCCTTGAGGGATTCGCCCTTGGAAACCGAGGAACCCTTGGCGGAGAAGTTGATGACGTCGGCGGAGAGCCGCTTGGCGGCCGCCTCGAAGGAGATCCGGGTGCGGGTCGAGTCCTCGAAGAAGAGGTTGACGACGGTGAGGCCGCGCAGGGTGGGAAGCTTCTTGATCGGCCGGTCCGCGACGCGGGCCATCTCCTCGGCGGTGTCGAGGATCAGGACGGCGTCGTCGCGCGTGAGATCGGCGGCCGAGATGAGGTGGCGCTTCATCTGGATGGCTCCGTAGGTCGGGAGGGCGGGGTGCAGGCGGACTGACGTGCAGCGGACTGACGTGCAGGGGTGCGAGCGGGCAGGGCAGGACTCGGCGCGGACCCCGCGGGGGTCCGTCGTCGTGGTGGGGCTACTGCCCTGCTGCCCGGGCGGTCCGCTGGCCGAGCAGCACGGCGTCACGGCCGTCCTCCTCCTGGAGCTGGACCTTGACGGTCTCCCGCAGCGACGTGGGGAGGTTCTTGCCGACGTAGTCGGCGCGGATCGGCAGTTCGCGGTGGCCGCGGTCGACGAGGACGGCGAGCTGCACGGCGCGGGGGCGGCCGAGGTCGCCGAGGGCGTCGAGGGCGGCGCGGATGGTGCGGCCGGAGAAGAGGACGTCGTCGACGAGGACGACGAGGCGGCCGTCGAGGTCGTCGCCGGGGATCTCGGTGCGGCCGATCGCGCGGGCGGGCTTCATCCGCAGGTCGTCGCGGTACATGGTGATGTCGAGGGAGCCGACCGGGATCTTCGTTCCGGTGATCTCTTCGAGTTTGGCGGCCAGCCGGCGGGCCAGGTACACACCGCGGGTGGGGATGCCGAGAAGCACCACGTCGTCGGCACCCTTGGCGCGTTCGACGACCTCGTGGGCGATACGGGTCAGGACCCGTGCGATGTCCTGCGCCTCCAGCACGGGGCGCGCGGAATCGGAGTTCTGCTGGGCGTCCATGAAAAGGACCTCCTTCTCCGCCTCACGGGACGGACCTTAAAGGACGTCTGATGTACGTCTCCCACGGTACCAGGGCGGCGGCGGTGGGTCGGCACCCGGGGGTGGTGCGGGGGCGTCCACGGGGCTGTTGGCGCCGCCCTCGCGGGGGGACGGAGACCATTCGGCTTGACGCACCCAAGTAACGCTGCGTAACCTCACAGTGAGTTACCAGCCGCGCGGCGGAGCCGCACGTAGTTATGTAGTCGCAGTGTCCATGCAGCCACAGCGTCACAGCGTCCGGGAGCGTTATGTCCAGCGAATACGCCAAACAGCTCGGGGCCAAGCTCCGCGCCATCCGCACCCAGCAGGGCCTTTCCCTCCACGGTGTCGAGGAGAAGTCGCAGGGCCGTTGGAAGGCCGTCGTGGTCGGGTCCTACGAGCGCGGGGACCGCGCCGTGACCGTCCAGCGCCTTGCCGAACTGGCGGACTTCTACGGGGTGCCGGTGCAGGAACTGCTGCCGGGCACGACTCCCGGCGGAGCGGCCGAGCCGCCGCCGAAGCTGCGCCTCGACCTGGAGCGTCTGGCGGGCGTGCCCGCCGAGAAGGCCGGCCCGCTGCAGCGTTACGCGGCGACGATCCAGAGCCAGCGCGGGGACTACAACGGCAAGGTGCTGTCGATCCGCCAGGACGACCTGCGCACCCTGGCCGTCATCTACGACCAGTCGCCCTCGGTCCTGACCGAGCAGCTCATCAGCTGGGGCGTGCTGGACGCGGACGCCCGCCGCGCGGTGGCGCACGAGGACGTCTGATCCTCACGCTGCACACCAGCAGAAACGTTACCGGTGGCTGCCGGACCCTTGCGGGGGTTCGGCAGCCACCGGTTTTTTCGTTCCCCGCGACACAACGGAAGGGCCCGCAGCGGGTGCGCTGCGGGCCCTTCCGTAAGGCGGTGCCGGTACTGCTGCGGGCGGCGGCGTGCGCGTCAGCTCTCGCTGCGCCGCAGGCTCGGCTTCAGGTCCTTGAAACGGGCCAGCAGCCCGTTGACGAACGAGGGGGACTCGTCCGTCGAGAACTCCTTGGCCAGCTGGACGGCCTCGTCGATGGCCACGGCGTCCGGGGTGTCGTCCACCCAGATCAGCTCGTAGGCACCGAGCCGCAGGATGTTCCGGTCCGCGACCGGCATGCGGTCGAGGTCCCAGTCCACGGCGTAGGTGACGATCAGGTCGTCGATGCGGTTCACCTTGTCGGCGTAACCCTCGACAAGATCCATCGTGAAGGCGCTGACCGGCGGCTGCCGGTCGTCCGACCGCGCGTGGCGGATCCAGTCCGCGAGGACCTCGCGGACGGACACCCCGCGCTGGTCGGCCTCGAAGAGGATCTGGAAGGCGCGCTTGCGCGCGTTGCTCCGGGCAGCCACGGTTAGCTGTTCACCCGGCCGAGGTAGGCGCTGGTGCGGGTGTCGACCTTGATCTTCTCGCCCGTGGTGACGAAGAGCGGGACCTGGATCTCGTGGCCGGTCTCCAGGCGGGCCGGCTTGGTGCCGCCGGTGGAGCGGTCGCCCTGGACGCCCGGGTCGGTGTGCTCGATGACGAGCTCGACGGCGGCCGGGAGCTCGACGTAGAGCACCTCGCCCTCGTGCTGGGCCACGGAGGCGGTGAAGCCCTCGATGAGGAAGTTGGCGGTGTCGCCGACAGCCTTCTTGTCGACCATCAGCTGGTCGTAGGTCTGCATGTCCATGAAGACGAAGTACTCGCCGTCCATGTAAGAGAACTGCATGTCACGGCGGTCGATGGTGGCCGTCTCGACCTTCGTGCCGGCGTTGAAGGTCTTGTCGACGACCTTGCCGGAGAGCACGTGCTTGAGCTTGGTGCGCACGAAGGCCGGGCCCTTGCCGGGCTTGACGTGCTGGAACTCGACGACGGACCAGAGCTGGTCACCGTCGAGCTTGAGCACCATGCCGTTCTTGAGGTCGTTCGTGGAAGCCACGGTTGCGGAATCTCCTGCACTGGAAGACCACGGGTGCGCGCACAACCCGCCAGTGCGGGCTAGAGCGCGAGCAGCTCCTTGGTCGTAATGGTGAGTAGCTCGGGACCGCCGTCCGCCTCGGGGCGTACGACGAGCGTGTCATCGATCCGGACACCTCCCCGGCCGGGGAGGTGAACCCCCGGTTCGACGGTGACCGGCACGCAAGCGTCCAGTTTACCCATTGCCGTAGGTGCAAGCTGCGGGTCCTCGTCGATTTCGAGGCCGACGCCGTGTCCCGTCCACGGAGCGAGGGCCTCCGCGTGCCCGGCGGAGTCCAGTACGGACCGGGCCGCGTGGTCGACCTCCCGGTAGGCGGCCCCCGGCAGCAGCGCCTCGCGGCCCGCCCGCTGGGCGGTGAAGACGCAGTCGTAGAGCTCGATCTGCCAGTCGGCGGGGGTGGTGCCGATGACGAAGGTCCGGCCGATCTCGCAACGGTAGCCACGGTAGTTGGCGCCCAGGCAGACCGAGAGGAAGTCCCCTTCCTCCACCCTGCGGTCGGAGGGCCGGTGCCGGGAGCGCCCGGAGTGCGGGCCGGTGCCGACGGAGGTCGGGAAGGCCGGGCCGTCCGCCCCGTGGTCGACGAGGCGCCGCTCCAGCTCCAGCGCGAGGTGGCGTTCGGTGCGCCCGACGAGGATGGACTCCAGCAGCTCGCCCAGTGCCTGGTCGGCGATCTCGGCGGCGATGCGCAGGCAGGCGATCTCCCCCTCGTCCTTGACGAGGCGCTGCTGCTCCACGGCCGTGCCGAGGTCCGCGAGGCGCAGCTTGGGCGCGACGGAGCGCAGGGCCCGGTGCCGGGCGACGGTGAGGTGGTGCTCCTCCACGGCGAGCGAGTCGGCGCGGACGGAGGATGCGGCGTCGGCCGCGGCGACGGCGGGATCCCCACCGCGGGCGGCGAGCACCGTGACGCGGAGGTGTTCGTCGAGGCGGCCCTCGTCGGCCTCGCCGGTCGGTGCGCCGACGCAGAACATGGCGTCCTCGGTCGGTCCGACGAGGAGTACGGCGCCGAGCGGTGACGCCCCGGAGAGGTAGCGGACGTTCGCCGGACGCGTGATCAGCGCGGCGGCGTTCCCCGCGGCGGCGCATCGGTCGCGAAGCAGGCCCCGACGGGCGGCGTACACGTCTGACATGTCTTCGAGCGTACGAGCGCCCCGCGGATCCGGCCCGGCGAGCGCGTCCGGACGGGGCGCGGTACGGGAGGGCGGAGGCGGGGCGCGGGTACGGGAGGGCGGGGTGCGGTGGGCCGGGAGGGCGCGGCGCGGTGGACCCGCTCCCCCACCGGGCGGCTACCAGCCGCTGGGCGCCGGCATGGCCCTGGCCAGGGCCTCGTCGAGGGCGCGGGCGGTGCCTTCGACGTCGAGGTGGGAATTGTCGATGATCGGCAGCCCGGAGCCGTACCAGCCGGCCATCCGGCCGTGGATGCGGGCGACTTCCTCGTCGGAGAGCCGCCGGTTGCCTGAGCGCTCGGCGTTGCGCTCCAGGACGATCTCCAGGCCCGGCAGGAGGACGACCGGCAGCAGCGTCGGGCCCACGTGCCGCTTCCAGCCGCCCAGGCCCACCACGGGCCGGTCGGGGAAGACGGCGTCGTCGAGGATGCAGGAGATGCCGTTGGCCAGGTAGTTGCGGGCCGCGAAGCCGCAGGTGCGGCGGGCGAGCCGGTACTGGGCCTCGGAGTGCTCGTTCCAGCCGGCCTGCGGGTCTGCGAAGCCGGAGCAGACCCATTCGCGGACGTCGTCCAGGCTGATGTGGGCGGTCGGCACGGGCCGGGTGCTGGCCCAGTGCCGGGCCACGGTGGTCTTCCCGGCGCCGGCCGGCCCGATCAGCAGCACGGAGAGCACGGCTCCGCCGGTTCCCGCCACCGCGGGCGGCAGCGGGATGTGCCCGGTGGCCTCCGGTACGGGAGCCACCTGCGGCGGGGGCGGGGCCTGCTGCTGGGACGGCGGCGGGGGCGGGGTCGGGGGCGAGCCCGGCCAGCCCTGCGCCGGGGGTATCGGCGGCTGCGGGGGCGCCGAAGGACGCTGCCCCGGCTGCCCCCAGGCCCCGCCACCCACTCCTTGGTGCATCCGCTGCCACTCCGTCTCGTTCCTGCGACTGATGCGAGAACGTTATATGACCGCGGAGGCCCGGCCGTCCACCAGGCCCCCGGGCGGGTGTGTCAGGCGTCGATCTCGTCCGCGAGCGCCCGCAGCGCCAGCCGGTAGGAGCCGATGCCGAAGCCTGCCACGGTCCCGGTCGCCACGGCCGCGACGACCGAGGTGTGCCGGAACTCCTCGCGGGCGTAAGGGTTCGAGATGTGCACCTCGATCAGCGGCGCCGTGCGCTGCGCGGCCGCGTCCCGCATGCCGTACGAGTAGTGGGTGAAGGCCCCGGGGTTGATGACCACGGGGAGCTTCCCGTCCGCCGCCTCGTGCAGCCAGCGGATCATCTCGCCCTCGTCGTTGGTCTCGCGGACCTCGACGTCGAAGCCGAGCTCCTCGCCCAGCGAGCGGCAGCTGTCCACCAGTCCCGCGTACGAGGTGGCCCCGTACACGTCGGGCTCGCGCGAGCCGAGCCGGCCCAGGTTCGGGCCGTTCAGCACGAGCACGCGGCGGCTCACGCCGACACCTCGCCGTAGGCGGCGATCAGGTGCGCCGGGTCGGGGCCCTCCAGGACGGTCGGCTTGCCCAGGCCGTCGAGGACGATGAAGCGCAGCAGGTTGCCGCGGGACTTCTTGTCGACCTGCATGGTCTGGAGCAGCTTGGGCCACTGGTCGCCCCGGTAGGTCAGCGGCAGGCCGACGGAGGCGAGGACCGCCTTGTGCCGGTCGGCGGTGGCGTCGTCGAGGCGGCCGGCGAGCCGGCCGAGTTCGGCGGCGAAGACCATGCCGACGGAGACGGCCGCGCCGTGCCGCCACTTGTAGCGCTCGTTCTTCTCGATGGCGTGCGCGAGGGTGTGGCCGTAGTTGAGGATCTCCCGCAGGCCCGATTCCTTGAGGTCGCTGGAGACGACGTCCGCCTTGACCTGGATGGAGCGCACGATCAGCTCGGCGGTGTGCGGGCCTGCGGGCGTACGGGCCGCCTGCGGGTCCTCCTCGATCAGGTCAAGGATCACCGGGTCGGAGATGAAACCGGCCTTGATGATCTCGGCGAGGCCGCTGACGTAGTCGTTGACCGGCAGCGACTCCAGCGCCGCCAGGTCGCAGAGCACTCCGGCCGGCGGGTGGAAGGCGCCGACGAGGTTCTTGCCCTCGGCGGTGTTGATGCCGGTCTTGCCGCCGACGGCCGCGTCCACCATCGCCAGGACGGTGGTCGGTACGGCGACCCAGCGCACGCCGCGGAGCCAGCTGGCCGCGACGAAGCCCGCGAGGTCGGTGGTGGCTCCGCCGCCGACGCCGACGATGACGTCGGTGCGGGTGAAGCCGGACTGGCCCAGCGCCTTCCAGCAGTAGGCCGCGACCTCGATGGTCTTGGCCTCCTCGGCGTTCGGCACCTGGATGGCGATCGCCTCGTAGCCCTGGTCGGCGAGGTCGTCGCGCAGCGCCTCACCGGTCGAGGCGAGGGCCTCGGGGTGGATGACGGCGACCCGCTGGGCCTTCGTACCGATCAGGGAGCCGAGCTCGCCGAGCAGCTGCTGCCCGACCAGCACGTCGTACGGGTCATGGCCGGCGCTTCCGCCGACGTGGATCCGCGTCACCTGGTCTGTCATACGTCCTTCAACTCCAGAGCGTCGAGGACCGCCTGGGCGACCTCTTCGGGGGTGCGGTCGTCGGTGGCCACCACGACGCGCGCGACTTCGGTGTACAGGGGGCGCCTGGCCTCCATCAGCTCGCGCCACTGGCGGCGCGGGTTGACGGCGAGCAGCGGGCGCGCGGCGCCGAGGCCCACGCGCCGTACCGCTTCCTCGACGTCCATCGAGAGGTAGGCGACGGGCAGGCCGGTCAGCAGCTCGCGGGTGCCCGCGTCGAGGACGGCGCCGCCGCCGAGGGCGAGGACTCCCGTGTGCCCGGAGACGGCGGCCGCGACGGCCTGCCGTTCCAGCTCACGGAAGTACGGCTCGCCCTCGTCGACGAAGATGTCGGAGATCGGCCGGCCCTGGGCCGCGACGATGTCCGCATCGGTGTCCCGGTAGGGGACGCCGAGCCGCTCGGCGAGCAGCACCCCCACCGTGGACTTGCCGGACCCCATGGGCCCGACGAGGACGACGAGCGGTCCGGCCGTCACCGGATCTGCAGGTTGTCGAGGTAGGACCGGACGTTGCGGCGGGTCTCGGGGACCGAGTCCCCGCCGAACTTCTCGACGACGGCGTCGGCCAGCACGAGGGCGACCATCGCCTCGGCGACGATGCCGGCGGCCGGCACGGCGCACACGTCGGAGCGCTGGTGGTGGGCGACGGCCGCCTCGCCGGTGGCGACGTCGACGGTGGCCAGGGCGCGCGGGACGGTCGCGATGGGCTTCATCGCGGCGCGTACGCGGAGCAGTTCGCCGGTGGTCAGGCCGCCTTCGGTGCCGCCGGAGCGGCCGGAGGTGCGCTTGATGCCCTCGGGGGTGGAGACGATCTCGTCGTGCGCCTTGGAGCCGGGTACGCGGGCGAGCTCGAAGCCGTCGCCGACCTCGACGCCCTTGATGGCCTGGATGCCCATGAGGGCGGCGGCGAGGCGGGCGTCGAGCCGGCGGTCCCAGTGGACGTGCGAGCCCAGGCCGACCGGGACGCCGTAGGCGAGGACCTCGACGACGCCGCCGAGGGTGTCGCCGTCCTTGTGGGCCTGGTCGATCTCGGCGACCATCGCCTTGCTGGCGTCGGCGTCGAGGCAGCGCACCGGGTCGGCGTCGAGCCTGTCGACGTCGGCCGGGGTCGGGTAGAAGCCGTACGGGGCCTTGGCCGCGGCCAGCTCGACCACGTGGGAGACGATCTCGATGCCGGCGACCTCCCTGATGAAGGAGCGGGCGACGGCGCCGAGGGCGACGCGGGCGGCGGTCTCACGGGCGCTGGCGCGCTCCAGGATCGGCCGGGCCTCGTCGAAGCCGTACTTCTGCATGCCCGCGAGGTCGGCGTGGCCGGGGCGCGGGCGGGTCAGCGGCGCGTTGCGGCCGGTTTCCTTGAGCAGCGAGGGGTCGACCGGGTCGGCCGACATGACGGTCTCCCACTTGGGCCACTCGGTGTTGCCGATCATGACCGCGACCGGGCCGCCCTGGGACAGCCCGTGGCGGACGCCGCCGAGGAAAGTGATCTCGTCCTGCTCGAACTTCATGCGGGCACCGCGGCCATAGCCGAGCCGGCGCCTGGCCAGGTGATCGGCCACCAGCTCGGTGGTGACCGGGACGCCGGCGGGAAGACCCTCCAGCGTCGCGACCAGTGCCGGTCCGTGCGACTCTCCCGCGGTCAGCCAACGCAACCTGCTCAACGATGCTCCTCATGCTCGCGCCTGGTACTGCGACGGCGCGATCGGGTGCGCGGCCCGGACCCGCCTCACCCGAATCCTCCCATGTCCGGAGCGGTTTCTTGGGCCCCGGTCCAGCTGTCGGACGCCCTGCCGGTCAGCGGACCCGGCTGCGGCGCCCGCGGAACCAGCTGATCGCCGTCCAGACGCCGACGGAACCCACCAGTCCGAGGACGACGGCCTTGGCCCGGACCGGCAGGTCTCCGAAGGCCACCCTGATCATGCCGAACAGCGCCGGCGGGACGTCCCACTTCGACGCAAGCGCCTGATCCGTGTCCGCCCCGTCCATCCCAACCCCCTGTAAAAGTGCAGGTGGGCAGGGTGGCGGGCGATATTACCGGCGAGTGGAAGAGATCCCGCCACGATCGGCCGACACGGCGGGACCGCCTGCGGGGACGGAGTCTCAGCGGGCTCCGGAAAGGGCCGCGAGGCCCGCCCGCCGCATCACTTCGAGCGGCGCCGGGGAGCGGCCGGTCATCTGCTCGACCTGGAGGACCGCCTGGTGCACCAGCAGGTCCAGGCCGCCCAGCAGATTGCCCCCGCGCTGCGACCAGGCTGCCGCCAGGGCCGTGGGCCACGGGTCGTAGAGGACGTCGAAGAGGGTGCCCGGGGCATCCGGGACCGCCGCGGCCAGTTCGTCGGTGGCTCCCGCCGGGGTGGTCGCGATGACCAGGGGCGCCCGGAGCGCCCCCGCCGCCTCGGACCAGTCGGCCGTGCGGACGGCCACGCCGAGCCGCTCGCCCCACTGCCGCATCTCGTCGGCGCGCGCCGACGAGCGGACGTACGCCGTGACCTCGCCGGTGCAGATCAGCGAGAGCGCGGCGAGCGCCGAGGAGGCGGTGGCCCCGGCGCCGAGGACGGCGGCCGAGGACACCTTCTCGACGCCCCGCTCGTGCAGCGCGGCGACGATGCCGGGGATGTCGGTGTTGTCGCCCAGGCGCCGGCCGTCCTCGGTGAAGACGACCGTGTTGACCGCCTCGACGGAGGCCGCCGTGTCGCTGACGCCGTCCAGCAGGGGCATGACCGCCCGCTTGAGCGGCATGGTCAGCGACAGTCCGGCCCACTCGGGGCCGAGCCCGGAGACGAACCCCGGGAGCGCGGCCTCGTCGATCTCGAACCGGTCGTACGACCAGTCGACGAGGCCGAGCTCCCGGTACGCGGCACGGTGCAGTACCGGTGAGAGCGAGTGCTCGATGGGCGAACCCAGCACCGCGGCCCGTATCCGTGTCATGTCCTGCTACCCGCCGTTCTTCTGCTTCTGCCGTTCCTGGAACTCGGCCACGAGCTTGAGGTGCTCGTCGTAGGTCTTGGTGAAGGTCGTCGTGTTGCCGTCGACCGACACGAAGAACATCCAGCCGCCGTGGTCCGGGTTGAGCGTAGCGGTCAGCGCGTCCATGCCCGGGTTCCCGATCGGGCCGACCGGCAGACCCTTGATGAAGTGGGTGTTGTACGGGTTGTTGAACGCCTGGGCTTCCTTGAGGTTGAAGTTGATCTCGCTCTGGTTCTTGACGTAGTTGTACGTCGAGTCGAACTCGATCTTCTGGTTCGTGACGTCGTTGGTCTTCTTCATGCGGTTGTAGACGACCTCGGACATCTTGCGGAAGTCGTCGTGGTTCTTGCCCTCGGCGTTGACGAGGCTGGCGACCGTGACGACCTGCAGCGGGTTCTCCAGCCCCAGCTCCTTGGCCTTGGCCTCGATGCCCAGCTCCGAGTACTTGTCGGAGGCGTTCTTGACCATCAGCTTGAGCAGCGACTCGGGGGTGCTGTCCTTGCTGAGGTCGTAGCGCGTCGGGAACAGGAAGCCCTCGAGCGGGTCGATGAGCTTGGGGTTGTTGCCGGCCCAGGCCGGCAGCCCCAGGTTCTTGGCCTCGCGCTGGGCGATCTCCTTGGTGGTGCCCTCGGGCTTGCCCAGCTTCTTGTCGATCGCCTCGTACACCTTGGAGTTGCGCATGCCCTCGGTGACGGTGATGACGTTCAGCTTGGTGGGGTCGATCATCAGCGCGACGGCGGCCGCACCCGACATCTTCTTGTTCATCGGGTAGACACCGGGCTGGATGGACTTGCCCTTGGGGTTGGCGTTCGCCGCGTCGACGAAGGCCTGGGCGCTGGCGACGACGCCCGCCTCCTTGAGGATGCGGCCCATCTGCCCCAGGCCCGCGCCCTTGGGGATCTCGACGTCGACGACCTCGCCGGCGCCCTCGCCCGCGAAGTCCTCGGCGGGGGCGAACCTCGCCTTGATGTAGTTGTAGCCGTAGTAGCCGCCACCGCCGACCACGCCGAGGATGACCACGGCCGCGATCAGGCAGGCCATGCCGCTGCGCTGCTTGGGCTTGCCGCCCTTCGAGCGGCCGCCGCGGCGGCCCGTGGGCTCGTCGCCGTCACCGTCGTCGTCGCGATCGTCGTCGTCGCCGACGGGGAGGAGGCTCTCGGGCTCCTCCTCCTGCTCGACCGGTTCCGGCTCCAGGTGGCGCCGGCCCGGGGGCTGCGGGGGCGGGAAGGCCTCGTCGGTGCTGTAGAGGTCCGGGGCCTCCCCCGGGTACCCGGCGGACGGGTGCTGGGCGTAGTCCGCTCCCGCGTACGGGTCGGTCTGCACCGCGGCCGTGTACTGGCCCTGGCCGGTGTCCCAGCCCTGGCTGTCGTACACCGGCTGCTGGGGCTGGCCCGGCTGCTGCGCGTACTGCTGCTGCGGGTACGGCTGCTGGGTCTGCTGCGGGGGGTACCCCTGCTGCGGCTGCTGGGCGTACTGCTGCTGCCCGTACTGCTGCTGGTGATCGGGGTACTGCTGGTACTGCTGGTTTTCCTGGTACTGCGGCTGCTGGGGGTGCTGCTGCTGGTACTGGGGCTGCTGCTGGTACTCCTGCTGCGGGGCACCGGCGTACGGCACCTGGCCCTGCTGGGTCTGGTGCCCGGTCCACCCCTGGTCCCCGTACAGGGGGTCCTCGGGGTGCCAGGGTTCGGGGCCACGGCCCCGGCCATACTCAGTCATCGGTCCCCTAGAGCCGCGAGACGCGAGGCCACGGACTCCGTCGTCCGTGCCACCCGGTTCCGCCTCTTTGACGGTGGGCGACGGCTGTTCGAATGCCGTCTCATCGCGCGGAACGTTACCGTATCGCGATCAGACAACCACTTCGACGCACTCACCAGGCGGATTACCTGATACCCGTTCGGTCTCAAGAGCGTTCTGAAGGATCACCACAGCGGCGGCCTGGTCGATGACCGACCTGCCCTTCTTCGCGTTCCTGCCGGAGGCCCGCAGTCCCTGGGCGGCGGTGACCGTGGTCATCCGCTCGTCCACCAGACGGACCGTCACCGGCTTGATTCCCTTGGCGAGTTCGTTCGCGAAGGCGCGCACCTTGGCCGCGGCCGGCCCCTCCCGCCCGCTGAGCGAGCGGGGGAGGCCGACCACGACTTCGAGGGGCTCGTACTCCTCGACGAGCTGCCGCAGCCGCCGGTGGGCGAAGGGGATGTCCCGGCCCGGAACGGTTTCCACCGGTGTGGCCAACACCCCATCGGGGTCGCAGGACGCGACCCCGATCCGGGCGTCCCCGACGTCGATGGCCAGTCGGCGGCCGCGGCGCAGGGTCATCGTCAGGCCGTCTCGACGACGAGGCGCTCGACGGCGCTGATGGCCTCCGGGACCGCGGCCGGGTTCTGGCCGCCGCCCTGGGCGACGTCCGGCTTGCCGCCACCGCCGCCACCGAGGGTCTTGGCGGCCGTACGGACCAGGTCGCCGGCCTTGAGACCCCGCTCGCGGGCGGCCTCGTTGGTGGCGATCACGGTCAGCGGGCGGTCGTTCGCCACGGTGAAGAGGGCCACGACGGCCGGGCGGTCGCCAGGGACGCGGCCGCGGACGTCGAGGACCAGCTTGCGCAGGTCGTCGGCACCGATGCCGTCCGCCACCTGGCCGACGACGAGGGCGACGCCCTTGATGTCCTGGGCGTTCTGGGCGAGCCCGGCGGCGGCCTGGAGGACCTTCTCCGCGCGGAACTTCTCGATCTCCTTCTCGGCGTCCTTCAGCTTGCCGAGCATGGAGGCGATCTTCTCCGGCAGTTCCTCCGGACGGCCCTTGACCAGTTCCTGGAGCTGGGCGACGACCGTGTGCTCCTTGGCGAGGAAGTTGTACGCGTCCACGCCTACGAGGGCCTCGACACGGCGCACGCCGGAGCCGATGGAGGACTCGCCGAGCAGCTTCACCAGACCCAGCTGGGCGGTGTTGCCGACGTGCGTGCCGCCGCACAGCTCCTTGGAGAAGTCGCCGATGGTCACGACGCGGACCCGCTCGCCGTACTTCTCACCGAACTCGGCGATGGCGCCCTGCTTCTTCGCCTCGTCGATGCTCATGATCTCGGCGGTCACTTCGAGCTCGCGCGAGAGCACGTCGTTGATCTTCTGCTCGACGTCGGTGAGGACCGAGCCGGGGACGGCGTTCGGGGAGCCGAAGTCGAAGCGGAAGCGGCCGGGGCTGTTCTCCGAACCGGCCTGGGCGGCGGTCGGGCCGAGCGCGTCGCGCAGCGCCTGGTGGGTCAGGTGCGTGGCCGAGTGGGCGCGGGCGATGGCCCGGCGGCGCCTGACGTCGATGGCGGCGTACGCGGAAGCGCCGACGGTCACCTCGCCGACCTGGACGGACCCCTTGTGCACGGAGACGCCCGGGACCGGCTGCTGGACGTCGCGGATCTCGATGACGGCGCCGGTGTCGAGCTTGATCCGGCCCTGGTCGGCGAGCTGGCCGCCGCCCTCCGCGTAGAAGGGGGTGCGGTCGAGGACGACCTCGACCTCGTCGCCCTCGGAGGCGGCGGGCGCGGAGACGCCGTTGACCAGCAGGCCGACGATGGTGGACTCGCCCTGCGTGGTGGCGTAGCCGGTGAACTCGGTGGCGCCGGAGCCGTCGGCGATCTCCCGGTAGGCGGACATGTCCGCGTGGCCGGTCTTCTTGGCCTTGGCGTCGGCCTTGGCGCGGTCGCGCTGCTCCTGCATCAGGCGGCGGAAGCCGGGCTCGTCCACGGAGAGGCCCTGTTCGGCGGCCATCTCCAGGGTGAGGTCGATCGGGAAGCCCCAGGTGTCGTGGAGCAGGAACGCCTTGTCGCCGGAGAGGACCGTGCCGCCGGCGGCCTTGGTCTCGGTCACGGCGGTGTCGAGGATGTTGGTGCCGCCCTTGATGGCCTTCAGGAAGGCGGCCTCTTCGGCGAGGGCGACGGTCTCGATGCGCTTGCGGTCGGTGATGAGCTCCGGGTACTGCTGGCCCATCGTCTCGATCACGACGTTGATCAGGTCCTGGACCACCGGACCGGTGGCGCCCATGAGGCGCATGTTGCGGATGGCGCGGCGCATGATGCGGCGCAGCACGTAGCCGCGGCCCTCGTTGCCGGGGGTGACCCCGTCGCCGATGAGCATGGTCGAGGTGCGGATGTGGTCGGCGACCACGCGCAGCGAGACGTCCGTGTGCTGGGCGGCGCCGTACTGCACGCCGGTCAGCTCGGTGGCCTTGTCCATGACGACGCGCAGGGTGTCGGTCTCGTACATGTTCTGCACGCCCTGCAGGATCATCGCGAGGCGTTCGAGGCCGAGACCGGTGTCGATGTTCTTCGACGGCAGGTCGCCGAGGATCGGGAAGTCTTCCTTCCCGTCGCCGGCGCCGCGCTCGTACTGCATGAAGACCAGGTTCCAGATCTCCACGTAGCGCTCGTCGTTGACGGCCGGGCCGCCCTCGACGCCGAACTCGGGGCCGCGGTCGTAGTTGATCTCGGAGCACGGGCCGCAGGGACCCGGAACGCCCATGGACCAGAAGTTGTCCTTCTTGCCCAGGCGCTGGATACGCTCGGCCGGAACGCCGATCTTGTCGCGCCAGATCTGCTCGGCCTCGTCGTCGTCGAGGTAGACGGTGATCCACAGCTTCTCCGGCTCCAGGCCGTAGCCGCCGTCCGCCACGGAGCCGGTGAGCAGCTCCCAGGCGTACTTGATGGCGCCTTCCTTGAAGTAGTCGCCGAAGGAGAAGTTGCCGCACATCTGGAAGAACGTGCCGTGGCGGGTGGTCTTGCCCACCTCTTCGATGTCCGGCGTACGGACGCACTTCTGGACGCTGGTGAGCGTCGGGGCCGGCGGCTTGGTCTCACCCAGGAAGTAGGGCTTGAACGGCACCATGCCGGCGGGCACCAGCAGCAGAGTCGGGTCGTCCGCGATGAGCGACGCCGAAGGGACAACGGCGTGACCGCGCTCCTCGAAGAAGCTCAGCCAGCGGCGGCGGATTTCAGCCGACTCCATCAGTGGTCCTCATTCCGGTTGTACGAAAGCTTTGGTCGGTTGTCGATCTGGTGGTTCTCGATGGCCCGCAGCCGCCTCGGCCCGGGCAGGGCGGTGACGTTGTCGGGCCGGTCGGGGTCCTGGTGGAGCCCCAGTGCATCGTTCAGCTCGTCCTCGCGCTGCGTCATTCCCGCTTTGACGTCGAGGGCGAAGTCCTTGAGGCGGTGGCCCGCCTCCACTGCCTTGTCGGCGGCCTGGGCCGCGAGGCTCTCCGGCGTCAGCTTCTTGAGCCGGCGGTTGACCTTGGTGGTGGCCCACACGCCGGCGGCTGCGCCGGCGGTGAACCAGAAGGCTCGGCGGAACATCGGCGGTCTCAGTCCTTCTGCTTCCGGCGCCGGGCGGCCGGCACCGTTCGGCCAACGATCACAGTACGGCGGGATGCCTTCGGCGGCACGCTGCCCGGGGCGGCGTCCCCCTTGCCCAGCGCCTTGCGGACGCCGTAGCCGAAGGCCGCGACCTTCACGAGCGGTCCCCCGAAGGCGGTGGCCACGGTGGAGGACAGGGCGGAGGCGTTGGAGGTGACCTCCTGGACGTCGCTCGCGATGGCGTCGACCCGGTCGAGCTGGGTGCGCGCGGAGCGGACGGTGCTGGAGGCTTCGGCCAGGAGCGGTACGGCCTGGTCGGTCACTTCGGCCACCAGCTTGGTGGTCGCCCTGAGCACCTGCGCCAGCCGCACCAGGGCGACGGCGAGGAAGGAGATCAGGATGGCCCAGAAGACGGCCACGATGATCCCGGCCACCTCTACACCGGACACGTCACACCGCTCTCTGTCTGTACCCGAACCGCCGGCGGCAGCGATTCCTACAAATGGTCCTCCGACCCTATCGCGCCGGGGATACCCGGCCGTACCCGAATTCGGGGTCGGGACGACGCGTCTTGGACGCAGCGCATCCGGACCAGTACGCTCCGTGTCCCATGCGACAGAGACCCCTTCGACGTACCGCCCGGGGCAATCTTCCCTCGGAGCTGAGCGGGTTCATCGGGCGGGGTGCCGAACTCGCCGAGCTGGGGGGCCTGCTGGAGGTCTCGCGGCTGGTGACCGTGACCGGTGTGGGCGGGGTCGGCAAGTCCCGGCTGGTCCTCGCGGCGGCCCGGTCGGCCGCCGGGGAGGCGCGGGAGGCGCGGGAGGCGCGGGAGGCGCGGGAGGCGCCGAAAGCTCACGGGGTGCCAGGGGCACCAGGGGCGCACGCTCCGGCGGAGGAACGCTACTGCGACGGCGTCTGGCTGGCCGAGCTGGCCTGCGTACGGGACCCGGCGCTGCTGGAGCTGGCGCTCTCCGAGGCGCTGGGGCTGACCGACCACACCACCCGGCCGCCCCGGACCGTGCTGGCCGAGCACCTGGCGGACAAGCGGCTGCTGCTGGTCCTGGACGGCTTCGAGCAGTTGGTGGACGAGACCGCGGGGCTGGTACGGGAGCTGCTGCTGCGCTCTCCCGGCCTGCAGGTGCTCGCGGCGGGCCGGCGCCCGCTGGGCCTGGAGGGGGAGCGGACGTTCCCGCTGGCCCCGCCGGTCCCGGAGGAGGCACTGGCGCTGCTGGAGGCGCGTGCGTCCGCCGCCGATCCGGCCTTCGCGGCCACCGGAGCCGACCGGGCGGCGCTCGCGGAGGTGTGCGCGCGCCTCGACGGGATCCCGCTCGCCCTGGAGCTGGCGGCGGGCCGGCTGCGGACACTGTCCCCGGCCCAGGTGCTCGCCCGGCTGGAGGACCGCTTCGGGCTGCTGACGGGCGGTGTGCGCGGGGGGCTCCCCAGGCACCGGACGCTGCGTACGGCCATCGGCTGGAGCCATGAGCTGTGCACTCCGGCGGAGCGGCTGCTGTGGGCGCGGCTGTCGGTGTTCGCGGGGCAGTTCGACCTCGACGCCGCCGAGTACGTGTGCGCCGGGCCCGACATGCCGGTGGAGGGCGTGCTGGACCTGGTGGGCGAGCTGCTCGCGCAGTCCCTGCTGGTCCGGGAGGAGACGGCCGCCGGGGTGCGCTTCCGGATGCTGGAGACCGTGCGGCTGTACGGGGCGGGCTGGCTGGAGTCGCTGGGTGACGCGGTGCGGCTGCGGCGCCGGCACCGGGACTGGTACATGGGGCTGGCGACCTGGTGCGAGCTGGACTGGTTCAGCCCCCGGCAGCACGAGGTGGCGGCACTGGTGGAGACGGAGCTGCCGAACCTGCGGCTCGCCCTGGAGTGCTGTCTGGACGAGCCGGACGAGCTGCACCTGGGCCAGTACCTGGCGGGCACCCTGTGGTTCTACTGGGCGGGCTGCGGACGCCTGACCGAGGGCCGGCACTGGCTGGACCGGACCCTGGACCAGCCGGGCGGACAGGCGTCGGACTACGAGAGCTCACGGCTGAAGGCCCTGTGGGTGCTGGGGTATGTCGCGGCCCTCCAGGGAGACGCGACGGCCTCGATGTGCGCCCTGTACGAGTGCCGGGACGGGGCGGCGCGCAGCGGGAGCCGGGTGGCGGCCGCGTACGCGGTGCACCGCCTGGGCTGCCTGTCCCTGGTCTCGGACGACATGGACCGGGCCCGGGAGCTGCTGGGCGAGGCGCTGGAGCAGTACCGGGCGGCCGGCGAGCTGAACAGCAACGTGCTGATGTGCCAGGTCGAGCTCGGGATGGCGCTGGCCTTCCTCGGGGACCTGCCGGGCGCGCTCGCGCTGTGCGGGGAGGTCCGGGAGATCTGCGAGGAGCGCGGGGAGCGCTGGACTAAGGCGTACGCCCTCTACGTGCTGGCCTACGCGGCCCTGGAGGCGGGCGGCACGCGGGAGGCCCGGCGGCTGCTGACCGAGTGCGTGGAGATCAACCACGCCTTCAACGACCTGGTCGGGCTGGTCCTCGCACTGGAGCTGCTCGCGCTGGTCACGGTCGCGGAGGGCGATCCGGCCGAGGCCGCGGTGCTCCAGGGCGCGGCGGAGCCGATGTGGAGCGGGGTGGGGCTGCAGCTGTTCGGCTCGGGGTACTTCAACGCCCCGAGGCTGATGTGCCGGGAGCGGGCCGGCGAGGTGCTGGGCGCCGAGCGCTACGCGGCGTACGCGGCCGAGGGGCGGGAGCTGTGCCGGGACGCGGTGGTGGTGCGGGCGCTGCGCGGGGCGGCGCGGGTGCCGCGTCCGGCCGGGCTGGGCGGGGTGCCGGGCCCGCGCGTCTCGCGCAGCACGGCTGCGGCGGACCAGCCGTAGCCGCCGTCACCCTCGCGCCCCGGGTTCACCCGGGGCACACGCGTGCACCCGGAAAAGCGGAAAACCCGCCGCCCCATGGAGGGAGCGGCGGGTTTCCACCAGCCTGTGAGGGCTACGCCTGCCGGTGGATCAGCGGGCGTAGTACTCGACGACGAGCTGCTCGTCGCAGATGACCGGGATTTCCTTGCGGTTCGGGTCACGGTCCAGGCGGAAGGCCAGGGCCTTCAGGTTGACCTGCAGGTAGCGCGGGGTCTCGCCCTCGCCTGCGTAGCCACCCTCACGGGCGACCTGGAACGGAACCTTCTCGCGGCTGCGCTCGCGCACGGTGATGACGTCGTCCGGACGGACACGGAACGACGGCTTGTCGACCTTGCCACCGTTGACCTCGATGTGGCCGTGAACGACCATCTGGCGGGCCTGGTAGATGGTGCGGGCGATGCCCGAACGCAGGACCAGGGCGTCGAGGCGACGCTCGAGCTCGACGACCAGCGCCTCGCCCGTCTTGCCCTCGGCCTTCTTGGCGCGGTCGTACGCGCGGGCCATCTGGCGCTCGGAGATGTCGTACTGAGCGCGCAGACGCTGCTTCTCCAGCAGACGGACCTTGTAGTCCGAGTTCTGCTTGCGGCCACGGCCGTGCTCGCCCGGCGGGTAGGGGCGGGCCTCGAAGTACTTGACGGCCTTCGGCGTCAGGGCGATGCCGAGGGCGCGAGACTTCTTGACCTTGGGTCGCTTCTGGTTCACGGGGAACCTACCTCCATGTAAGTTAGGTGAGGCTTACCTTAGCGAGGAGGACGTAATGTCTCGACCACATGGGATCCCCCTGCCCAGTGCGCAACGCAGTTCGGATTCCAACGAAACAGAATCCGCTTGCGCCGACGATAAGCAAGGTCAGCCGCGTCCCAGGGAAGGCGTTCGGCAGCTCACCGGAGCCGAACGCGTACGAACCCTCGTAGAGTCCAACGCCTCAGTATCCCTCACCCTGATCGGTGCTCGTGACAGTCACGGGCCCGAGGAGTTCGGGGCAGGGATGCCGGTCGCGCGGACCGTCACCCCGGACGGGGACGTGATTCTCCTTGTTTCCGGGGAATCCACGGCTGCCAGGGCAGCCGCTCACGCCCAGGACGACGACCTCACCGCCGTGATCGAGATCACGGATGTGGCGCCGGTGTCCGTCCCACATCGTATCCGAGGCCGTGCGTGGCTGGCCGGGTGGCTGACGCCGGTGCGCGGGGACGACCGCGCCGGGTGTGCCGCGCTGCTCGCCGAGCGGCACCCGGTGGGCGAGCTGCTGGGCCTGGGCGAGTCCCTCGACGACCCGGCGGATCTGCTCCAGGGCGGTGGGCGCCCGGCGTGGATGATGCTGCGCCTGGAGGTCGGCGAGATCACGGTGGACGACCTGTGGGGCGCCGAGCAGGTGGACCCCGACGACCTCGCCGCGGCGGAGCCGGACCCGGTCTCCCCGCACGAGGCGGAGCTGCTCCAGCACCTGCACTCCTCCCACGGCGACCGGATCGGCGAGCTGTGCGGCCTGCTCGGCGACCGCGCGGGGCGGGGCATGACCGCCGTGCCGCTCGCCCTGGACCGCGTGGGCCTGCGCGTCCGCTTCACCGGCGGCGCCTCCGGCTCCTCCTTCGACGCCCGCTTCGACTTCCCGGAGCCGGTGGCGGACATCTGCGGCCTGCGCCGGGCGATGCGCGCCCTCTTCTCGGCCGCCTCTCACTGAGGGCAGTCGGCCAGCATCTCCTGGAGCGCCCGCTTCTCCGGCTCGGTCACGGACAGCCCGTACTCGGCCTTGATGCCGGTGTAGCGGCGGGCGTACTCGCACCAGTACGCACGCCGCGGAGGCCGCCACTTGTCGGCGGTCCGGCTGCCCTTGTCCTGGTTGGTCTGCTTGTCCACGGCGAGCAGGACGTCCAGGTCGTTGGCGTACTCCAGCCTGCGCTGCGGGGTCCAGGCGTACGCGCCGGCCCGCCAGGCGGCACCGAGGGCCACCACGTGGTCGGTCTGGATCTGCGAAGCGCGCCGGTAGGTGTAGGGGAGCCGCTTGCCCGTGTACGGGTCGAGCAGCACCCCGGACAGGACGACGCACCGGTTCCGTTCCCCCTCGCGCAGCTCCGTCAGGTCCCGGCGCAGCACGTCGTCCCGGGTGTCGCAGCCGTTGCGCCCGCCGACGGCATCGGTCTCGTCGGACCAGTACCGGCCGAACTTCTCCCGCTGGTAGGTCTGCCAGTTCCTGCCCCACTCGACCTTCAGTGCGGCCAGCCGGGCCTTCGCCGTCGCCCCGTCGGGCGGGAACCCGGGCCGGGTGAGCGGCACCTGCGCCACCAGCGCGGCCGCGCTGGCCCGCGCCGTGGCGGTGTCCTCGTGATGGCATCCGGCCGCCGCGGGCCCGGCGAGGACGAGCGCGACGGCGACGGCGAGCGGCCGGGACGGACCCATGCCGGGAGCCTAGGTTCCCGTGCCGCCGGCCCGGCCGGGGCGCGCCGGGGCCGGGCTAGAGGGTGTTCACGGCGTGGTCGAGCGAGCGCCAGATCCGCTGGGCCCAGGCCAGGTCGGCGGCGTCCTCGAAGGAGCAGTGGAGCCCGGCGGCGATGCCGGGGGTGACGGCCATGCCGTAGAACTCGTGCCGCGGCCGGCCGCTGTCCTGCGGGGTCAGCCAGAACGCGTACCGCACTCCCCCGCCCAGGGGTTCCCGTACGCGCTGCGCGGGCCGGGTGTCGGGGGCGCCGGCCAGCAGCGCGGTGAGGAAGTCCGCGGGGGCCCGGCCGGGAACGTCGTCCCGCATCAGGCTGACGGAGGCGCTGCGGTCCTCGGCCGTGAAGTGGTCCGCGCCGTCGGCGAAGGAGGCGCTGAGACCGGCGGTGCGCAGGACCGACCAGCGGCCGCCGAGGTCGGTGCGCACGTCCACCGGCAGCGGGTACGGGAAGCGGCTGAGGACGTGGTCGCGGTCCCAGGTCCGCGTCAGGACGCGCGAGGCCACCGGGTGGCGCACGTCGACGACGCAGGGCAGCTCCTCCGGATCGGCGACCTTCGCGGTGACCGGGGCGCCGAGCAGATCGTCGCCCCAGGGCTGGATCCGGTTGGCGAAGGTGCCCTCGACGGACAGGTCCGCGTAGCCGGGCTGCTCCCACAGCTCGTGGGCGCGCCGCAGGGTGGCGTCGTCCACCTCCACCCAGGCCCCGAGCACCAGCTCGGTGTCGTGGGTCAGCCGGACGGGCAGCAGGCAGCGGATGAAGGAGCCGACCCCGTCCACCCGGAGCAGGGCGCGCACGCCGAGCCGGTGGAGGTCCTCCTCCGGCGCCCCGAGGGCGGCGTCGGGCAGGTTGAAACCGAAGTCGATGCGGCGCTCGTCGCCGAGCGCGTCGCCGCAGCAGGCGCAGGTGGGGAGGTCCGTGGTCACCCGGGCAGCCTAGTACCGCCGGCCGGGGCGGCCCCGCCGGGGACGCCTCAGCCGCGGTCGGTCCCCCGCAGGCGCTCGCGGACCTTCTCCACCACGTCCGCGTAGCGCGCTTCGGCGCCGTAGCGGGTCGGCTCGTAGTACCGCTTCCCGTGGATCTCGTCCGGGGCGTATTGCTGGGCGGCGATGGCGCCCGGCACGTCGTGCGGGTACACGTAGCCCACCGCGTGCCCGAGTTTCGCCGCGCCCTTGTAGTGCCCGTCCCGCAGGTGCGTCGGGACGGACCCCGCCAGGCCCGCCCGTACGTCGGCCAGTGCGGCGCCGATCGCGGTCGTGGCGGTGTTCGACTTCGGGGCGAGGGCCAGGGCGATCGTGGCGTGCGAGAGGGTCAGCGCGGCCTCCGGGAAGCCGATCATGGCCACCGCCTGGGCCGCGGCCACCGCGATCGGCAGCGCCGTGGGGTCGGCCAGGCCGATGTCCTCGCTGGCGGAGATCATCAGCCGGCGCGCGATGAACCGGGGGTCCTCGCCGGCCTCGATCATCCGCGCCAGGTAGTGCAGCGCGGCGTCCACGTCGGAGCCGCGGATCGACTTGATCAGCGCGCTCGCCACGTCGTAGTGCTGGTCGCCGTCCCGGTCGTAGCGGACCGCCGCCCGGTCGACCGCCTCCTCCAGCGTCCGGAGGGTGATCTCGTCCTCGCCCTTGGCGATGGCCGATCCGGCCCCCGCCTCCAGCGCGGTCAGCGCCCGCCGGGCGTCACCGCCGGCGATCCTCAGCAGGTGCGCCTCGGCGTCCTCGGGCAGGGTCACCGCCCCGGCCAGGCCCCGCTCCTCCGTGAGCGCGCGCCGCATCAGCGCGCTCAGGTCGTCGTCGGTCAGCGGTTCCAGCGTCAGCAGCAGCGATCGCGACAGCAGCGGGGAGATGATCGAGAAGTACGGGTTCTCCGTGGTGGCGGCGATCAGCGTCACCCAGCGGTTCTCGACGGCCGGCAGCAGGGAGTCCTGCTGGGCCTTGCTGAAGCGGTGGATCTCGTCGAGGAAGAGGACGGTCTCCTTGCCGTAGCCTCCGGCCGCGCGGCGCGCGCCCTCGATGACGGCGCGCACCTCCTTGACGCCCGCCGTGATGGCGGAGAGCTCCACGAAGCGTTTCTGCGTGGCCTGGCTGACCACGTAGGCGAGGGTCGTCTTCCCGATGCCGGGCGGGCCCCAGAGGATCACCGAGGAGGCACCGGCCGGGCCGCCGGCCCCTTCCCCGACCAGCCGCCGCAGCGGCGATCCGGGCTTCAGCAGGTGCTGCTGGCCGACGACCTCGTCCAGGGTGCGCGGGCGCATCCGGACGGCGAGCGGCGAGCTCGCGGGGTCCTTCTCCTGGCGCTCTTCGGCGGCGGCGGTGAACAGGTCTGGTTCCACATGGGAAGCCTAAGCGAGTCCACCGACAGGGCCGCCCGCCGTCAGGAGGTCCAGAAGTCCCACCAGCGGGTGAGGATCAGCATTCCGATGATCCCGATGTGCAGCGCCGGCAGCACCCAGGTGAACTCCTCGAAGAAGCTCTTGAGCCAGCCCGGCGCCGGCAGCAGGCCCGCGCGGACGTTGTGCGAGGTGACGTACCAGAACATCAGGATCGTGGCGACCCAGGCCAGGCTGCACCACAGGCACAGCGCGTTGATGTTGTAGAGCGACTGGTAGGTGAGCCAGGCGCAGAAGACGACGCCGAAGAGGGTGCCGGCGTTGAAGGTGAGCCAGTACCAGCGGCGGAACCGGGCACCGGCCAGGATGCTCATGCCGACGCAGATCACGATGCCGTAGGCGACGAGGCCGAGCATGGGGTTCGGGAAGCCGAAGACGGCCGCCTGGTCGCTCTTCATGATGTTGCCGCAGGAGACGACCGGGTTGAGGCTGCAGCCCGGGGTGAAGTTCGGGTCCTCCAGCAGCTTGAACTTGTCGATCGTGATCACCCAGGCGGCGAGCAGGCCCGCGGCCCCCGTGATCACCAGCAGCAGGGCCAGCGCCCGACTGGCCCCGAAGGTCGTCCCCCCGGCGGTGTCCGCGTCCGTGCTTCGTGTCGTCATACCGCCCGCTCCACATCTGCAAGGTGATCAAGCACGGGCCATTGTGCCGTACGAGCCTGTGAACGGACGGGGCCGGGGAAGGATCCCCGGCCCCGTCCTGACGCGTTCCCGCCGCAGCCGTCAGGCCAGGCGGGCCTTGACCGTGTCGATCAGCTCGGCCAGGGCCACCGCTGACTGCTCCCCGGACTCCATGTCCTTGAGCTGGACCAGGCCGTCGGCCAGGTCGCGCTCGCCGGCGACCACGGCGAAGCGGGCGCCGGAGCGGTTCGCGTCCTTCATCGCGCCCTTGAGGCCCTTGCCTCCGAACGAGAAGTCGGCCGCGACACCGGCCTTGCGGAGCTCGGTGACCTTGCCGAAGAGCACTCGGCGGGCCTCCTCGCCCAGTGCGACGGCGAACACCGACGTGGACGCCGGGATGTCGAGCTCGACGCCCTCGGCCTCCAGGGCCAGGACCGTGCGGTCCACGCCGAGCGCCCAGCCCACCGACGGCAGCGCCGGTCCGCCGATCATCTCGGACAGGCCGTCGTAGCGGCCGCCGCCGCCCACCGCGGACTGCGAGCCCAGACCGTCGTGCACGAACTCGAAGGTGGTGCGGGTGTAGTAGTCGAGCCCGCGCACCAGCTTCTCGTCGTCCTCGAAGGCGACCCCGGCCGCCGTGATCAGCGCCCGCACCTCCTCGTGGTACGCCTTGCACGCGTCGCACAGGTAGTCGCGCAGCACCGGCGCGCCGACAAGCTGCTTCTGCACGTCGGGCCGCTTGTCGTCGAGGACGCGCAGCGGGTTGATCTCGGCCCGGCGGACGGTCTCCTCGTCCAGGTCCAGGTCTCGCAGGAAGCCCTGCAGCGCCTCCCGGTACACCGGGCGGCACTCCTTGTCTCCGAGCGAGTTCAGCAGGATCCGGAAGTTGCGCAGGCCGAGCGAGCGGTAGGCCTGGTCGGCCAGGATGATCAGCTCGGCGTCCAGCGCCGGGTCCTCGGCACCGATGGCCTCGGCGCCCACCTGCGAGAAGTGGCGGTAGCGGCCCTTCTGCGGGCGTTCGTAGCGGTAGTAGGAACCGGAGTACCAGAGCTTGACCGGCAGGTTTCCCTGCTTGTGCAGGCTGGCCTCCAGGGCCGCGCGCAGTACGGAGGCCGTGCCCTCGGGGCGCAGGGCGAGCTGGTCGCCGCCCTTGGTCTCGAAGGCGTACATCTCCTTGGAGACGATGTCGGTGGACTCGCCCACTCCGCGGGCGAAGAGGCCGACGTCCTCGAAGCCGGGGGTCTCGATGTAGCCGTAGCCGGAGTTGCGCAGGGGCGCGGAAATGGCCTCGCGCACCGCCAGATACTTGACCGAAACCGGCGGGATCAGGTCGTACGTGCCCTTGGGGGCCTTGAAAGTAGCCACGAAGCTTTCGTCACATTCCTCGTCGTGGAGCGGCTGTCGGGTCCGCTGCCAGGCCGGCGGCGACCTCCCGCAGGTACGGGTTGGTCACGCGCTCACGGCCGATGGTGGTCTGGGGACCGTGGCCGGACAGCACCACGGTCGAGTCGTCGAGCGGCAGGCACACGCGGGCCAGCGAATCGAGCATCTCGGCGTGGGAGCCGCCCGGCAGGTCGGTTCGTCCGATGGAGCCGGCGAAGAGCAGGTCGCCCGAGAAGAAGACCGGCGGGATGTCGGTCAGCTCGGGCATCCGGAAGGTCACCGACCCCTTGGTATGGCCCGGCGCGTGCGCCACGGAGAAGTCCATTCCGGCCAATTTCAGGGCGGCGCCGTCGGTCAGCTCGCGGACGTCGTCCGGCTCCCCCACGGTCAGCTCGCCCATGAGGGGCATACCGATGGAGCGGCCGAGGGCCTTCTCCGGATCGCTCATCATGTAGCGGTCCTCGGGGTGGATCCAGGCCGGTACGTCGTGTGCTCCGCACACCGGGACCACCGAGGCCACATGATCGATGTGGCCGTGGGTCAGAACGACCGCGACGGGCTTGAGCCGATGCTTCTTCAGCGTCTCCTCGACACCCTGGGCGGCCTGGTGGCCCGGGTCGATGATGACGCACTCCTCGCCGGCGGCGGGGGCGACCACGTAGCAGTTGGTGCCCCAAGCGCCTGCGGGGAACCCGGCAATCAGCACGTTCGTCCTCAATCGTCGTCCGGCGGGAGGCTGCAGGTCTTCAATCCTGCTGCTCAGAGCCTACCGGCGCCGCTCATTACACAGCGAACCCATATACGGTACGGCCTATCCCAGCCCGGACAGCAGTATCAGACACGTACAAGGAGACGACCCGGTGGTCACGAGCGATCAGCGGCGGCGACAGCTCGCCAGGGAGAAGTACGAGCGCCAGCAGAAGCGCCGCGCCGAGGCCCGGAAGAAGGGCCGTCAGCGGGCGGCGGTGATCGGCGCGGTGGTCGCCGTGGTGATCGCGACGCTGGTCGGCCTGATCGTGGGCGGCGTCTTCGACTCGGACAAGGACACGAAGGACGCGGCGGCGGACCCGTCGGCCTCGGCAACGCCGCCGGAGCCCAAGCAGTCCCCCTCGCCGGAGATGGCCATCGACCAGAAGGGGAAGTACACCTTCGCGCTGAAGACCAGCGCCGGTGACATCAACTTCGCGATGGACGCGGCGAAGACCCCGCAGACCGTGAACTCGTTCAAGTCGCTCGCCGACAAGGGCTACTTCGACAACACCAAGTGCCACCGGCTGACGGCCGGCGGGATCTTCGTGCTCCAGTGCGGCGACCCCGAGGGCACCGGCCGCGGCGGCCCGGGCTACAACATCCCGGACGAGAACCTGGACTCCCTCGGCAAGGCCAACGAGCAGGGCCAGGTGATCTACCCGGCCGGCACGGTGGCGATGGCCAACACCGGCCAGCCCGGCTCGGGCGGCAGCCAGTTCTTCCTGGTCTACAAGGACAGCCCGCTGACGCCGACCTACACGCCGTTCGGCAAGATCGACGCGGCGGGACTGAAGGTCCTGGAGGAGATCTCCAAGGCCGGCACGGTCGACGGCGGCCAGGACGGTGCGCCGAAGAACGAGGTCAAGATCGAGAAGGGCACGGTCACCCAGAACTGACGGGTGACGCGACCCCGGGGCCGGCCGGCCCGCGCCCGTGCGCCGAGATTCCGTCGTGCGGGATGCGGACAGCCGGCCCGGCGGTCGCCTATGTTGGCGTTGTGCAGGGCGGGCGCTGCCCGCCCCAGGAAACTGTGGACGATGCCCAGGGGGTGAACCCCTCGCAGGCATCAGGTGGAGGAGGCGCTGTGAGCAGCGACCCGTGGGGCCGAGTCGACGAGACGGGCACCGTGTACGTGCGTACTTCCGATGGCGAGCAGGTCGTCGGATCGTGGCAGGCGGGCACCCCCGAGGAGGCCCTGGCCTACTTCGAGCGCAAGTACGAGGGCCTGGTGGTCGAGATCGGCCTCCTCGAAAAGCGGGTGCGGACCACTGATCTGTCCGCCAAGGACGCCCAGACGGCGATCGACCACCTGCGTACGCAGGTCGACGAGCACCACGCCGTGGGCGACCTGGACGCCCTGCGCGTGCGGCTGGACAAGCTGGTCGAGACCGTGGAGTCCCGGCGCGAGGAGCGCAAGGTCGCCAAGGCCAAGCAGGCGGACGAGGCCCGGACGGCCAAGGACGCGCTGGTCGCCGAGGCCGAGCAGCTGGCGCAGAGCGACCAGTGGCGCAGTGCCGGCGAGCGGCTGCGCGCCCTGGTGGACATCTGGAAGGGCCTGCCGCGCCTGGACCGCAAGTCGGACGACGAGCTGTGGCACCGGTTCTCGCACGCCCGTTCCGCCTTCTCCAAGCGCCGCAAGGCGCACTTCGCCTCGCTGGACGCGCAGCGCGAGGACGCCCGCAAGGTCAAGGAGAAGCTGGTCTCGGAGGCCGAGTCGCTGTCGAAGTCGACCGACTGGGGTCCGACGGCCGCCCGCTACCGCGAGCTGATGGCGGACTGGAAGGCGGCGGGCCGGGCGCAGCGCGAGGCCGAGGACGACCTGTGGAACCGTTTCCGCGGTGCGCAGGACGTGTTCTTCGCGGCCCGCAGCGAGGTGTTCGCGGAGCGTGACGCCGAGCAGATCGAGAACCTGAAGCTCAAGGAGGAGCTGGCCGACGAGGCCGAGAAGCTCGTCCCGATCACGGACCTGAAGGCGGCCCGCGCGGCGTTCCGCTCCCTCAACGAGCGCTGGGAGGGCATCGGCCACGTGCCGCGCGACGCCCGGCCGAAGGTCGAGGGCCGGATGCACGCGGTGGAGCGGGCGATCCAGGAGGCCGAGGAGGGCGAGTGGCGCCGTACGAACCCGGAGGCGCGGGCCCGTGCGGCCGGTCTGACGGGTCAGCTGCAGGCGGCCGTCGACAAGCTGCGTGAGCAGATCGACGCGGCGCGCGCGGCGGGCAACAACGCCAAGGCCGACAAGCTCTCGCGCGAGCTGGAGGGCCGCCAGGCCCTCCTGGACCAGGCGCTGAAGGGCCTGGAGGAGTTCGGCGGCTGATTCGGCCGCCCGTGCACGACGAGGGCCCCGGTACGGAGATCCGTACCGGGGCCCTCGCTCTGTCTCCTACGGCCTGCGGGCCGAGGTGACGCGGTAGACGTCATAGACGCCCTCGACGCCGCGGACGGCCTTCAGGACGTGCCCCAGGTGCTTGGGGTCGCCCATCTCGAAGGTGAACCGCGAGGTGGCCACCCGGTCGCGGGAGGTCTGGACGGCCGCCGACAGGATGTTGACGTGCTGGTCGGACAGGACCCGTGTGACGTCCGACAGCAGCCGGGACCGGTCGAGCGCCTCGACCTGGATGGCGACCAGGAAGACCGAGGACTGGGTGGGCGCCCACTCGACCTCCAGCATCCGCTCGGGCTGCTGGGAGAGGGAGTCGACGTTGACGCAGTCCGCACGGTGAACCGATACGCCACTGCCGCGCGTGACGAACCCGATGATCGGGTCGCCCGGCACCGGGGTGCAGCAGCGGGCCAGCTTGACCCACACGTCGTCGACGCCCTTGACGACGACGCCCGGGTCGGCGTTGCTGCGCCGCTTGCTGCGGGCCCGCGCGGGCGGGATCGATTCCTCGATGTCCTCGTTGGCCGCTTCCTCGCCGCCGAGGGCCGCCACCAGCTTCTGCACGACGCCCTGCGCGGCCACGTGGCCCTCGCCGATGGCCGCGTACAGGGAGGAGATGTCCGGGTAGCGCATCTCGTGCGCGAGGGTCACCAGCGAGTCGCCGGTCAGGATGCGCTGGATCGGCAGGTTCTGCTTGCGCATGGCCCGCGCGATGGCGTCCTTGCCGTGCTCGATGGCCTCGTCGCGGCGCTCCTTGGAGAACCAGGCGCGGATCTTGTTCCGGGCGCGGGGGGACTTGACGAAGCCCAGCCAGTCGCGGGACGGTCCGGCGCCCTCGGCCTTCGAGGTGAAGACCTCGACGAGGTCGCCGTTGTCGAGGGTCGACTCCAGCGGGACCAGGCGGCCGTTGACCCGGGCCCCTATCGTCCGGTGGCCGACCTCGGTGTGGACGGCGTACGCGAAGTCCACCGGGGTGGCTCCGGCGGGCAGCGCTATGACGTCGCCCTTGGGGGTGAAGACGAAGACCTCGTTGCGCGAGAGGTCGAAGCGCAGCGAGTCGAGGAACTCGCCCGGGTCCTCGGTCTCCTTCTGCCAGTCCAGCAGCTGGCGCAGCCAGGCCATGTCGTTGACGGTGTCCTGGCCGGCGCTGCCCTTGGCGGCCTGCGGGACGTCGGTGCGGACCTTGGAGGTGCCCGCCACGGTCTGCTGCTTGTACTTCCAGTGCGCGGCGATGCCGTACTCGGCGCGGCGGTGCATGTCGAAGGTGCGGATCTGCAGCTCGACCGGCTTGCCGCTGGGCCCGATGACCGTCGTGTGCAGCGACTGGTACATGTTGAACTTGGGCATCGCGATGTAGTCCTTGAACCGGCCCGGGACCGGGTTCCACCGCGCGTGCACCGTGCCGAGGGCCGCGTAGCAGTCCCGGACGGTGTCGACGAGGACGCGGATGCCCACCAGGTCGTAGATCTCCGCGAAGTCACGGCCGCGGACGATCATCTTCTGGTAGACGCTGTAGTAGTGCTTGGGGCGGCCCGTCACGGTGGCCTTGATCCGGGCGGCTCTGAGGTCCACCTGGACCTCGTCCGTGACGACGGCGAGGTATTCGTCCCGCTTGGGCGCCCGCTCGGCGACCAGGCGCACGATCTCGTCGTACATCTTGGGGTAGAGGATCGCGAAGGAGAGGTCCTCCAGCTCCCACTTGATCGTGTTCATGCCCAGGCGGTGCGCCAGCGGGGCGTAGATCTCGAGGGTCTCGCGGGCCTTCTTCTCCTGCTTCTCCCGCTTGAGGTAGCGCATCGTGCGCATGTTGTGCAGCCGGTCGGCGAGCTTGATGACCAGGACGCGCGGGTCCTTCGCCATCGCCACGACCATCTTGCGGACGGTCTCGGCCTGGGCCGCCTCGCCGAACTTCACCCGGTCGAGCTTGGTGACGCCGTCGACGAGCAGCGCCACGGCGTCGCCGAAGTCGCGGCGCAGGTCCTCCAGGCCGTACTCGGTGTCCTCGACGGTGTCGTGCAGCAGACCGGCCATGAGGGTGGCGGGGTCCATGCCGAGCTCGGCGAGGATGGTGGTGACCGCGAGCGGGTGGGTGATGTACGGGTCGCCGCTCTTGCGCTTCTGGCCGCGGTGCCAGCGCTCGGCCACCTGGTAGGCCTGCTCGAGCTGGCGCAGCGTCGACGTCTCGATCTTCGGGTCGTTGCTGCGGACTATGCGGAGCAGCGGTTCCAGTACCGGGTTGTACGGGTTCGAACGCTGCACGCCGAGACGGGCCAGGCGGGCGCGCACCCGGTTGGAGGACGCAGCCGACTTCGCGGGCGCGGGCTTGACCGGCGCCGGCTTCGGGGCGGGCTTGACCGGCGGGGCCGGCGGGGGCGTGGCGGCGGCCGCCGTGGCCGGCTCGGCCTGCGGGTCGGGCTGCGCGGCGGAGATTGGCTGGACCTCGTCTGGCAAGAGCGCTCCTCACGGGGTTCCCCCGGACGGAGTCTGGGGGAGGATCCGGTGCCCGTGTCCGGTCCGGATAACCCATCGTAGCGAGGGTTCGGTCACCCCGTTCGCCGAGCCCTTCGCAACGGCCCGGGCACGCGGACGGCGGGCACCCGGAGGATTCCGGATGCCCGCCGTCTCGTACGGGGTGGGCGCGGTCGGACCGCTCAGACCACGATCAGCGCGTCCAGCGGAGCACCTGCCAGGGACCCGGCCAGCTTGGCGCGGCCGGGGAGGAACGAGAGCTCCATCAGGACCGCCACGCCGGCGACCTCGGCCCCGGCCCGCCGGATCAGCGAGAGGGAGGCCTCCGCCGTACCGCCGGTGGCGAGCACGTCGTCGATGACCATGACCCGGTCACCGGCCGACAGGTCCTCGGCATGGACCTCGATCTCCGCCGTGCCGTACTCCAGCTCGTACGACTGCGCGAGCGTCGCCCCGGGCAGCTTGCCGGCCTTGCGGACCGGCACGAAGCCGATCCCGGCCTGCACCGCCACCGGGGCCGCGAGGATGAACCCGCGCGCCTCCAGCCCGACGATCTTCGTCGCGCCGTACTGCCCGGCCAGCTCCACGAGCGCGCCGGTCAGCGCACCGAACGCCTCGGGGTCCGCCAGCAGCGGGGTGATGTCCTTGAACATCACCCCCGGCTTCGGGTAGTCCGCCACGTCCTTGATCCGGCTGAGCAGGAGGGCCCGTACGTCGTCCGACAGCTGTGCGGTCAACGTCGCCGCCCCGGCTGCTGCCGGCCCTGCGACACGACCTGCGGCTCGCCGTCGGAGCCCTGGGCGTCGTCCGGGGACTCGCCCTTGGCCGCCGCGGACGCGCGCTTGGCGAGCACCCGCTTCTTCAGCGCCTTCATCGCCGGCTCGCGCTCCTTGAGATCCACGACCAGCGGGGTCGCGATGAAGATCGAGGAGTACGCACCGGCCGCGAGGCCGACGAACAGCGACAGCGAGATGTCGTTCAGCATGCCGGCGCCCAGGAAGCCGCCGCCGATGAACAGCAGGGCCGCGACCGGGAGCAGCGCCACGACCGTGGTGTTGATCGAACGGACCAGGGTCCCGTTGATGCTGCGGTTGGCGATCTCGCTGAAGGTGAAGCGGGTCTGCTTGGTGATGTCCTTCGAGCCCTCCTTGAGACCGTCGAAGACGACGACGGTGTCGTAGAGGGAGTAACCGAGGATGGTCAGCAGGCCGATCACGGTGCCCGGGGTGACCTCGAAGCCGACGAGCGCGTACACGCCGACGGTGATGGTGAGGTCGTGGATCAGGGCGATCAGCGCGGCGACGGCCATGCGCCATTCGAAGGCGATGGCGAGGTAGATCACCACGAGGACCATGAAGACGCCGAGGCCGGTCCAGGCCTTGTTCGCGATCTGCTCGCCCCAGCTGGGGCCGACCAGGTCGGCGTTGATGTCGGCCTCGGTCACCTTGAGGTCGGCGGCCAGTTGCTTCTTCACGTCGGCCGCGGCGTCGGTGTCCAGACCGGAGATCTGGATGCGCATGCCGCCTGTGCCGAGCTCCTGGACGATCGCGTCGTGGCCGGAGGCCTTCTCCGCGTCCTCCGTGACCTTGGCGACCGAGACGGCCGTCTTCGGGGTGGTGAAGACGGCTCCGCCCTTGAACTCGATGCCCATGTTCAGGCCCTGTACGGCCAGGGCGACGATCGCCGTGATGGTGATCAGGATGGAAACGCCGTACCAGAGAAAGCGCTTTCCGACGAAGTCGTAGCCGACCTCACCGCGGTACAGCCTGGCGCCGAGATCTCCCAGCTTCGACATCTCTCACGCCTCCTTTGCTTCGACGGGGGCGGGTGCGGCGGTACGCCGGGAGCTGCGCAGCGGGGGCTTGGCGCCGAGCCGCTTCGGGTCCAGCCCGGACCACGGGTGACCGCTGGAGAAGAACTTCGTACGCGCCAGCAGCGTCATGACGGGCTTGGTGAAGAGGAACACCACGACCACGTCGAGCAGGGTGGTCAGACCCAGCGTGAAGGCGAAGCCCTGCACCTTGCCGACGGTGACGATGAACAGCACCGCGGCGGCGAGGAACGACACGAAGTCGGAGACCAGGATCGTACGGCGGGCGCGCGGCCAGGCGCGCTCGACGGCCGGACGCAGGGTGCGGCCCTCGCGGATCTCGTCGCGGATGCGCTCGAAGTACACGATGAACGAGTCCGCGGTGATGCCGATGGCCACGATCGCACCGCAGACGGCCGGCAGGTTCAGCGCGAAGCCGATGCCCTTACCGAGCAGCGCCATGATCGTGTAGGTCAGGATCGCGGAGACCAGGAGGCTGATGATCGCGATGAAGGCCAGGCCGCGGTAGTAGACGAGCAGGTAGACGACCACGAGGAGGAGGCCGATCGCACCGGCGATCAGGCCGGCGCGCAGCTGCTCGCCGCCGAGCGCGGCGGTGACGGTGGTGACGCTGTCCTCCTGGAAGGCCAGCGGCAGGGCGCCGTACGAGAGCATGTTGCCCAGGTCCTGCGCGGACTGCTGGTTGAAGCCACCGGAGATCTGTGCGTTGCCGCCGGTGATCGAGGTGCTCACGGACGGGTCCGAGATGACGTCGCCGTCGAGGACGATCGCGAACTGGTTCTGCGGCATCTGCTTGGCCGCCAGCTCGCCGGTGACCTTCGCGAAGGCGTCGGCGCCGTGGTCGTTGAAGTTCATCGTGACGATCCACTGACCCGACTGCGGGTCGATCTCGCCCTTGGCGCTCTTCACGTCCTTGCCCTCGACCGCGGCCGGTCCGAGCAGCCACTTGCCCCACTGCTCACCGCGCTGGCCGCAGGCGAGCGTCGGGTCGGACGGCTTGACGCCCTTGCCGACGTTGGCGCGCTGCTCCTCGTTCGTGCAGTCGAGCGCGGCGAACTTGGCCTGCAGGTCCGCGGCGGCCGGGTCGGGCGCGGGGGCGCTCGCGGAGGGCGACGGAGCCGCCTTGTCGTCTGCCTTCTTCGACTCGCCCGCCGACGGCGTGGGAGTGGGCGCGTTCGGGGCCTTGAGACCCTCGCTGAGCGCGCGGCCCTGGGAAGTGGCGCTGGACGACGGGGTGGCGGACGGGCTGGTCTTGTTCCCGTCCTGGGCCTTGGGGGCGCCGGAGCCGCTCGCGGAGGGGCTCGGGCTCTGGGCGCCCTCGGGAGCGGCGGGGGCGCCGTCCGCGAACGCGATGACCGGGCGGAAGTAGAGCTGGGCGGTGGTGCCGACCTGCTCGCGCGCCTGCTTCTCGTTCATCCCCTTGGGGATGTTCACGATGATGTGGTCGCGTCCCTGCGTCTGGACCTCGGCCTCGGAGACGCCGAGCCCGTTGACACGGCGCTCGATGATGCCGACCGCCGTGTTCATGTTGGTCTCGTTGACGGCGTTCTCTTTGCCGGCCTCGCTCTTGGCCTTGAGCGTGATGCTCGTGCCGCCGGCGAGGTCGATGCCCAACCGGGGAGTCGTCTGCTTGGAGATGAACATCCCCGCGGTGAGCGCCACCATCGCGATCAGGATGATCGCCAGGGCACGCCCCGGCCTCCCCTGAGCCCCCGTGGGCCGCCGGCCCTTCTTCGGTGCTGCCACCTTGTCGTTTCTCCCTGTCCAACCGCCCCGCGCCGGGTCAGCGCGCGGACGGCCACGAAATGTGTGGTGGGGACCCCTGCCCCCCGCAGAAGTGTCACTGACGGGGACCGCGCCGACCGCCGGTCAGGCGCCCGCACGGTCCCCGGCCGCGCGCTACTTCGCGCCGGCCTCGCCGTCCGTCTTGCCGTCCTCGGGCTTGTCGTCGCCCTTGGGCTCGTCCTTCTTGCCCAGGTCCAGCTTCGGCGCCTCGCCCTCGTCCTTGGTGAGGGAGGAGGCGTCGTCCGGCACGACGGGCGTGTCGGTCGTCACGTCGTCGATGCCGTGGACGATGCGGTTGTACTCCGCGTCGTCCAGTACGGCGCCGATGGCGTTCTTCGCGTAGATCGCGTGGACGCCGGGAGCCACCTCGAGGGTGACCGTGTCGTCACCGATCTCCTTCACCGTGGCGTACATGCCGCCGATGGTGCGGACCCCGGTGCCGGGCGTCATCTGGTCGCGCATCTGCGCGGCCGCCTGCTGCTTCTTCTTCGCGGAGCGGGTCATCAGGAACATCGCCCCGATGAGCACGATGAACGGGAGGAGTGTCACGAGATTCACGGGACGGAAATCCTTCGCACGACCGCACGCGGACGGCGGCCTTTTCTACGGGGGTGGGCACGCCGACCCGAAGGGTCGGCATCGGCGGAGTCTAGGCGAGTCCGCACCGATGGAACAACGCCCAGCATGGCACCGCAGTTCCTGAGGGGGCGAACCTCCGCGCCGTCAGGCCCTGAACAAGCCCTGTTGCCCCGTTGATCCGCTTCCGCCGTGCTGCGGTGCGACAAGGCCCAGGTGGGCCCATGCGGCGGGGGTCGCGACCCGCCCCCTGGGGGTGCGCGCGAGCAGGCCCTCGCGGACCAGGAAGGGTTCCGCGACCTCCTCCACGGTCTCCCGCTCCTCCCCCACCGCCACGGCGAGGGTGGACAGGCCCACGGGCCCGCCGCCGAACAGCTTCAGGAGAGCCTCCAGAACGGCTCGATCCAGTCGGTCGAGGCCGCGGGCGTCCACCTCGTACACCTGGAGGGCGGTGGCGGCCACCTCGCGGTTGATCACGCCGTCCGCCCGGACCTGGGCGTAGTCGCGCACGCGGCGCAGCAGCCGGTTGGCGATGCGCGGGGTGCCGCGGGAGCGCCCGGCGATCTCGGCCGCGCCGTCGGCGTCGATCTCCACGTCGAGGAGGCGGGCGGAGCGGTGGACGACGCGCTCCAGCTCCTCGGGGGCGTAGAACTCCATGTGGCCGGTGAAGCCGAACCGGTCCCGCAGCGGCGGGGGCAGCAGTCCGGCCCGGGTGGTGGCGCCGACCAGGGTGAAGGGCGGCAGCTCCAGCGGGATCGCGGTGGCCCCCGGCCCCTTGCCGACGATCACGTCGACGCGGAAGTCCTCCATGGCCATGTAGAGCATCTCCTCGGCGGGCCGGGACATGCGGTGGATCTCGTCGAGGAAGAGGACCTCGCCCTCCTGGAGGGAGGAGAGGATCGCGGCGAGGTCGCCGGCGTGCTGGATGGCGGGCCCGGAGGTGATCCGGATGGGCGCCCCCATCTCGGCGGCGATGATCATGGACAGGGTGGTCTTGCCGAGTCCGGGCGCGCCGGACAGCAGGACGTGGTCCGCGGTGGCCCCGCGCTGCTTGGCCGCCTTCAGGACCAGGTCCAGCTGCTGGCGGACCTTCTCCTGGCCGACGAACTCACCGAGGTCCTTGGGCCGCAGGGCCGCCTCGACGGCGGTGTCCTCACCGTCTGCTGCCGCCGCTACCAGCCGGTCCGGCTCAGTGGTGTCGGTTTCGTCGTCCCAGTTCACGGTGTCAGTCTGCCTTCTGCGTCATGGAGAGATTCGGTCCGGGGTGCCTGCGGGACGCGGCTCCCGCGCGGACGCCGGGCGGTGGCGGCCGCCGCCGGCGCCGCTCCCGGCGCGCAACGCCCGTACGGGGCTGCGGCCCGCCCCCGGGGCCTGCGCAGCCGCAGCCGGTCAGCGGGCCCGGTTGAGGGTCTGGAGCGCGGCTCGCAGGAGCTGCGGCACGGGGGCCGCGCCACCGGCGGCGATGGCCTCCTCCGCCTGCGGGGTCACCGCGGCGACGGCCTCCTCGGCGTCGCGGGAGGCGTAGCCGAGGCTGATCAGGGCGGCGGACAGCTGCTCGCTCCACGGGGCCGGGGCGGATGCGACGGCACGCTGGGCGCCCACCAGGCCGCTGCTGCCCAGCGGGGCACCCAGCTTGCCCTTGAGCTCCAGCAGCAGCTTCTGCGCGCCCTTCGGCCCGATGCCCGGCACGGCCGTCAGCGCCTTCGCGTCGCCGGAGGCGAAGGCCACCCGCAGGGCATCGGGGCTGTGCACGCCGAGCATCGCCTGCGCGACCCTGGGGCCGACGCCGCTCGCGGTCTGCAGGAGCTCGAACACCTGGCGCTCGTCGTCGTCGGCGAAGCCGTACAGCGTCAGCGAGTCCTCCCGGACGACCAGGGAGGTCGCCAGCCGGGCCTGCTCGCCCATGCGCAGGCCGGCGATGGTGTTCGGCGTGCAGTGCACGGCCATGCCCACTCCCCCGACCTCGATCACGGCGAGGGTGGGGGTGAGCGCGGCGACCGCGCCGTTGACGAAGGCGATCATCGGGTACGGCCTTTCGAGGCGTGCTGGACGTGCTGGGCGTGCTGGGCGACCGCCTGCTGGAGGCGGTTCTGGGCGGGGGCCCGCCAGATGTGGCAGATGGCGAGGGCGAGGGCGTCGGCCGCGTCGGCGGGCTTGGGCGGCTCGGCCAGCCGCAGCAGCCGGGTGACCATCGCGCCGACCTGGGCCTTGTCGGCCCGGCCGCTGCCGGTGACGGCGGCCTTGACCTCGCTGGGGGTGTGCAGGGCGACCGGTATGCCGCGGCGGGCGGCGCAGAGCATCGCGACGGCGCTCGCCTGCGCGGTGCCCATCACGGTGCTGACGTTGTGCTGGCTGAAGACCCGCTCCACGGCGACGACTTCGGGCCGGTGCGTGTCGAGCCATTCCTCGATGCCCTGCTCGACGGCGACGAGCCGGTGGCCCAGCTCCGCGTCGGCGGGCGTCCGTACGACCCCCACCCCGAGCATGGTGAGGGGGCGGCCGGCGACTCCTTCGACGACGCCGACGCCACACCGTGTCAGCCCCGGGTCCACGCCCAGTACGCGCACCGCGCCCCCTCTTTGCGGCTGAACCGCCGCCGCTCCCGCGGAGGTGGCTGAGCACCGTCGTGGCTGCTCCCTTGATGGCTGCGGTCCGAAAACGGGCGCACACCCGGTTGACGCCGTCAGGCTATCCGCCCGCACTGACAATGCGACGGCGGGCCGACAGGGTGTGTCCTGTCGGCCCGCCGGTTCCGCTCAGCTCGCCGCGGCGTTACGCGTCGACCTTCTCCATGACCTCGTCCGAGACGTCGAAGTTGGCGAAGACGTTCTGCACGTCGTCGCTGTCCTCCAGCGCATCGATCAGCTTGAAGATCTTGCGCGCGCCCTCTTCGTCCAGCTCGACCTGCATGGTCGGCAGGAAGTTGGAGTCGGCCGAGTCGTAGTCGATACCGGCCGCCTGGAGCGCGGTGCGGACCGCGACCATGTCGGTGGCCTCGCTGATGATCTCGAAGCTCTCGCCGAGGTCGTTGACCTCTTCGGCGCCCGCGTCGAGGACCGTCTCCAGGACGTCGTCCTCGGAGAGCTCGCCCTTGGGCAGCAGGACGACACCCTTGCGGTTGAACAGGTACGAGACCGAGCCCGGGTCGGCCATCGAACCGCCGTTGCGGGTCATGGCGACACGCACGTCGGACGCGGCACGGTTGCGGTTGTCGGTGAGGCACTCGATGAGCACCGCGACGCCGTTCGGACCGTAGCCCTCGTACATGATCGTCTCGTAGTCGGCGCCGCCGGCCTCGAGACCGCCGCCGCGCTTGACCGCGGAGTCGATGTTCTTGTTCGGGACCGAGCTCTTCTTCGCCTTCTGGATGGCGTCGAAAAGCGTCGGGTTGCCATCGATGTCGGCGCCGCCCATACGGGCCGCGACCTCGATGTTCTTGATCAGCTTCGCGAAGAGCTTGCCGCGCTTGGCATCGATCACGGCCTTCTTGTGCTTCGTCGTAGCCCATTTAGAGTGGCCGGACATCCGCCTGTCTCCTTCGCGTCACCAACAGTGTTCGTCTTCGATCCTACCGGGAGCTCGTCACAGCCCGGCGCGCACCATCTCGACAAAGTACGCGTGGACGCGGTCGTCACCGGTCAGTTCGGGGTGGAACGAGGTCGCGAGGACCTTGCCCTGGCGCACGGCGACCGTGTGGCCGTCGTAGGTCGCGAGCACCTCGGCGGCGGCGCCGACGGACTCGACCCACGGCGCGCGGATGAAGACGCCCTCGACCGGGCCGCCCTCGATACCCGCGAAGTCGATCTTCGCCTCGAAGGACTCGTTCTGACGCCCGAAGGCGTTGCGGCGCACGATCATGTCGATGCCGCCCAGGGTCTCCTGGTCCTCGCGGCCGTCGAGGAGCTTGTCCGCGAGCATGATCATGCCGGCGCAGGTGCCGTACACGGGCATGCCGGCGGCCACACGCTCGCGCAGCGGCTCCAGCATGCCGAAGAGCACGGCGAGCTTCGACATCGTCGTGGACTCGCCGCCGGGGATCACCAGGGCGTCGACCTCGGCGAGCTCCTCGGGGCGCCGGACCGGCCTGGCCACGGCGTCCGCCGCGGCCAGGGCGATCAGGTGCTCCCGTACGTCGCCCTGGAGGGCCAGGACACCGATCACGGGGGTGTTCGTCATGTCGGGACTACCAGCCGCGGTTGGCGTAGCGCTCGGCCTCGGGGAGGGTGTCGCAGTTGATGCCGACCATGGCCTCGCCCAGGTTGCGGGAGGCGTCCGCGATGATCTTCGGGTCGTCGAAGAAGGTGGTGGCCTTCACGATGGCGGCGGCGCGCTTGGCCGGGTCGCCCGACTTGAAGATGCCGGAGCCGACGAAGACACCCTCGGCGCCGAGCTGGCGCATCAGGGCGGCGTCGGCCGGGGTGGCGACGCCACCGGCGGAGAACAGCACCACGGGGAGCTTGCCGAGCTCGGCGACCTCCTTGACGAGCTCGTACGGGGCGCGCAGCTCCTTGGCGGCGGCGTACAGCTCGTTGTTGTCGAAGCCGCGCAGCTTGGCGATCTCGTTCTTGATCTGGCGCAGGTGGCGGACGGCCTCGACGACGTTGCCGGTGCCGGCCTCGCCCTTGGAGCGGATCATGGCCGCGCCCTCGGCGATGCGGCGCAGGGCCTCGCCCAGGTTGGTGGCGCCACAGACGAAGGGGGTGGTGAACGCCCACTTGTCGGAGTGGTTGACCTCGTCGGCCGGGGTCAGGACCTCGGACTCGTCGATGTAGTCGACGCCGAGGGACTGCAGGACCTGGGCCTCGACGAAGTGGCCGATGCGGGACTTGGCCATCACGGGGATGGACACGGCCTCGATGATCTCTTCGATCATGTTGGGGTCGGACATGCGCGCGACGCCGCCGTCCTTGCGGATGTCGGCCGGGACCCGCTCCAGGGCCATGACGGCCACGGCGCCGGCGTCCTCGGCGATCTTCGCCTGCTCGGCGTTGACCACGTCCATGATCACGCCGCCCTTGAGCTGCTCGGCCATGCCGCGCTTGACGCGCGAGGTGCCGATCGCCGACTCGGCGGACTGGGGGGAGGTGGGAAGCGTGCTCACGGATTGACCTCACTCGAAAGGAAGACGGGGTACTGCGCGTACTACTGGGCCGAGGAAACCCCAGGGGACCAGTCCACTACAAGGGCCAATGTGGAGCCAGTGGCTCTTTCATTTGTCCCTCGTGGCCCTAGGCCGGCCGGTCCGCCAGGTCCGCCGGAGGCTCGTCGTCCATTTCGAAGGCCAGCGGGAACGGTGCGTGCCCGGCCAGTCTGAACCAGCGGACCTTGCGGTGGCGGCGCAGCGCGCGGGCGGCCCGTACGGCGTCGTTGTGGAACCGGCGGGCCATCGGCACCCGGCGGACGGCCGCCGCGAGCTCCTCGGTGGCCTGCGCCCCGCCGGGAGCGGCCTTCAGCACCTCGACCTGGTCGGCGTCGGCGAAGACCGCCCGCAGCGCCTGGCTCAGCTCGCTCTCGGCGACCTCGCGGTGGTCCTCCTCGGCCTGCCGGGCGGCGTGCGCGGCCTCGTACAGCACCAGCGAGGAGGCGGGGTCGAGCACCCCGGAGGTGGCCACCTCCACAACCACGGAGGCGCGCCGGACGAGCTGCGCGTCAAGAGCGGCCCGCGCGGCGTCCATCCGCGAGTGCAGCCGGTCCAGCCGGCCGGCGGTCCAGCTGAGGTAGACACCGATGGCAGCCAGGGCCAGGGCGATCCAGACAAGGGTTTCGATCACGCTGCGCGACCCTACCGCTCCGGGGGCACCGGGCTCCTATCGGCCCTGGCCGCCGCCCCGTCCACCCGCCTAGGCTGCGTGATCCACATCGTTCGGGGGGATCATGGAATTCACACGCTTCCGCAGACCGTCGGCCTGTCTACTGCTGGCGACGACCGTCGGCCTCGGCTGCACCGTCGTGGCCGCGGTGGAGGCCGGCAGCGACGGCGGCCTGGTCCTGCTGCACGGGCTGCACGGTCACCTCGTGCTGCTGGGCTGGCTGGCCCTGGCCGCGCTGACCGGGGCCATCCTGCTGGGCCCGCCGCGGTGCCAGCTGCAGGGGCCCCCGGCCGGCCTGGTGCTCGTCTTCGGCGTCCCGGCGATGCTGCTCGCCGGCTTCCTCTCGACGGGGACGGACGGCCCGGAGCCCCGAGTCGACGCGGAGGCGGCCGCCCCCGGCCGGACGGACCGCCGACTCGTCGTGGTGACCGCGGCGGGCTACCTGGATCCGGTCCGGTGCGTCTACGTCCACGACGGGGGCCGGCTCCTGGAACGCCGCTGGCTTGCCGGCTGTTTCAACGGCGACGCGGAGGAGAGCGGACTCGCCGAGGCCGTGTGGGCGGCCGGCGACCGGGTACGCATGACCACGGTCGGGGGCGAGGTCCACGAGGTGGCTGTCGGCGCCGGCGGACGGCCGGACCGGAGCGTCGGCGCCCGCTGACCCGTCTCCCCGGCCCGGTCAGGAGGGGGAGGTGTCCTTCGGGAAGCCCAGGCGGGTGCGGAGCGGGATGCGTTCGTCCGCGCCCACGGCCGCCGCGCCGTCCGTGACCGTCTCGTAGACCGCCAGGATGTCCGCCCCGACCGTGGACCAGTCGAAGCGGCGGACGTGCGCCGAGCCGCGCTCGCTCAGGGCGGCGCGGCGGTCCGGGTCGCGGAGCAGGGTGATGGCGCTCGCCGCCAGGGCGTCCGGGTTCTCGTTGGCGAAGAGGTCGCCGGCCCCGCCCTGGTCCAGGACCTGCGCGAAGGCGTCCAGGTCGGAGGCCAGTACCGCCGCGCCCGCCGACAGGGCCTCGACCAGGATGATGCCGAAGCTCTCGCCGCCCGTGTTAGGGGCCACGTACACGTCGACGCTGCGCAGCAGCCTCGCCTTGTCCTCGTCCGAGACCATGCCGAGGAACTCGACGCGCGCCCGCAGCTCCGCGGGGAGGGAGGCCACCGCCTCCTCCTCGTCACCGCGGCCCGCCACGAGCAGCCGTACGTCCGGGCACGCCGCCACGATCTTGGGGAAGGCAGCCATCAGCACGGGCAGGCCCTTGCGCGGCTCGTCGATGCGGCCGATGAAGCCCAGGGTCCGGCCGGCCCAGTCGGGGTTCGGTTCGGCCTTCGCGAAGAAGTCCACGTCCACGCCGTTGGGGATGACGACCGCGTCGCCGCCGAGGTGCTCCACCAGCGTGCGCCGCGCGTACTCGCTCACCGCGATCCGCGCGCTGATCTTCTCCAGCGCGGGCTGCAGGATCGGGTACGCGGCGATCATCGCCCGGGAGCGCGGGTTCGAGGTGTGGAAGGTGGCCACGATCGGCCCCTGGGCCGCCCAGCAGGACAGCAGGCCCAGCGACGGCGACGCCGGCTCGTGGATGTGGATGACGTCGAAGGTGCCGTCGTGCAGCCAGCGCCGGACCCGGGCCGCGGAGAGGAAACCGAAGTTCAGCCGGGCGACGGAGCCGTTGTACGGGACCGGCACGGCGCGCCCCGCGGAGACCACGTACGGCGGCAGCGGGGTCTCGTCGTCGGCCGGGGCCAGCACCGATACCTCGTGGCCGAGGCCGATCAGGTGCTCGGCCAGGTCGCGGATGTGGAACTGGACGCCGCCCGGCACGTCCCACGAGTACGGGCACACGATGCCGATCTTCACTGCGTGCGCTCCCCCAGGTCTTCCAGGTCGTCCAGCCAGAGCCGCTGCAGCATGTGCCAGTCCTCGGGGTGCTCGGCGATGCCCCACGCGAAGGCGTCGGCCACCGCCTGGGTCATGGCGGTGGTCTTCTCGGCCCGGGTCCCGGTCTTCGGGACCTCCACCTCGGGGTGGATCCGGCCGTACATCTTCGGCGTGTCGCCGTAGTGCAGGGTGGCCGGGAGCAGCACCGCGCCCGTCTGCTGGGCCAGCAGCGCCGGTCCGGCGGGCATGCGCGCCGTGGCGCCGAAGAAGTCGACCTCGACCCCGGAGGCCGAGAGGTCCCGGTCCGCGACCAGGCAGACCAGGCCGCCGGAGCGCAGCCGCCGGGCGAGGGTGCCGAAGGCGGCGCCGCCGCTGTGCGGCAGGACCTCCATGCCCAGGCTCTCGCGGTAGGCCACGAAGCGGTCGTAGAGGGTCTCGGGCTTGAGGCGCTCGGCGACGGTGGTGAAGGGCACCCCGATGTGGCCGATGGCCCAGGCGCCGGCGAGGTCCCAGTTGGCGAGGTGGGGCAGGGCGACGACGACTCCGCGCCCGGAGGCGAGGGCTTCGCGCAGGATGTGCTCGTCCTTGAACTCGACGTCCGTGCCGAACCGCTGCGGGTCCATGGTCGGCAGCCGGAAGGACTCCATCCAGTACCGCATGTACGAGCGCATGCCGGCCTGGGACAGCTCGCGCAGCCGCTCCGGACCGGCGTCGGGCACCACCCGGGCCAGGTTCGACTCCAGCCGCAGCACGCTCTTGCCGCGGCGCTTCCACGCGAAGTCCGCGATCCGCCGGCCGAGGGCCACGGCGGCCGGCTCGGGCAGCTTCTTGACCCCGGCCCAGCCGAGCCCGTACAGCCCGTCGACCAGCTTGTCCTGTGCGGTGCCCATCAGGCGGCGCCCCCTTCGGAGGCGGCCGCCGCGGCGTCGGCCTCGGCGGACTCGCGGCGTACGGTGACCACCCGCTGGATCAGCGTGACGAGCGAGCCGACGGCGACCACCCACAGGGCGACCGGCAGGAGGACGCCGATCCAGGACGGCACCCCGAAGGTCTGCAGTCCGGACAGGCCGGCCGCGACCAGCGAGATCACCAGGCGCTCGGCGCGCTCGATGAGGCCGTTGACGGCCACCGGCAGCCCGATCGACTCGCCGCGCGCCTTGGTGTAGGACACCACCTGGCCGCTGGCCAGGCAGAAGATCGCCACCGCGCACAGCGCGTTGTCGTTGCCGGAGCCGGCGTACCAGAGGGCGAGGCCGCCGAAGATCGCCGCGTCGGCCACCCGGTCGAGGGTGGAGTCGAGGAAGGCGCCCCACCGGCTGGAGATCCCGGCCTGGCGGGCCATGTTCCCGTCGACGAGGTCGGAGAAGACGAAGAGGGTGATGGTGATGGTGCCCCAGAAGAACTCCCCGCGGGGGAAGAAGACCAGTGCGCCCGCCACCACTCCGGCCGTGCCGATCAGGGTGACGGCGTCCGGGCTCACCCCCCGCCGGAGCAGAAATGCGGCGAATGGCGTGAGAACACGCGTGAAGAATGCACGCGCGTACTTGTTCAGCATGGCCTTCCCGGAGGGTCGCTGGGCCGCACGGCCACCACGGCCACCGGCTGGCCCATCGTAGCCAGCACGCCACCGCCGGAACGCCGCGCACCCACCGGTTCTCGCCCGTAAGGCCTTCTTCATGTCGCGGACGGCCGCCCGCGGGTCACGGGTACGCCACCGGTACGGCACCGGTACGGCCCCCGTACGTCCCCGGTACGACGTATGGACGCGGTGTGACAGCAGTGCAAAGCTCGTAGAACCGCGCATTCCTCATGCGTGGGGACAAGGAACCCACCCTCCTCACCGTCACCACCGGGAGGCACGAGCACCATGGGAGCCACATCACACCAAGCCGGAGCCGCCGGCAGGGCACTGACGGCCGACCGCCCCTCGTCCATACGGAACGTCGTGCTGGTCGGCCACAGCGGATCCGGCAAGACCACACTGGTCGAAGCCCTCGCCCTGACCGCCGGAGCGGTCAACCGGGCCGGTCGGGTCGAGGACGGCGCCACCGTCTCCGACTACGACGAGATCGAACACCGGCGCCAGCGTTCCATCCAGCTCTCCCTCGTCCCCGTCGCCTGGGACGGGATCAAGATCAATATCTTGGACACCCCCGGATACGCCGACTTCGTCGGGGAACTCAGGGCCGGTCTGCGCGCAGCGGACGCGGCCCTTTTCGTCGTCTCGGCCTCGGACGGGATCGACGGCGCCACCCGCATGGTCTGGGACGAGTGCGAGGCCGTCGGCATGCCCCGCGCCATCGTCGTGACCCACCTGGAGGCCGCCCGGTCCGACTACGCGCAGATGACCACCGTCTGCGGCGAGATCTTCGGCGCGGACGACCCCGACGCGGTCATCCCCCTCTACCTCCCCCTGCACGGCCCCGCCGGCCCGGACGGGCACGCCCCCGTCACCGGCCTGCTCGGCCTGCTCTCCCAGCGCGTGTACGAGTACGCCTCCGGCGAGCGGGTGGAGCGCGACCCGGACCCGGCCGAGCTGGACCTCATCACCGGGGCCCGCGCGCGGCTCATCGAGGGGATCATCGCCGAGAGCGAGGACGAGACCCTCATGGACCGCTACCTCGGCGGCGAGGACATCGACCTCAAGACCCTCGTCGACGACCTGGAGCGCGCCGTCGCCCGCGGCACCTTCCACCCCGTCCTGATGGCAGCCCCGGCCGCCGACGGCGCCCGGCAGGGCCTCGGGACCGTGGAACTCCTCGAACTGATCACCGGCGGCTTCCCGACCCCCCTGGAGCGCCCCGCCGTCACCGTCACCCGTCCCGACGGCTCCGCCCGCCCCGACGTCACCTGCGATCCCGCCGGGCCGCTGGTCGCCGAGGTCGTCAAGACCTCCTCCGACCCCTACGTCGGCCGCGTCTCCCTCGTGCGCATCTTCTCCGGCACCCTGAACCCGGAGGAGACCGTCCACGTCAGCGGGCACGGCCTGGCCGACCGGGGGCACGAGGACCACGATGTCGACGAGCGGATCGGCACCCTCACCGCCCCCTTCGGCAAACAGCAGCGCGTCCTCGGCCGGTGCATCGCCGGGGACCTGGCCTGCGTGGCCAAGCTCAGCCGCGCGGAGACCGGCGACACCCTCTCCGCGAAGGACGACCCGCTCCTCATGGCGCCGTGGACCATGCCCGACCCCCTGCTCCCCCTCGCCATCGAGGCGCACAGCAAGGCCGACGAGGACAAGCTCTCCCAGGGCCTGGCGCGGCTCGTCGCCGAGGACCCCACCATGCGGCTGGAGCAGAACCCGCACACCCACCAGGTGGTCCTGTGGAGCCTGGGCGAGGCCCACCAGGACGTCGCCCTGGAGCGGCTGCGCACCCGCTACGGGGTCCAGGTCGATCCGGTCCCGCACAAGGTGAGCCTGCGCGAGACCTTCGGCGGCAAGGCGGCCGGCCGCGGCCGGCACGTCAAACAGTCCGGCGGCCACGGCCAGTTCGCCATCTGCGAGATCGAGGTGGAGCCGCTTCCGCCCGGCAGCGGCATCGAGTTCGTCGACAAGGTCGTCGGCGGCTCCGTGCCCCGCCAGTTCATCCCGTCCGTGGAGAAGGGCGTGCGCAGCCAGGCCGCCCGCGGGGTCGCCGCCGGCTATCCGCTGGTCGACGTACGCATCACCCTCCTCGACGGCAAGGCGCACTCGGTGGACTCCTCGGACGCCGCGTTCCAGACCGCCGGCGCCTTGGCCCTGCGCGAGGCCGCGGCGGAGGCCCGGATCGACCTGCTCGAACCGGTCGCCGAGCTCGACGTCCTGATCCCCGACGAGTACGTCGGGCCCGTCATGAGCGATCTCGCGGGCCGCCGCGGGCGGGTCGTCGGCACCGACCAGGCCGGGGCCGGGCGCACCCGGGTCCGGGCCGAGATCCCCGAGATCGAGATCGGCCGCTACGCCGTCGAGCTGCGCTCCGTCTCGCACGGCACCGGCCGCTTCGCCCGCGCCTACGCCCGGCACGAGCCCATGCCGCCCCAGATCGCGGAAAAGGTGCGTGAACAGGCGGAGAAGGGAACGTAGTTGAGGTAGCAGCGGGGTGCCGCCCACCCAACCGTATTGCGGTGGGCGGCATTTCCCTGTCCCATGACCACGGGGCGAGATCCGCCGATAGGCTCATCGGCGCACCAAAACAGCAGGAACGCACAGCGATGGGGGTGGGGGCAGCGGTGGCGGACGACGGATTCGACTTCAGGCCCGGCGCACAGATTCCTCTGCAGAACGGCGGGGGGCAGACGGCGGCGACCAACGCCCTCGCCTCGGCCGCGTACCGCGACGGCGGCAAGGACAGCAAGCTCGACGCGATACTCGGGGCCAACAGCGAGAACCACCCGGCCACGGTGAAGCCCCCGAAGCTCTCCCTCTTCGAGCCCAGCCTCGGCGAGGCCTTCTGCCGGGCCGTCGAGGCGCGCACCCTGGGGTCCGGGCGCAAGCCGCTCATCCAGTCCTTCGGCGCCGACCCGCAGACGGTCGTGGAGCACTGCCTGGCCGCGTCCCGCATCCGCAAGGAGCGCGACCGCAGGCTCCGGCTGATCATGCTGGTCTGCGGTGTGCTGTTCCTGCCCGGGCTGCTGCTGTGGCTGGGCCTCTTCCAGCTCCGCAAGTCCCTGGCCTCCCAGCAGGGCAAGCACTCCTGGCTGGGCACCACGCTCCTGGTGGGCATCGGCATCGTGGTGGCGATCCTGATGTTCCGGCTGCCGCTCACCGGTTTCCTCGGCCTCTACGTCCGCGCCATGATCATCGCGCCGGCGCTGGGGTGGATGCTCGCCCGCCGCACCTGCGAGTCGACCGCCCGCGACCTGCGCGAGCGCTGGGACGGGCTGCTGTCCGGCGGCGGGGTCGCCGCCAAGATCCCGGAGGCGGTGCCCGGCAACCCCGACGAGAAGGCCCGCGAGGACCTGCGCCACCAGCTCGCCAAGCTCACCGCGGAGGACCGCAGCAACCAGGTCTTCTACGCCGGCCCCAAGGGCATCCTGGGCATGGGCACCCGCTGGGGCAACTGGCAGATGGCCGAGGAGCTCGCCCCGAAGGACGAGGGCAAGGAGATCCACCCCTTCCGCTCCTGGGACGTCATACGCGCGATCGACGCCCAACTGCGCAAGCTGGAGCGCGGCCCGCTGCACACCGGCGGCTTCCCGCCCGCCGCGATCCAGCACTGGATCGTCACCCCGGTCGGCGAGGGCGCCGCCGAGGTGGCCCGCCCCACCGGCGAGAACGTCGACGCCTTCCTCGTCAAGCCGCACGAGGTCACCCGGATCTGCAACGAGCAGCAGTTCAACTCCGGGAACCGGCACTACCTGGGCATCCAGTACCCGCTCTGGGACGGCCAGCTGATCATCAACATGCTGGTCACCGTCACCGTGCTCTACAAGACGCTGCGCGTGGACGTCACCGCGCACGCCCTGGGACCCGTGCACGGCCTGTTCACCACCAAGTCCAAGGCCCCGGTGGTGGAGGTGCCCAAGAGCATCCGCTTCTGGGAGACCGTGGAGAAGCCGCTGCCGCTCGTGGACGCCCAGGAGGTGGTGCGCCTCGCCGTGCGGGCGCCGCTGACCTGGTACCCGCCGGTCCTCGACTTCTTCGGCGGCAAGCTGGTCCTGCCCGAGCCCTTCGGCCTGCGCCACGTCTGGGCGAGCTCGATGTGGCGCCACCGGTTCATGGCCGACGACGCCCTGCGCACGGTGGCTCCGGTCCTGCGGTCGATCCACGCGGCGACCTTCAAGGTCCTGGAGGAGAACGGCGTGGACACCGACCGCTTCACCAACCGCTCCTCGATCATGAGCGGCCTCATCCAGGAGCCCTCCCCGCGCAAGGCGGACGTCTACGACGCGTAGTTAGGGTGGAGGGAGACCGGGAGACGGCCCGAGGAGGCAACCGTGACCGAGCGCAAACCGCCTGGTGTGGACTTCGAGTCCTTCGTGGACCGGCAGATCAGGCAGGCCACCGCACGCGGCGACTTCAAGGAGCTGCCGGGCTTCGGCAAGCCGATGGCCTCGCTGGACGCCCCGTACGACGAGCTGTGGTGGATCCGGGGCAAGATGCACCGCGAGGGCTTCGCCGCCCTCCCGCCGGCGCTCGCGCTGCGCAAGGAGGCCGAGGACGCCCGCGAGGCGGCCGCGGCAGCGCGCACGGAGCGCGAGGCGCGGGCCCTCCTCACCGAGGTCAACGAGAAGATCCGGGCGGCCCTGCGGATGCCCCCGCCGGGCCCTCCCCTCAACCTCAAGGAGTTCGACGTCGAGGCCGAGCTGCGGGCCCGGCGCGAGAGCCGCGAGGCGTAGGCGCGGGCGTGGGCCACGGCGTGAGCGGCGCCGTGGGCCGCGGGGCATGGGGCCGTGGGGCGTGGGCACCGCCACCCGCCGGGGCCGGAGCCCTGGTGCCGGAGCCCTCGGGGTCAGCCCACGGGCCAGGCGTCGGCGAGCATCTGGCGCGTGTCCGCCAGGAGTTGGGGCAGCACCTTGGTGTGGCCGACCACAGGCATGAAGTTCGTGTCCCCGCCCCAGCGGGGCACGATGTGCTGGTGCAGGTGCGCGGCGATGCCGGCGCCGGCCGCCGCGCCCTGGTTCATGCCGATGTTGAACCCGTGCGCACCCGAGGCCTTGCGGAGCGCCACCATCGCCCGCTTGGTGAGGTCGGCCAGCTCGGCCGTCTCCGGGGCGTCGAGCTCGGTGTAGTCGGCGACGTGGCGGTACGGCACGACCATCAGGTGGCCGCCGTTGTAGGGGTAGAGGTTCAGCACGGCGTAGACGTGCTTGCCCCGCGCCACGACCAGACCGTCCTGGTCGGACATCTCCGGAATCCCGCAGAAGGGGCAGCCGTCCCCGGCCTCCGGGCCGGTCGGCTTGTTCTCCCCTTGGATGTAGGCCATCCGGTGGGGCGTCCACAGACGCTGGAACGCGTCCTGCGTGCCGACCCCGATCTGCTGCTCCGGCTCAGTCGTCATGGCATGCAGCATATGACCTTGCCCGCGCGGACGAGGAAGGCCCCCGGAAAGTGATCACTTTCCGGGGGCCCGACGTTGCGGATCAGACCTGGACGCGGTCCGCGACGACCTTCGCCAGCTTGGCCAGCGCCTCGTCCTTCGGGATGCCGTTCTCCTGCGAACCGTCGCGGTAGCGGAAGGAGACCGTGCCCGCCGCCATGTCCTCGTCACCGACGATGATCATGAACGGGACCTTGAGCTTCTGGTGGTTGCGGATCTTCTTCTGCATGCGGTCGGAGGAGGCGTCCACCTCGACCCGCAGGCCCTGCTTCTTCGCCTCGGCGGCGAACTCCTGCAGGTACTCGACGTGCCCGTCACCGATCGGGATGCCAACGGCCTGGACCGGCGCCAGCCACGGCGGCATGGCGCCCGCGTAGTGCTCCAGCAGCACGGCGAAGAACCGCTCGATCGAGCCGAACAGGGCACGGTGGATCATGACCGGGCGCTGGCGCGAGCCGTCCGGGGCGGTGTACTCCAGGTTGAACCGCTCCGGCAGGTTGAAGTCGAGCTGCACGGTCGACATCTGCCAGGTACGGCCGATGGCGTCCTTGCACTGCACCGAGATCTTCGGACCGTAGAAGGCGGCGCCGCCCGGGTCCGGGACCAGCGGGAGGCCCTGCTTCTCGGCGACCTGCGCGAGGACCGCGGTCGCCTCCTCCCAGGCCTCGTCCGAGCCGACGAACTTCTCCGGGTCCTTGGTGGACAGCTCCAGGTAGAAGTCGGTCAGGCCGTAGTCGCGCAGCAGGTTGAGCACGAAGGTGAGGGTGGTGTCGAGCTCCTCCGCCATCTGCTCACGGGTGCAGTAGATGTGCGCGTCGTCCTGGGTGAAGCCGCGGGCGCGGGTCAGGCCGTGGACGACACCCGACTTCTCGTACCGGTACACGGTGCCGAACTCGAACAGGCGCAGCGGCAGTTCGCGGTAGGAGCGGCCGCGCGCGTCGAAGATCAGGTTGTGCATCGGGCAGTTCATGGGCTTGAGGTAGTAGTCGGTACCACCGTCGAGCTGCATGGGGGGGTACATGCCCTCCGCGTACCAGTCGAGGTGGCCGCTCTTCTCGAAGAGGGCGCCCTTGGTGGCGTGCGGGGAGTAGACGAACTCGTAGCCCTCCTCCTCGTGCCGCTTGCGCGAGTAGTCCTCCATGGTGCGGCGGATGATGCCGCCGCGCGGGTGGAAGACGGCGAGGCCGGAGCCGATCTCGTCCGGGATGGAGAAGAGGTCGAGCTCGTTGCCGAGCTTGCGGTGGTCGCGCTTCTCGGCCTCGGCGAGGAAGTCGAGGTGGGCCTTCAGCTCCTCCTTCGACGGCCACGCGGTGCCGTAGATGCGCTGGAGCATCGGGTTCTTCTCGCTGCCGCGCCAGTAGGCGGCCGCGTTGCGCATGAGCTTGAACGCCGGGATGTTGCGGGTGGTGGGCAGGTGGGGACCGCGGCAGAGGTCCTTCCAGCACAGGTCACCGGTCTTGGCGTCCAGGTTGTCGTAGATCGTCAGCTCGCCACCGCCGACCTCGACGTTCGCACCGTCGTCGGTGGACGCGGAACCCTTGATGCCGATGAGCTCCAGCTTGTACGGCTCGTCGGCGAGCTCCTCGCGGGCCGCCTCGTCGGTGACGACGCGGCGGGAGAAGCGCTGGCCGCGCTTCTGGATCTCCTGCATCTTCTTCTCGATGGCCTTCAGGTCCTCCGGGGTGAAGGGCCGGGCCACGTCGAAGTCGTAGTAGAAGCCGTTCTGGACCGGCGGGCCGATGCCGAGCTTGGCCTCGGGGAACAGCTCCTGCACGGCCTGCGCCATGACGTGCGCGGTCGAGTGGCGCAGGATGTTGAGGCCGTCCTCGGAGGAGATCTCCACCGGCTCGACGGTCTCGCCGTCCTGTACCTCGTAGGCGAGGTCCTTGAGCTCGCCCGCGACGCGGGCGGCGACGATGGTGCGCTCGCCGGCGAAGAGCTCCGCCGCCGTAGTGCCCGTGGCCACCACGCGCTCGTCCCGCTCGGAATCGCGTTGGATGATCACACGGACGTCTGACACCGGTCTCTCCTGACTCAGGGGATGCGCGAGCGAACGCTGCGCGCCTGAATCGTACCGAGCCGAGTGGCTGCGCCGCTAAACGGTTCCGCCCGGGCTCCGCCCAGACCCCTCTCCCGGACCCGACCCGGACCAGCGGCTCCGCCGGGCGCGGCAGCGCCGGCCCGCCCGGATCCGGCCCGCGGGCCCACCCGGGACGGAAGCCGCCCGCGGGACACGGCCCGCCGGTCGGCCCCCGAGCCCCCCGCTCCCGGCGGGCGGGGCAGCCGCAGGCAGGACACGAGCCCCTGGGCAGCGCCGGCCCGCCCGGATCCGGCCCGCGGGCCCACCCGGGACGGAAGCCGCCCGCGGGGCACGGCCCGCCGGTCGGCCCCCGAGCCCCCCGCTCCCGGCGGGCGGGGCAGCCGCAGGCAGGACACGAGCCCCTGGGCAGTACCGGCCCGACCGGAGCCGGCCCGCGGGCCCAACCCGGTACGGAACCCGCATGGGGGGCACGGGCCCCTCCCCGACCGGGCAAGGCGGCACGGCCCGCCGGTCGGGCCGGGCCCGGGCCCCCGGCCCGACCGGATCCCGCCTGCGCGTTCGCCCGCCGCAGGCGGGGCACGGGCCCCTGCCCGACCCGGCACGGCTCGGCACGGCTCGGCACGGCACGGCGCCCCCGCTCGGCACGGGCAGCCGCAGGCGGCACGGCCCGCCGGTCGGCGCCGGGCCCGGGCGCCGAGAGCCGCTCCCGCTGGGCGGGCCCCGAGCCCCTGCCGGTACCGGCTCGACGGTCAGCGGCGAGTCCCGGGCCCCGGCCCGACCGGATCGCGCCTGCGGGTATGCACGGGGCGGACGCCGCGGGCCGGGCACGGCTCGGCACGGGCAGACGCAGGCAGGGGGTGGGGCGGGGCCCCCGGGGACTCTCCTCGGCTCGCGAACCCCTGGCCGGACCGGCCCGCCCGCCCGCCGGGGGTGGGTTCGCTCGGCCTGCGGGCAGATCCCGGTGCGCCCCATCCCCATCCGAACGTCCGGCCCGGTCCCGGGGAAGGCACGACTGCCCGTGGGGTGGGGACACTCCGGGGTGTCCCCACAGGCCCGGGGTGTCCCCACAGGCCGGGCGAACCCACCGCCGACCGGCGGGCCGGTCCGGCCCATGGGTTCGCGAGCCGAGGAGACACCCCGGAGGGGCACCGCCCCACCCCGAAGCCCCGGGCACCACCCGGCGGAAATTCCGGGCCCGCCGTTGGGGGCCGGCGGTAGCGTGGGGGGCCGCCCCAGCCCCCGGAGGGACCCGCATGCCGAGCCCGCAGATCCGTCCCCTGGACCTGGCCGACGATGCCACCGCGGCCGCCGTGCACCGGATCGGCCGGGCCGCGTACGCCGTCGAGGCGGAGATCATCGGCTTCGACGGGATCCCCGCCCTGCGCGAGAGCCTCGCCGAGATGCGCGCGCAGGACCTGCGCTGGGTCGGTGCCGTCTCCGAGAGCGGCGAGCTGGCCGGCTTCCTCGCGTGGGAGGAGGAGCCCGACCGCGGCAGCGGGATCGGCATCGACCGGCTCTGCGTGGCCCCGGCCTTCTTCCGCCGGGGCATCGCCTCCCTGCTGCTGCGCCACGCCCTGGCCGAGCTCTTCCCCGGCCGCCCCGTGCAGGTCACCACAGGAGCCGCGAACATCCCCGCCGTCCGCCTCTACGAAGCCCTCGGATTCACCCGCGGGCCCGACTTCTCCCCCGTCCCGGGCCTGACGATGGCCGCCTTCCGCCGGGCCCCGGCGGACGCCCCGTGGGAAGGTCGAAGGGGAACTTCCGACTCGGCATGAGGTGACACCCATGAGAGTTTCCAGGAACGCGGCCGCCCTGTGCACCGTGACGGCCGTACTGGCGGGCGGGCTGCTCGTCGCCGCCCCCGCGGAGGCGGCGCCGGCCGCCGCATGCTCCGGGGCCCGGCTCTCGGCCGCCGGTGCTGTGCGCACGGACTCCACGCGGGTGCGGTTCACGGTGGTCAACGACGGCCCGGCGTGCGTGCTGCGGGGCTTCCCGACGGTGGCCCTGGCGGGCCAGGGCGCCCCGGACCGCAACGCGCCGCTGCGCGTCGTCCCCCGCGGCGAGGCCCGCCCGGTGCTGCTGGCCCGGGGCGGATCCGCGTCGACGGTCCTGGCCTTCACCCCGGTCCTCGGCGAGGCGGACGGCTACTGCGCCTCCGGCGCCGAGCCGACCACCTCCCCCTCCCTGGTGGTGGGAGTCGCGGGCACGGGCTTCCAGGTGGCGCCGTCCGACGGCGGACAGTTCGCGCTGTGCGGCAACTCCGTCCGCGCCACTGCCTTCCGCTGACGGCCTAGTCGTCCGCCGGCAGGACGTCCGCCGGGTCGAAGGACTCGTCCAGTGACTTCATGAGGCGGTCCCGCTCGACCTCGTCCAGCGGGACGGGGCTCACGTCCGTGGCGTCGGTGAGCCGGCGGAAGCCGCCCCGGCGCTGCAGCCGTCCGCTGATCCGGATCGGCAGGCCCACCAGGTGTGCGTGCCCCGCCACCCGGTACGCCTCCTCGTCGAGCTTGGCGCGTACGTAGGGGACCTCCGCCCCGGCGAGGACCCGCAGCCGGACCGTGCCCCCACCGCCGGGGGCCGAGCGCCGCATCCGGACCACCGCTCCGGCGACGCGCACCTGGACGGCCGGCTCGTCTCGCGTGTAGCGCGCCGCGGCCTCCCGCAGCGCCGGCAGGTCGCCCGGGGAGAACTCCACCGGCTCCGGCCGGGCCGCGCAGCCCGCCGGTACCCCCGCCGCGGGCGCCCAGGCCAGCGCGACGCGCGCGCCCTCCGAGCCGCGCACCAGCGCGATCAGCGCCTCGGCGAGTTCCCGGCTGACCCCGGCCGCAACGGCGGCGTCGAAGGCCTCCATGCCGCCGGTGGCCCGCTGGTAGTCGACGGCCTCGCGGGCCGCGTGCAGCGCGTGGTGCAGCCGCGTGACGGTGCCCCGCCCGCCGTCCACCGGGATGTACGCGCTCAGCCGCCGCCCGCCCGGATGCGGGCCCACCAGGACGGCGTCCAGCACCCGTTCGGCCTGGGCCCGGTGGCGGGCGCCGTAGTAGCCGGCCCGCGCCCGTGCCGCGAGCGCCCCCGCCAGCAGCAGTTGCCGGGCGGCCGAACGCAGTTGCTCCTGCACGGTCCACGCCGCCTCGCCCTCCAGCCCGTACGCGCCCGGCGGGACCTCGCGCTCCCAGCGGATCTCGTCGCTGGGCACGCTCAGCCCGTAGAGCACCTCCCGCGCGGACGGCAGCGTGCTGCGCGAGAGGGCGGTGAGCGCCTCCTCCAGCAGGTCGGCGCAGTCGGGGAAGGCCCGGTTCTCGGGGACGAGCACGCTGGTGCCGGCGTATCCGGGCGGTGTCCAGCGCCCGTACCGGCCGGCGGCCCCGCCCCGGCGCAGCCAGCCGTGCCGGTGCAGCAGCGCGCCGAGCACGGCGGGGTCGACCTGCGCGGGATCGGGCGCCGCGGAGGAGTGCGGGAAGTCCGGGAAGTGCCCGGGGCGTCCGTGGTCCGGGGGCAGCAGTGGTTCGAGGTTCGACGGGTGCCAGTGCATCAGGGTGTCCCTCCCGACCCGACCCGGGTCATGATCTCGCACAGCGCCCGGTCGTCGAAGATGCGCGCGGTCGGGATCCGTACGGTGGTCCGGCGCCGGCCGGTCACGGGGTGTCCGGCGAGATTGGTCCAGTAGCAGCAGTGCCGCAGGTCGAGCCGGTCGTGTCCGGCGGCGAGCCACTGGTCGCGCTCCCGCGGGACGAGCATCACGACGAGGATCTTGTGGACGGCGACCGGGGTGCGGGCCAGTTTCACCAGGTGCTCGTTGTCGAGGGTGAAGGCGAAGGTGGGCCCGGGCGGCCGGGGCGGTACCTGGTAGGTCGCCTTCAACTGCACCTTGAGGGTGACCTCGTCGTCGACGACGTGCTCGGGGGCGCCGTGGCTGACGTGCCAGTCGATGCCGTTGTCGGGAAAGGGCTGGGACAGCGAGCAGCCGGCCGCGGCCGCGACGGCGTGCAGGTATCCCACCTGGAGGGTCTCCATGCAGGCGGTGGTGGCGAGTGTGCCGCGCAGCGGTACGGCCCGTGTCCCGTCCGGTGCGTCCGTACCGGTTGCGGTCCGCGGATCGATCTGCCCCGCCAGCACCCCGCCCGGTTCGGGCTGTGCGAGCGCCATGGCCGGCTCCCCATGCCTTCCGGGCTCTGCCTTCGGTGGGTGGGTGGGTGACGACCGGTCATGTGTACGGTCCCCCAAGGTTGTTGTCTCCGCACCCGGGTCGCCGCAAACGGCGTACGGAACAAACAGCCCGGGTATCACCGATTCGGGCAGGGGCGGCACGTTCCGAGGCGGCGGCGCCCGGCTGCACCCCAACTGCCGACCGGGGACGAGGAGTTCGCCATGACACGCTGGTACGAGGGCCCGCTGGCCGCATTCGACACGGAGACCACCGGGGTGGACGTGGAGCAGGACCGGATCGTGTCCGCCGCGCTCATCGTGCAGGAGTGCGCGGGCGGCCGGGTCCGCACGACCCGCTGGCTGGTCAATCCCGGCGTTCCGGTGCCCGCGGGCGCGACGGAAGTGCACGGTCTCACCGACGACCACCTGCAGCGCCACGGGCGCTGGCCGGCGCCGGTGGTGGAGGAGATAGCCCGCGCGCTCGGGGAGCAGCAGGTCGCGGGCCGTCCGGTGGTGGTGATGAACGCCCCGTTCGACCTGACGCTGCTGGACCGGGAGTTGCGCCGGCACCGGGCGTCGTCGCTGTCGCGGTACCTGGACAACCGGCCGCTGACGGTGCTGGACCCGCGGGTGCTGGACAAGCACCTGGACCGGTACCGCAAGGGCCGCCGGACGCTGACGGACCTGTGCGCGCACTACGGGATCGAGCTGGAGGGCGCGCACGACGCGGCGGCGGACGCGATGGCCTCGCTGGAGCTCGTTCGGGCGGTGGGCCGCCGGTTCGCCTCGCGACTGGAGCGGCTGACGCCGGCCGAGCTGCACACGCTCCAAGCGGTGTGGCACGCGGCGCAGGCGCGCGGTCTCCAGGCGTGGTTCGCGCGCCAGGGGACCCCGGAGGCGGTGGACCCGCACTGGCCGCTGCGGCCGGACCTGTCGGCGGCGGCCTAGCCGGACAGGGCTCGGACATGCGGAAGGCCGGTCCGTCATCGACGGACCGGCCTGACCCGGTGGGCGATACTGGGATCGAACCAGTGACCCCTTCGGTGTGAACGAAGTGCTCTCCCGCTGAGCTAATCGCCCGGGAACGCACCGAACAATACAGAAGCCCCGGGGCTGGTTCAAACCGCTTCCCCGGCCTGGCCCCGCCCGGGGGTACTCAGGTCGTACTTGAGTACCCCCGCCCATGTCCTGACCGGGTGACGGGGGCCACACTCCGCATATGAACTCCCCTCTGCCGCCGGCCGAAGAGCTGGCGCTCATCGACCGTGAGCTGGCCCAACTCGATGCCCGGCGCCTGCACTTGCTGGCGCGCCGGGACTGGCTGCTGCGCCTGCTCCAGCAGTCGGGCACGGCGGCGGTCCGCTGGGGACCCGCCGCTTCCGGCTCGCCCGCCTGGTCCGCCGGCCCCTCCGGGCCCGCGAAGGAGGCTTCGGCCCCCAGTGCGCAGAACGTGCTCCTCGTCCTGGGCGCGGTGCTGCTGGCCGTGGCCGCTCTGGCGTTCACTCTGGTCAGCTGGGGCTCCATGGGGATCGCCGGGCGCTCGGCGGTGCTGGCCGTGGTGACGGCGGCGGCGCTGGCCGCACCCGTGCCGCTGGTGCGCCGCGGGCTGCGGTCGACGGCGGAGTCCGTGGCCGCCGTGGCGCTGCTGCTGACGGTGCTGGACGCGTACGCCCTGTACGCGGTCGGCATGCCGGAGACGGACGGCACCGGGTACGCGGCGGGCGCGGCCGCGGTGCTGGCGGCGGTGTGGGCCGGGTACGGGTCGGCGCTGCGGACGCTGCGGCTGCCGCTGCCGGCGGCGGTGCTCGCGGCGCAGCTGCCGCTGTCGCTGGCGGCGGTCGCCGCGGATGCGGGCGCGCCGGGTCTCGGCTGGGCGCTGCTGGTGACGGCGGCGCTGGACGCGGCGCTGGCGCTGCGGGTCCGTGCGGCGGCGGTGCTGGGTACGGCGCTGGCGGCGGTGCTGGGTTCGGCCGCGCTGCTGACCGGGGCGGCGCAGTCGTGGTCGGCGGACTCGGCGGGGCAGGCCCTGGCTCCGGCGGCGCTGCTGCTGGCGGGCGCCGCCCTGGGGGTGGCGGCCGCCTGGCGTGAGCCGCGGGCCTGGGCCGCGGCGCTGGTGGGCGGCGTGGCGGCGGTGGTGGCCGTGGGCGGCGTGGCCCGGCCCGAGCTCGAACCGGGCTGGGCGGTGGTGGCGCACCTGGTGGCGGGCCTGCCGCTGCTGGCGGCGGTACGGGTTCCCGCGCTGCCGGAGGCGGTACGGCGCGGGGCGGTCCTGGCGGGTGCGGTGGTGGGCTCCCTGGGCGCGCTGACGGCCGGCGCGGCCGTGGCGGCGGTGCTGGCGGCCCGGCTGCGGGTGCTGGAGGAGGTGTGGGCGGTGACGACCCCGGCGGCGGATCCGTACGGCCCGGGGGCGGCGGCCGCGGTCGCGCTGCTGATGACGGCGGGGGCGGCCTGGTGGCTGTCGCGGGTGTCGGCGCGGCCGGAGCCCGGGGTGCTGGCGGTGGCCCTGGGGTGGGCGGGCCTGTTCACGGCGCCGGTGCTGCTCGGGTTCCCGGTGGCGGCGGTGTTCGCGGCGCAGCTCCTGGTGACGGGCGCGGCCGGGTTCCTCGCCCTGCGCCCTGCGGCGCGGGGGGCCGGGATCACGGCGGCCGTGTGCGCGCTGGCAGGGGCCGCGAACGTGTCTCTGGGCGCGCTGGACGGCCGCGCGGCGACCTTCGCGGTCTGGGGGCTGCTGGGGGCGGGCTGTGCGGCGGGAGCGGCGTACGGGCCCGCCGCGCGGTGGGTCAGGTCGGGGGCCGGGGTGTGCGCGGTCGGCTACGCGACGGGGCTGCTGGTGGCCGCGGCCGCGGTGACGGACCTGGCGGTGGTCTGGTGGGCGCTGCCGGTCCTGGCGGTTCCGGCGCTCGCGGCGGCGCTCGGGCCGCGGCTGGGCCCCGTACGGCTGCCGGTGGAGATCGCGGCGGCGGTGTCGGGTGTCCTGGCGCTGGCGCTGTCCGCGGGGCGGCCCGGAACGCTGGCGCTGGTCCTGGCGCTGGCCGGGGTGGTCTGCGCGGGGGCGGCGGTGCGGCCGGAGCGGCGGGTGCTGGGCTGGGCGGCCGGTGCGCTGTTCGTGGCGGCGACGTGGGTGCGGCTGGCGGAGGCCGGGGTGACGGCGCCGGAGGCGTACACGCTGCCGGTCACGGTGCCCGCGCTCGCGGTGGGCTTCCTGCGGCGCCGCCGGGACGCGCAGGCCTCGTCCTGGACGGCGTACGGGCCGGGGCTGGCGGCGACGCTGGTGCCGAGCCTGCTGGCGGCCTGGGGTGACGCGGGCTGGGTGCGCCCGCTGGTGCTGGGGGCGGCCGCGCTGGCGGTGACCCTGGCGGGCGCGCACCGGCGGCTGCAGGCCCCGCTCCTGCTGGGCGGCGCGGTCCTGGCGGCGGTGGCGGTGCACGAGCTGGCCCCGTACGTGGTGCAGGTGGCGGGGGCGCTGCCGCGCTGGGTGCCGCCGGCCCTGGCGGGCCTGCTGCTGCTGGCGGTGGGGGCGACGTACGAGAAGCGGCTGCGGGACGCGCGCAGGCTACGGGCGGCGATCGGGCGGCTGCGGTAGGGGGTGTCGGGCGGAGAACGCCAGAGGCCCGGAGACGGTGAAAGTCTCCGGGCCTCTGGTCCGGGTGGGCGATACTGGGTTCGAACCAGTGACCCCTTCGGTGTGAACGAAGTGCTCTCCCACTGAGCTAATCGCCCGGACGCACCGCAAACATTACCCCATGTCAGCGGTGCTCTTTGACCATCACTGGTCCTTGAGGTCCCAGGGCAGGACGAGCCCGTACTTCCACAGGTAGAAGCCGATCAGGGCGCCCGCGATGACGAGGCCGACGGTGGTCAGGATGATGTTGCGGCGGCGCACCTTCGGGTCGAGCGCCTTCTGCGCGGCCTCGGTGACCTTGCGCTTGGTCCAGCGCAGGACGAGGTGGGCCCAGGCGAACTCGGTGGCCCAGATCGCCAGGCCCGCGAAGATCGCGACCCAGCCGGGGCCGGGCAGGACGAGCATGGCGACGCCTGCGGCGATCACCGCGAGGCCGACGATGAAGACGCCGACCTGCCAGCTGAGGTGCAGGCTCTTGCTGGCCTTGATGAAGGCGGGCGCCTTCGACACGTGCGGCGTTTCCTCCGCGGTCTCCGCGGCGGTCTGCGCGGTGGTTTCCGTGGCGGTGTCGCCGGTAGCGGACTCGTTCGTTCCGCGGTCACTCCCCGTATTCATGACTCGAATCTACCCGAGCGCGAAGCACACGGGAACGATGGTTTGGATCCGCCGTCCGAGGGACCCAGAGGTCCGCAAAACGGTCAGAGGGGTTTACAACGACACCGTAGGTGGCATGTCGATTTCGCCGACGTGCGAATCCCCGAGCGCACACTGAGCGAAAGGCCCTGGCGCTTATGAACACCACGGTCAGCTGCGAGCTGCACCTGCGCCTCGTTGTGTCGAGCGAGTCCTCACTGCCTGTTCCCGCGGGCCTGCGGTATGACACGGCCGACCCCTACGCCGTGCACGCCACCTTCCACACCGGCGCCGAGGAGACGGTCGAATGGGTATTCGCCCGCGACCTCCTCGCGGAGGGTCTCCACCGGCCCACCGGTACCGGCGACGTCCGCGTCTGGCCCTCCCGCAGTCACGGTCAGGGCGTCGTCTGCATCGCCCTGAGCTCACCGGAGGGAGAAGCGCTTCTCGAAGCACCCGCCCGAGCCCTGGAGTCGTTCCTCAAGCGGACGGACGCCGCGGTTCCACCCGGGACCGAGCACCGGCACTTCGACCTCGACAAGGAGCTCTCCCACATCCTGGCCGAAAGCTGAGCCAGGCTCCCGGCCGCTCGACACCGTCCGACTCGGGGCGACGGTGCGGAGCGGACAACCACATACGCCTGCGCCGGCGCTGTTCCCGCGGAAGCCACCCGCGAGGACGGCGCCTGTGTGCTGCGCGGGGACCGGCTATTGTCGGGCGGCATCGGCGGCACGCCCGTCGCCGCAGGCCCGGCCCCCAGGGAGACACCGTGCAGATCCCACACGACACCCGTCGCGCGCTCGACGTCGTCGTCGCGCTGGTGAACACCGCGGCCGAACCCGACCAGCCCGACGGTCTCTCGGACATCGGCGCGCTGCGCGGCTTCGTCCAGGAGTACTCGATCAGCGACGTCGGCGAGCTCGGCGCCCGTGATCTGGCCGGCGTCCGGACCGTGCGCTCGAAGTTCGCCCAGGTCTTCGCGGCGCCGAGCGCGCGCGCCGCGTCCGTGCTGATCAACGAACTCGTGGCGACCGCGGGCACCACCCCGCAGCTGACCGACCACGACGGCTACGACTGGCACGTGCACTACTTCGCGCCGGGCGCGTCGGTGGGCGATCACCTGGCGGCCGACGGCGGCATGGCACTGGCCTTCATCGTGGTCTCCGGCGAGGAGGAACGGCTGCGCCGCTGCGAGGCCCCCGACTGCCGGCGCGCCTTCGTGGACCTCTCGCGCAACCGCTCCCGGCGCTACTGCGACAGCCGGACCTGCGGGAACCGGCTGCACGTGGCGGCGTACCGGGCCCGCCGCAAGGAAGCCGACGCGGGTCCGTCAGAGCAGGAAGAGATCGTGCACGGCGGCGAGCAGCAGCAGGATCCCGATCACCGCTAGGAAGATCATCAGCGGCGGCTGGGAGAGCGCGAACAGGCAGCCCCGCGGCTCGTCGGCGACGGGGTCGGGTACCGGGACGGGCACCGCGGGGTCACTCTGCGATGTCTCGAACATGTCGCGCCGATGATGGCGCAGCGGGCCGCCGCGCACCTCTCAACACGCCAACACTCGCGCGGCAGTTCGCTCGATCTTGTGGACGTACCGCGATCCGCCTCCCCCACCCCGCCCACCGTGCTTCCGGCCCGCTGCCTGCTTCGCGCGCTCCTGGCGTGCGCCCTGGCGGCGGCCCAAGGGCTCGGACACTGTCGTCCGGGGGCACGCGTTCGGGGCACGGGAGACCGCGCCGGAGCCGAGACCGGCCTCCTCCATCCGGTGTCGCTCATCCCGACGAAAGGGAGGACCTGTGGGATATCAGGTCAAGTGCGGGTCGACGAAGACCAAGACCGGCAAACCGTGCAGGAATCCCGCGATGATCGGCTACCCCCGCTGTCAGCAGCACCGGGGCGAGTGGAACCGCCCGCAGCGGAAGCAGACCAAGAAGCGCTGAGGCCCTGCGGGCCCGGTCCGGGGTGTCGTCAGATGCCGTGCTTCTTGAGGATGGCCTCGATGTCGGAGAAGTCGTCCGCTGGGGCGGCGGGCGGCTGGTCGCGGCGGGTGGTGGGGGCGGCGGCGCCCAGGGAGGGCTTGGAGGCGGCCGGGGCCACGGCCTCCGGGGAGGCGCCCCCCTTAGCCTTCTTCCTCGCGGGCCGGCCGGAGCCGCCCAGGCTGCGCCGCTCGACGGCGCGGGTGGTGAAGAGGATCAGCCAGGCCAGCCCCAGCAGCCCGAAGCCGATCCAGACGGTCGGGTTGAAGACGATGCCGGTCAGCCACTCCACGACACCCGTCAGCACGAGGCCGACCGGCACCAGCGAGTACGCGGTGATCCGCGCGGCGGCCAGGAACCGCCTGCGGTAGGCGGTCACCACGGCGATGCCCAGGCCCGCCGCGGACACCGCGGAGCAAATGGTCTCGGCAAGCATGCGGTCCTCCGGACTCTTCGAGGGCGGGGCGGTCTGTCCCCGTCCGTCCATCGTGCACCGCCCGCAGCCGCAGGGGCCAGGCACGGGGCATCCCCCGTGCGGATCTCCGGGAGATATCGGGGTCGGATCTCCTCCCCAGGTCCTGGGAGACTGTCCGCATGACCGATTCCGTGATCCTCGACGTCTGGTGCGAACTGCAGTGCCCGGACTGCCACCGCGCCCTGGACGACGTCCGCGCCCTGCGGGCCCGCTACGGCGACCGGCTGGACATCCGGCTGCGCCACTTCCCGCTGGAGAAGCACAAGCACGCGTTCGCCGCCGCGCAGGCGGCCGAGGAGGCCGCCGAGCAGGGCCGTGGCTGGCCCTACGCCGAGGCCCTGCTGGCCCGCACCGCGGAGCTGTCCGAGCGGGGCGAGCCGGTGCTGCTGGACGTGGCCCGCGACCTCGGCCTCGACGTCGAGGAGTTCGACACCGCCCTGATCGACGGCCGGCACATCCTGATCGTCGACGCCGACCAGGCCGAGGGCAAGGCGATCGGCGTGACCGGCACCCCGACCTACGTGATCGACGGCGAGCGCCTCGACGGCGGCAAGAGCCAGGAGGGCCTGCGCGCCCGCATCGAGGAGATCGTCGACCGCCTCCTCGCCGCCTGACCCCCTAGATCAGCACCTTGGAGGCGTTCACCGCGAGGTCCCGGTACCCGAGCGACTCGTAGAGCCGCCGGGCCGGGGTGTTGCCCTCGACCACGTGCAGGCCCAGCCGGCTCCCTCCGGCGGCCAGGACGGTCCGTTCGGCGAGGAGCATGAGGGTCCGCCCGTGGCCCTGCCCGCGGTGCTCGGGCTCGACCTTGACGTCGTACACGTACGGGACGGCGCCGAGGCCCGGCAGTTCGCACTCCCCGATCCACACGGTGCCCAGCGTCTCCCCCGCCGGGTTCTCCAGCAGGAGGAAGTCCGTCCCGGGGGTGTCCGGGCCGTCGGGCAGCATCCTGGCGTGCTCGGCGCGGGAGGCGGCCACGCCCTGCTCCTCGGTCATGCCCGGGGCGACGAGCCGGCTGCCGTACTCCACGATGCCCGGCTCCAGCCAGGCGTCGAACTCGGCCCGGGTCATCGGCCGGCCGACGCTGCCCGCCGGGAGGTCCGGCGGCGGCTCCGGCAGGTCCTTGACCATGACCCGGCCGGTCTCCCGGTAGCCGAGGGCCGCCGCCATCCGCAGCGCCGGCCCGGCGTCGGCGGGCACCGACACCGCGACCCCGGTGCAGCGCCAGGAGCGCAGCACCTCCTCGGCGGCGAGCGCGGCGACCGTGCCGCGTCCGCGCCGGCGGTCGCCCTCGTCGATCCACAGCCCCCGGATCACGCCGATGCCGGGCTGCACGGCGGACCGGGTGGCCAGTTCGAGCGTGCCGACCCGGCGGCTGTTGACCCGGACCTCGTAGGCCCGCCGTCGGGTGCCGTCACTGTTTCGCTGAAGCGGCTGCGCGGGCCGCAGGGTGGTGGTCATCACTTCGAGTTCTACCTGCCCCGCGGCTCCGCGTCACCGGTGTTCACGGATCGAGGTCAGCGCCGGCCTTCACCTGGAAGATCCGCATGACCTCGGCGGTGACCCGTCCGGGCCCGGTCCCCAGCTCCCGTCCGTCGAGGCGGACGACCGCCTGTGCGTCGCGCAGCGAGGAGGTCACGAAGACCTCCTCGGCCTGTTCCAGCACCTCGAAGGGCAGGTCGGTCTCCTTGGCGCCGGCCCACTCGACGACGAGGGCCCGGGTGATCCCGGCGAGGCAGCCCGATTCCAGGGGCGGGGTGTGCAGCTCCCCGTCGAGCACGACGAACACGTTGGAGCCGGTGCCCTCGCAGAGCCGGCCCACGGTGTTGGCCAGGAGCGCCTCGGAGGCGCCCGCCCGGTGCGCGGCGGCGAGGGCGACCACGTTCTCCGCGTACGAGGTGGTCTTCAGGCCGGCCACGGCGGAGCGCTCGTTGCGGACCCAGGGCACCGTGACGACGGCGGTGGTGTCCGGCCGGCGGGGGGACGCGGCGACGGCGGCGATCAGGGTGGGCGCCGCGTCGCCCCGGTCGGAGCCGAGCGGGGCGACGCCGCCGGTGTAGGTGACGCGCAGCCGCCCGTGCTCGACGGGTTCGGCCTCCAGGACGGCGGCGCAGGCGCGGCGCACCTCGTCGAGGTCGGGGTCGGGGAGGCCGAGGCCCCGGGCCGAGCGGGTCAGCCGCTCCAGGTGGCGGGTGAGCGCGAAGGCCCGGCCGTGCTCGGTCTTGAGCGTCTCGAACACGCCGTCGCCCACGGTGAGCCCGTGGTCGAGGACGGACACGGTCGCGCCGTCGACGTCCCTCAGGGCTCCGTCGAGCCAGATCCTCATGGTGCTGTCCTTCCCGTGGTGCCGTTCGCCCTCTGGGGGCCGCTGGTCTCCCGGCCGGCAGCGACCCGCAGCAGGCGGGCCGCCTTGAGCTCGGTCTCCGCCCACTCGCGGTCGGGGTCGGAACCCCAGGTGATGCCGGCCCCGGTGCCGAAGAGCAGGCGGGGGGCGCCGGGTGCCTCCCGGTCGATCCAGAAGGTACGGATGCCGACGGCGAGCTCGCCGGTGCCGCGGTCCGCGTCGACCCAGCCGATGCCCCCGCAGTAGGGGCCGCGCGGGGCGGTCTCCAGGGCCTCGATGATCCGCAGGGCGGAGGACTTGGGCGCGCCCGTGACGGATCCGGGCGGGAAGGTCGCGGCGAGCAGCTCCGGCCAGCCGGCCCCGTCGGCCAGTTCGCCGCTGACGGTGGAGACGAGGTGCACGAGGCCGGGATGCTCCTCGACGGCGCACAGTTCGGGGACGGACACGGAGCCCGTGGCGCAGACCCGGCCGAGGTCGTTGCGTACGAGGTCCACGATCATCACGTTCTCGGCGTGGTCCTTGGGAAGGAGGTCGTCGGCGGTGCGGCCGGTGCCCTTGATGGGTCCGGACTCGACGCGGCGGCCGTCGCGGCGCAGGAACAGCTCGGGCGAGGCGGTGGCGATCTCCACGCCGTGCGCCGCGAGACGAATCGTTCCTGCGAAGGGAGCGGGGTTGCCGCGCGCGAGGAGTGCGGTGAGGGCGTCGACGTCGGCGCGGTCCGGGTGCGGCAGCGGCGCGGACATCACCCGGCAGAGGTTGGCCTGGTAGACCTCGCCGGCCGCGATGTGCTCGCGGATGCGGCGTACTCCGGCGACGTACGCGGCCCGGTCGAGGGAGGAGCTCCACTGATCGGCGTCGGGACCGGTCCAGGCACCGGGCACGGGCGCGGGAACGGGGTCGGGCCGGACGTCGCCGAAACGCGCGCAGACGAGGCGCCCTTCGAAGTCGGCGGCCACCGCCCAGAAGCCGGTGGAGTCGAGGGCGGCGGGATCACTGGTGACATCCCGCAGGTCTGTCGCGAGGAGGCCGCCGAAGCGGGCCAAGGGGGGCAGGTCGTGCACGGCTGCGAGTCTATGACCGGTGACGCGAGGGCGCCGGTGCGGTGACGGCCGGGTGACCTGTGGTGATCGAGCGGCAGCACGCTGCGGAAACGCGTTTTTGAGCTGGCCCGGGAATCCGCTAGAGTTCAACACGTCGCCAGGGAGCGAAGGGGGAAAACCCCGGAGCGAACACGGTGACCTGCGGACGTAGCTCAGTTGGTAGAGCACCACCTTGCCAAGGTGGATGTCGCGAGTTCGAGTCTCGTCGTCCGCTCGAAGTGGGGGATCTTCCCGAGAACCCCTGCAGCTCCATGGTGGAGTGGCCGAGAGGCGAGGCAACGGCCTGCAAAGCCGTCTACACGGGTTCAAATCCCGTCTCCACCTCCAAGGACGATTAGCTCAGCGGGAGAGCGCTTCCCTGACACGGAAGAGGTCACTGGTTCAATCCCAGTATCGTCCACTGATCCGCAAGGATCCCCGCGCGATTAGCTCAGCGGGAGAGCGCTTCCCTGACACGGAAGAGGTCACTGGTTCAATCCCAGTATCGCGCACGCAGTACACGCACCATCTGCGGTTTCGCACCGCGGTCCCGCGCGATTAGCTCAGCGGGAGAGCGCTTCCCTGACACGGAAGAGGTCACTGGTTCAATCCCAGTATCGCGCACCACCGGAAAGCCCCGGCCGTCTCCACGGCCGGGGCTTTCGCGTTCCTCCACACGGGTGCAGGGACGTCAAAAAGGGTGCTGCCCGTACGACTCCCCAGCCGTACGGGCAGCACCCTTCACCTGCCGTCCGTCGCGCCCCCGTCCCCACGGGGTACGACAGGCCGATGTCCCGGCCCGGGCCGCTCTCCCGGGCCCGGAGCGCCGCTCAGCGCCCCGGCATCATGCCCACGGACGACGCCTGTGCCGCCAGCTGATCGAACCCTCCGAAGAGGAAGAGCAGCAGGGCGGCCAGGGGGAGCACCATGGCCGCGGCCACCAGTGGGTGGCGGGTGCCGGACTCATGGCTGTTGAACGCGAATGCCTTGCGTCCCTGCCGTGCGATGTCCGCCATGGTCCTCTCCCTGTCGTCTGGCAGCGGCGGGCTCTTGACCTCGGGGGACGAGTGCATCACCCGCCGCTTGACTTCAACACTAGGCGGGCGGACGGCCGCAGGCCTCATGCCCTCGTACCCATTGCCGGGCCTCCAGGAGGATGAGGGCGGCCCCGCCGTGTACTCCCCTGGGTGGAGACCGTCCCCCTCGCGTCGGGGTCATCCCGGAGGGGATGACCGGAGGGTAGTGACTTCCCTCACTTCCGTCACTCCCCGTTCATGCGTGTCCGCCGATCGGGCCTCGACAAGATCGACTCCGGTTGCGGCGGCGCCGGTGCGCGCTCCGGCCCACTCCGACCTGCACCGGAGCACCAATCCCCTTGCCCGAAGGGCTGTTTGGGCCTGCGGCCGCCCTCCTCCGGGCCGGCGGGCGGGATCCCTGAGGCTCTCTCAAGTGTGCTGTGCCGCACTGACAATCGAATCCCCCGACGAGGGCGCGGCCTCTGAGCACGCATGCCGGATGGTCCGTAAGCTGTGGCAGGTCAACAGGACGACCGGTCAGCGGGGTGGACATGGCGATGATGCGGCTCCGGCGCGAGGACCCGCGTGTCGTCGGCTCGTTCAGACTGCACCGGCGGCTCGGAGCCGGCGGCATGGGCGTGGTCTACCTGGGCTCGGACCGGCGCGGGCAGCGCGTCGCGCTCAAGGTCATCCGGCCGGACCTGGCCGAGGACCAGGAGTTCCGCTCGCGGTTCGCCCGCGAGGTGTCCGCGGCCCGGCGGATCCGGGGCGGGTGCACGGCGCGCCTGGTCGCCGCCGACCTGGAGGCCGAGCGGCCGTGGTTCGCCACCCAGTACGTGCCCGGGCCCTCGCTGCACGACAAGGTGGCCGAGGAGGGCCCCCTGACGGCCGCGCAGATCGCCGCCGTCGGCGCCGCGCTCTCCGAGGGGCTGGTCGCCGTGCACGAGGCGGGAGTCGTCCACCGGGACCTCAAGCCCTCGAACATCCTGCTGTCCCCCAAGGGCCCCCGGATCATCGACTTCGGGATCGCCTGGGCCACCGGCGCGAGCACCCTCACCCATGTGGGTACGGCCGTCGGCTCCCCCGGCTTCCTCGCGCCCGAGCAGGTGCGCGGCGCCGCCGTCACCCCGGCCACGGACGTCTTCGCGCTCGGCGCCACCCTCGCCTACGCGGCCACCGCCGACTCGCCCTTCGGGCACGGCAGTTCCGAGGTCATGCTGTACCGCGTGGTGCACGAGGAGCCGCACCTGCAGGGCGTCCCCGACGCGCTGGCGCCCCTCGTACGGGCCTGCCTGGCCAAGGACCCCGAGGAGCGGCCCAGCACGCTCCAGCTGTCGATGCGGCTCAAGGAGATCGCGGCCCGCGAGGCGCAGGGGCTGTCGGACGGCCGCCCGCCGGCGCAGCGGGCACGCACGGAGCGGCCGACGGGACGGCTGCCCGAGGCCTCCCCGGACCACGCCGAGCAGCGCACGGAGCGCCGTACGGGCGGGGGTGCGCCCAGGGTGCAGGGCGGCCCGCCGGGCGGCCCGCACTCGCGGCCCTCCTCCTCGCGCAACCCGCGCGGTCCCGGCCCGTCCTCCCGGCCGACCGCGGGGCGCACGGGCGGCCGCCCGGCGCCCAGGACGACGGGTGCGGGGCGCCGCCCGTCGCGGCCGGACCCGAAGCTGATGCGCCAGCGCCTGATCGTGTTCATCGTGGTCACGCTGATCGTGGCGCTGGGCATCGCGGCCGCCCAGAAGCTGTAGCGCCCGCTAGGGGCGGCCCTGGGCCACGGCGTAGAAGGCGACCGCGGCGGCTGCGCCCACGTTCAGCGAGTCCACGCCGTGGGCCATGGGGATGCGCACCCACTCGTCGGCGGCGACCAGTGCCTGCGTGGACAGGCCGTCGCCCTCTGCGCCGAGCATCAGCGCGACCCGCTCCAGGGACTGCGGCGCCGCCACGTCGATCGGCGTCGCCTTCTCGTGCGGGGTCAGCGCGAGCAGCTTGAAGCCGGCCTCGCGCACCGAGTCCAGGCTCTTGGGCCAGGCCTCCAGACGGGCGTAGGGGACGAAGAACACCGCGCCCATGGAGACCTTCACCGAGCGCCGGTAGAGCGGGTCGGCGCAGTCGGGCGACAGCAGCACCGCGTCCATGCCGAGGGCCGCGGCGCTGCGGAAGATGGCCCCGATGTTGGTGTGGTCGTTGACCGCCTCCATGACGACCACGCGGCGGGTCGTGGCGAGGAGTTCCTCGGCCGTGGGCAGCGGCTTGCGCTGCATGGAGGCGAGGGCGCCGCGGTGCACGTGGTAGCCGGTGACGCGTTCGGCGAGGTCGGGGCTGACGGCGTAGACCGGTGCCGGGATCTCGTCGATGACGTCGCGCATGACGTCGACCCACTTGGCGGAGAGCAGCATCGAGCGCATCTCGTACCCGGCGTCCTTGGCCCGTCTGATGACCTTCTCGCCCTCGGCGATGAAGAGGCCTTCCGCGGGCTCTCGCCTGCGCCGGAGTTCGACGTCGGTCAGGCCCGTGTAGTCGCGCAGGCGGGGGTCGTCGGGGTCGGTGATGGTGATGAGATCAGCCACAGGGTGATACTGCCTTGTCCTGGGTGCGGTGCCAACGGCCTGTCAGGCGCTGGTGGTGGGAACGTCCGGGGTTCCGACGCGGACGACCTCGCCGACGACGATGACCGCGGGCGGACGGACCTCCTCGGCGCGGACCGTCTCGCCGACCGTGGCGAGGGTGGCGTCCACGCGGCGCTGGGTGGCGGTGGTGCCCTCCTGGACGACCGCGACCGGGGTGTCCGCGGAGCGGCCGTGCCGGACCAGCGCCTCGGCGATCAGGCCGATCTTGTCGACGCCCATGAGGATCACCAGGGTGCCGGTGAGCTTGGCGAGGGAGGCCCAGTCCACGAGGGAGCGCGGGTCGTCGGGGCCGACGTGGCCGCTGACCACGGTGAACTCGTGGGCGACCCCGCGGTGGGTGACCGGGATGCCGGCGGCGCCGGGGACCGAGATGGAGCTGGAGATACCGGGGACGACGGTGCAGGCGATGCCGGCCTCGGCGAGGGCCTGGAGCTCCTCCATGCCGCGGCCGAAGACGTAGGGGTCCCCGCCCTTGAGGCGGACCACGGCCTTGCCGGCCTTGGCGTGCTCGATCAGCGCGTTGTTGATGGCCTCCTGGGCCATGAACCGGCCGTACGGGATCTTCGCGGCGTCGATGACCTCGACGTGCGGGGGGAGCTCGTCGAGCAGGTCGCGGGGGCCCAGCCGGTCGGCGATGACCACGTCGGCCTCGGCGAGGAGCCGGCGGCCGCGCACGGTGATCAGGTCGGGGTCGCCGGGGCCGCCGCCGACGAGGGCGACGCCGGGCGTGGACCTGTGGCGGTGGCCGGGGGCGGCGAGGCTGCCGTCGCGCAGGCCCTCGACCACGGCGTCCCGGACGGCCGCGGAACGGCGCGGGTCGTTGCCCGTCAGCACGGCGACGGTGACGCCCTCGATGCGGCCGGTGGCCGGGGTCCACGCGGTGGCCGCGGAGGCGTCGTCGGCGCGGACGCACCAGACGCGCTCGCGCTCGGCCTCGGCGGAGGCCTGCTCGTTGACGTCGCGGTGCTGGGTGGCGATGAGGGCGTACCAGGCGCCGGCGAGGTCGCCGTCCTGGTAGCGGCGGCGCTCCCAGCGGATCTCGCCGGTCTCGGCCATGGCGTCCACGGAGGGGGTGGCGGAGGGCGAGACGAGCAGGACGTCGGCGCCGGCCGCGATGAGCGCGGGGAGGCGGCGCTGGGCGACCTGGCCACCGCCGATGACGACGACGCGGCGGCCGGCGAGGCGGAGTCCTACGGGGTAGGCGGGGGTGTCGGCCATGGCGGTGCGGCTCCTGATGCGGCGGTCGTTCTGTCTTGCCGCTGCGGCTCTGGAGCGGCGGGGGTACTGGCGGAGTACTGACGTGCGGGTTCTTGGTGCGGGTCCACCATACGGCGCGCGCCGTCCCACAGCGCGGACGGGGGCCCGCGGCTGCGCGGGCGGCTGCGCGGCCCGCTCCCCGGGGCTCCGCCCCGGACCCCGAAGCCTCGAACGCCCGCGGGGCCGGTCGTGTGCGGCGGGGCCGGCCACGGGCCTGGGCGGCTTCGCGGTGGGGCGGTGCCCCTCCGGGACGTCTCCTCGGCTCGCGAACCCCGGGCGGGACCGGCCCGCCGACCGGCGCCGGGTTCGCTCGGCCTGCGGGGGACGTCCCGGAGCGTCCCCGCCCCACACCGGACCGGCACGCGCCCCCACGGGGTGCACCGGCCGCGCCGGACCGGGGCGGGCTACTTCTCGGTGACGCCCGCCGAGTCGAAGGTGGCCACCTCGTGCATGGCGCGGGCCGCGCTCTGGACCAGCGGGAGGGCCAGCAGGGCGCCCGTGCCCTCGCCGAGGCGGAGGTCCAGGTCGACCAGGGGGCGCAGGCCCAGCTTGTTCAGGGCCGCCACGTGGCCCGGCTCGGCGCTGCGGTGGCCCGCGATGCAGGCCGACAGGGACTCGGGCGCGATGGCGCGGGCCACCAGGGCGGCGGCTCCGGCGCTGACGCCGTCCAGGATCACCGGCGTACGCAGGGAGGCGCCGCCGAGCAGGAGGCCGACGATGGCCGCGTGCTCCAGGCCGCCGATCGCCGCGAGAACGCCGATCGGGTCCGCCGGGTCCGGCTGGTGGAGTTCCAGGGCACGGCGGACAACCTCGACCTTGCGGGCGTGGGTCTCGTCGTTGATGCCCGTGCCGCGGCCGGTGACCTCGGACGGGTCGACGCCGGTGAAGACCGAGATGAGCGCCGCGGAGACCGTGGTGTTGGCGATGCCCATCTCGCCCGTGAGGAGCGCCTTGTTGCCGGCCGCGACCAGGTCGCGGGCCGTCTCGATGCCCACCTCGATGGCGGCGATCGCCTCCTCGCGGGTCATCGCAGGGCCGGTGGACAGGTCGGCCGTGCCGGGGCGGACCTTGCGGGGCAGCAGGCCGGGGGTGGCCGGGAGGTCGCCGGCGACGCCGACGTCGATCACGCAGACCTCGGCGCCCACCTGGTTGGCGAAGGCGTTGCAGACCGCACCGCCGCCCAGGAAGTTGGCGACCATCTGCGTGGTGACCTCCTGGGGCCACGGGGTGACGCCCTGGGCGTGCACGCCGTGGTCGCCCGCGAAGATCGCGACTGCGGCCGGCTCCGGGATCGGCGGCGGGCAGACCCGGGAGAGGCCCGCGAGCTGGGCGGAGATGATCTCCAGCATGCCCAGGGCGCCGGCGGGCTTGGTCATGCGCTTCTGGCGCTCCCAGGCCTCGCCGAGCGCCTTCGCGTCGAGCGGGCGGATGCTGGCGACCGTCTCGGAGAGGAGGTCGTGCGGCTCCTCGCCGGGCAGCGCGCGGCGGCCGTAGGTCTCCTCGTGGACCACCCAGGACAGCGGGCGGCGCTGGGACCAGCCGGCCTGGGCCAGCTCGGGCTCCTCCGGGAACTCGTCGACGTAGCCGACGCACAGGTACGCGACGACCTCCAGGTGCTCGGGCAGGCCGAGCTCGCGGACCATCTCGCGCTCGTCGAAGAAGCTCACCCAGCCGACGCCGAGGCCTTCGGCGCGCGCGGCGAGCCAGAGGTTCTCGACGGCGAGGGCCGAGGAGTACGGGGCCATCTGCGGCTGGGTGTGCCGGCCGAGGGTGTGGCGGCCGCCGCGGGTGGGGTCGGCGGTGACGACGATGTTCACCGGGGTGTCGAGGATGGCCTCGATCTTGAGTTCCTTGAACTGCTTCGCCCGGCCCTTGGGCAGCGACTTCGCGTAGGCCTCGCGCTGGCGCTGGGCGAGCTCGTGCATCGTCCGGCGGGTGTCGGCGGAGCGGATGACGACGAAGTCCCAGGGCTGGGAGTGGCCGACGCTGGGGGCGGTGTGGGCCGCCTCCAGGACGCGGAGCAGCACCTCGTGCGGGATCGGGTCGGTACGGAAGCCCTTGCGGATGTCACGGCGCTCGCGCATGACGCGCAGGACGGCCTCGCGCTCGGCGTCGTCGTAGCCGGGGGCCGGGTCGCCGGCGGGCTCGGCCGCGACGGGCGCCTCGGGCAGGGTCCCGGGCTCCGCCTCGGCGGCGACGGCCTCGACCGGCTCGGGCACGACGGCCTCGGCCTGCTCGGCGGGCTGCGCCGGGGCGGCGGGCTCCGCCGGGGCGGCCACGACGGGCTGCGGCTCGGCGGCCACCGGCTCGGCCGGGAC